>NZ_JBPJUQ010000058.1:0-64780 GCF_051192615.1 Streptosporangium sp. G11
AGCGTGGTCGGCACCGGCGAAGACTGGATCACCGACCTGTCCACCGACCAGCTGCGCGAGCTGTTCCGGCTCGGCCCCGGGGCGGTGAGCTGACATGGGCGACGCCGGATCCGGCGACAGGTCACTGAACGAGCGGACCTTCGAGGAGCGAACTTCTGAGGAGCGAACCTCCGAGGAGCGGAGCTTCGACGGACGAACCTTCGACGAGCGGATCGGAGACTTCTACTCCCCCGCCGTCTCGCTGAACCGCCTGCGGCCCCGGCACGACGCCACCGGAGCCCCCTCCGATCTGCTGCTGCGGGCCCTTGAGCCGCCCGCGGTCAAGGTGCGGCACATCCCGCTGGCCGACCTGCTCAGGAAGCCCTATCGGGAGCTGGGCGGCGACTGAGGCGGCGGCGAACGAGGGGCGACGGGCCGGAGGCGGCAAAACTCGTTTTGGAAGGCACTCGAGCCCCTTCCGTCCCTCGATTTCCGCTGATTTCCGACTTTTTTCCCACCACCGAACCTCGCGATCCGGTCTGCACATCTTCCAGACCCGCGTAGCATCATCGGGCATGGGGCAGCCGAAAACGTCTACACGCCGCCCGCGGCACACCGCGAAAGCGGCGGTGGCCGCGGCGCTCGCCGTCATGTCCTCGGGCTGCGGCATGGCGAACGGCATGGCCTCGACGGAACGGTTGCAGCTGGAGCCGATCAGCGTCTCCAGCCCCCGGGTCAGAGACGGCGGCCCCCTGCCGTCCGACTACTCATGCAAGGGTTCGGCCGGTAACCCACCACTCCGCTGGTCTCGTGTGCCGGAGGGGACGAAGTCCGTCGCGATCGTGGTGGACAACAACTCCCGGACAGGTGGCGAGGTCAATTGGGTCGTTTTCGACATCGATCCGCGCACCAACGAGCTACCGGAGGGTAGCGTTCCGGTGGGAGCCGTGGAAGGAAGCACGACGAGCGGCAAGGTGGGCTATAGCCCTCCGTGCGGCGCCCAGGAGAACTATCGTTTCACTGTCTACGCGCTCGGCGGCAAGGTCGATCTTCGCAAGGGAGCTCTCCTTGACAAGACCTTGAAGAGCATCGCGGACAAGACGATCGCCTGGGGACGGCTCACCGCGGCGCACATCGAGTGACTGGCCAAACACCGGAGGTAGTAATGGTTACCAATTCTTCACTTAGGGTGTGACAACGCTCATAGTGGTCCGACACAATCAGATCCAATGTCCAAGCGCAGGTGATGCATGGGGGCAGGTCGCGTCGATGGCCGCGCGATCTCACCGGCGCCGCTGTAAGGCCATGGCCTTGAGGGTGGTGCAATGATCGCGGTCGTAGTAAGCCTGGTCGCCGTCGTGCTCCTCGTGCTCGTCGTCGTGGCACTGGGAATGCGGTCGATGAACCGCAGGGAGAGCGCACTCCCCGCGGAGCGTCTGCGGGAGATGGCGGAGAAGGAGGCGCTGACTCCGACCATGTCCAGCGACGACTTCGCCACCAGAGAACCGAAGATGAACCATTTCACCCCCGACCTGACCCCGTTCGACGAGCCCAAGCCTCCGCGCCAGCCGCGGCCGCCGAGCTCCAGGGGCAAGCGTGGCCTGAACGAGTTCGGCCAGGTGGACGACTACGACGACGACTACTGGACGCGACTCCAGGCTGACGAGGGCGGTTTCGGAGGGTCCTTGGCAGCTCGGATGGGCGCGAGCCGTCCCGTCGAGCAGAACGACCGGGCCGACGCCGACGCGGTGACGGTGCAGGCTCCGCTGCCGACCAGGCCCCAGCCGTCCCGCAACACCCCGCAGCGGCCCACGGCCCCACCGGCCAGGCCCGCTCCCGAACCGGCCATCGCCTCCGCCTCGCTGCCCTCCGGTCTCTCCGACCTGGTCGCCCCGGTCCAGCCGAACCCGGCTCCCACGGCCGCCTCGCTGGCCGAGCAGAAGACCGTGACCTTCGCGGCTCCCACTCCCGGCGCCTTCGGCGAGTCCCGCCCCTCCCGGGCGAGTTCCCGGCGCGGCGGCAACAGGGCGCCCTCGCAGCCCGCGGCCCAGCCCTCCCAGGGCAACGGCGGCTCACCCAGGCCCGCCCAGGGCGGCCCGGCCCGGCCCGACCCGCTGAACGACCCGCTCGGCGGCTCCTACAACCGCCGTGGCGCGGGCTCCGCGGCGAACGGCGCGGGCTCCCGGCCCAGCCCGGCGAACGGCAACGGCACCCCCGGCGCCCGCCCCGGCCCGACCGGCGGCCGTCCCGGTGCCGGTGCCCCGATGCCGCCCATGGGCCCCACGACCAGCGGCGGCTTCCCCGCCGCCACCGACCCGCTCGCCGCCTCCTACCGCAACCCGCCGCAGCCGCCCAAGACCGGCAACGTGGCGGACAACCCGTGGGCCCAGGCCACGAGTCCCTCGTCGGGGGGCTGGCCGGCGGCGAACACCGCCGACATCCTCGACGACCCCGCCCCGTCCTACTCCTCGTACCAGACGCCGGTCTACAGCGCTCCGCCCGCCGGCTCGTACGAGGTCAGCTCGGGCTGGGCGACCATCGAAGACGACGCGATCACCGGTCCGAGCCCGGCGGTCTCCACCTCGACCGGTCCCTCCCGGACCTTCCCCCCCACTCCGGACCGTCCGGTGGCCCCGCGGGGCGGGGCGGCGACGGGCGGATACGGCTACGAGCCCCGGCAGGCCAGCCCTGCCAGCCCGGCCGCGTGGCCGGAGCCCGGCACTCCCAACGGGAGTGACGCGGCGAGCTGGCCGAGCTACGGCGAGCTCTACGGCACGGCACCGGCCCCGGAGGCCGCGGCCACCGGCACCGAGGCACGAGACCGGGCCGGGTCGCGAGGCAACCACCACCGGTCCCAGGAGCCCGACTACCCCGACTATTACCGCTGATTCTTTCCGTCCTCCGTAAAAGCCTCGGGTAAACGCCCGAGTGGCGAGGGGCAGCACCGTAGGGTCTGCCCCATGGAGACGGACACGAAGAGCGACGGTGTTCTGACAGCGGGTGGCCTCGCCCCCGTGCTGCGGCATGATCTGCCCGCCTCCCTGGTGGTCTTCCTGGTGGCGGTGCCCCTCTCGCTGGGCATCGCGGTCGCCTCGGGAGCGCCACTGGCGGCGGGCCTCATCGCCGGCGTGGTGGGCGGCGTGGTGGGGGGCCTGATGGGCGGCTCCGTCGTCCAGGTGAGCGGACCGGCGGCGGGGCTCTCCCTGGTGGTGGCCGACCTCGTGGTGACGTACGGCTGGCGGGCCACCTGCATGATCACTTTGCTCGCGGGCGCCCTGCAGCTGCTGCTGGGCGTCTGCCGGGTCGCCCGCGCGGCGCTGGCGGTCTCCCCCGCCGTGGTCCACGGCATGCTGGCCGGGGTGGGCGTGGTGATCGCCCTCGCCCAGCTGCACGTGGTGCTGGGCGGGAGCCCGCAGCGCTCCGCGATCGAGAACCTGATCGAGCTGCCCGAGCAGATCATCCACAACCACACGCACGCGGTCTTCGTCGGCCTGCTGACCATCGCGATCCTGATCGCCTGGACGCGCCTGCCGCAGCAGCTGCGGACCCTCCCCGCACCGCTGGCGGCCCTGCTCGCCTCCTCCGTGACCGCCTGGGCGCTCGGCTGGGAGGTCACCAGGATCGACCTGTCGGCCAGCCTCGACTCCTGGGCCGGCCCCGTCTGGCCCAAGGGCGACTGGCACGGGATCATCGCGTCGGTGCTGCTCGTGGCCCTGCTGGCCGGGGTGGAGTCGCTGCTCTGCTCGGTGGCCGTCGACAAGCTGCACGACGGCAGGCGCTCGGACCTCGACAGGGAGCTCACCGGCCAGGGCGTGGCCAACATGGTGACCGGCGCGCTGGGCGGGCTGCCCGTGGCCGGGGTCATCGTCCGCAGCACCACCAACGTCCGCGCGGGGGCCCGCAGCCGCTGGTCCACGGTCCTGCACGGGGTCTGGATCCTGCTGTTCGCGGTCGGGCTGGGGTGGATGATCGCGCTGATCCCGATGGAGGCGCTGGCCGCGCTGCTGGTCTTCATCGGCGTGCAGATGGTCAACATGGGGCATCTGCGCAACCTGCGTGGCCACAGCGAGGTCCCGGTGTACGTCGTCACGATGGCCGGGGTGGTGCTGCTCGGCCTCGCCGAGGGTGTGCTGGTCGGTCTCGGCCTCGCCGCGCTGTTCGCGTTGCGCCGCCTCACCCGGGTGACCGTGCGGGCCATGGCCGAGCCCGACGGCCGCTGGCACGTGGTGATCGCCGGCTCGCTGACCTTCCTGGGGGTGCCCACGCTCACCTCGGAGCTGCGGGCCATTCCCGCGGGGGCCGCGGTCGACCTCGACCTGAACATCGACTTCATGGACAACGCGGCCTTCGAGGCCATCCACGACTGGCGGAACGAGCACGAGCGCGGCGGCGGGACCGTGGACATCGACGAGATCCACGACGAGTGGTACTCCATGGCGGCCAGCGGGGTCCGGATGTTTCCCGCCAAGACCCCGCCCCGTGCTCCCGACCGGTGGTGGCTGCCCTGGTCCCACCGGCGCAACGGGCAGCGGACGGGCCGTCAGCCGCTGGTCGCCGCCCGGCTCGCGCCCCGCGACGACAGCCCCGCCGTGCCCGACCTGCTGGCCGGGGCCCGGGAGTTCCACCGGCGTACGGCGCCGCTGGTCCGCCCCCTCCTGCACGACATGGCCCGCGGGCAGGAGCCCTCGCATCTCTTCATCACCTGCGCCGACTCCCGCATCGTGCCGAACCTGATCACCGCCAGCGGCCCCGGCGACCTGTTCACCGTCCGCAACATCGGCAACCTGGTGCCCCGGCTGGGGTCGGTGCCGGCGGACGACTCGGTGGCGGCGGCGATCGAGTACGCGACGGGCACGCTCAACGTCCGGACCATCACGGTCTGCGGGCACTCGGGGTGCGGGGCGATGGCCGCGCTGCTCAGCGGGGGTGAGAAGGCGGCGGGCCTGCCCGCGTTCGGCCGCTGGCTGCGCCACGGCAACCACACCCTGGCGCGGTTCATCGCGGGCGAGAGCGCCGGTGAGGACGACGGGCCGCTGGACCGCCTCTGCCGGGTCAACGTGATCCAGCAGCTGGAGAACCTGCGGACCTATCCGCAGGTGGACCGGCTGTTCCGCGCCGGGCACCTGGAGCTGGTCGGCCTGTACTTCGACATCGGCACCGCCCGGGTGCACCTGCTGGAGCACCCTCCGATCGCGAGCCGTCCGCTCTGAAGCGATCCCGAGGAGGCCAGAATCCTCGCCGAGTGGGCATAGGGAGTTCCATGGAGATCCAGATCACTTTCGACGCCCACGATCCGCCGTCGCTCGCCGCCTTCTGGGCGAAGGCCCTCGGTTACCGCCTCCAGCCGCCCCCCGAGGGGTTCGGCAGCTGGGAGGCCTGGGAGGACTCCCAGGGCATCCCCGAGGAGCAGCGCTCCAACTGGTCGGCCATCGTGGATCCGGCCGAGGGGCGCCCCCGCGTCTACTTCGCGCGCGTGCCCGAGGGCAAGACCGCCAAGAACCGCGTCCACCTGGACCTCAACGTGGGCGGCCCGGTCGGCACGCCGCTGGAGGAGCGCCGCAAGCTCGTGGAGGCGGAGGTGGGGCGGCTCGCCGCCCTGGGCGCGGTCGAGGTCCGCACGGCGGAGGAGAACGGCGAGTACTGGACCGTCATGACCGATCCGGAGGGCAACGAGTTCTGCCTGCAGTAAGCATGCATTTCTACGCATACATCCTGTTGGCGGACGCCTAGATTCATGGCTGTCCGGCTCCGTCCCCCGAATGCCGGACGGCGGTCCACGCTCCCAGGGCCGGAGGTGGAGGGCGGCCGATTCCGCCCTCCACCCGCCCGGACCCCGTGCCCGGGCCGATTCACGGGTCCCCATCCCGGCGCGGGCACGGGTCTCCGTCCCGGCGCGGGTCACGGGCCCGGCGCGGGTCACGGACGAGCGCGGTGTCGAACGAGATCGTCGCGGCCCATTCGATGGACGACGTGGGGCGGTGCCCGGACTTCCGTTCCGCCGCCGGAGAGTGGGGAGGACCGGCCCGTCACGCGCGGCGGGTGTGGGCCATCGTCCAGTTGGTCTCCCAGGTCTTCTCCCCGTCGGCGGAGAAGGCCTGCTCCCACAGGGCCGATACCGGCGTGATCTCCGACCACACGAACCGCATCCGGATGGGCGTGCCCTCGTGGAAGTCGTCGCCGTAGAAGACGCCCTTCCCGTCGGTGAACGTGCCGAAGACGGGCGCCTGGAGAGTGCCGGACTCGCTGTTGACCCAGTAGATCGCCCACCGCTCGCGCTGGGTGTCGAAGATCCGCAGCGTCGCCCCCCTGAACCCCTTCGTGGGGAAGACGATCTCGTCGAAGATGCCGGCCCCCTCGAAGAAGCCGTGACAGACCGCCACGCTGGGGAACTCCTCCCACTCGTCGCTCCCGCTCAGGCGGTTGACGAGCCTGCGGTTGACCACGTCCCAGCTGCCGTGCAGGAAGTCGAAATCGCTGTTCATACCGGGAGTGTAGGCCCGTACCACTGACATCCACCGTCAGTTGGAGCTCAGAATTCCTGGCCGTGACAGGCGTTGCGCGGCGCCTGCGGGGGCGTTGCGCGACACTCGTATGAGGGGTACCGTCACGGCCCCCGGGACCCGTGCGCTTTCCCGCCCGATTCCGGACGGGGCATCGGGCGGCAACGCGCCACGGGGAGGTTCGACATGTGCGGGGGCATATAACTCAGGGCACTACGCATACGGCACGGAGGTCGGCGATGGCTGAGTGGCACGCGTTACGGGAAGCGCTGATCTCGCAGGTGAGCGCGCGGGGAATCAGCGAGGTCGTGGTCGACGCGATGCGAACGGTACCGCGCCACGTGTTCCTGCCGGAGCTCGCGGCGGAGGCCGTCTACCAGGACGACGCGATCGTGACCAAGCGCGACGCCGACGGCTATCCGATCAGCTCCTCCTCCCAGCCTGCGATCATGGCACTGATGCTCGACCAGCTCGGCGTGGAGCCGGGGCAGCGGGTGCTGGAGATCGGGACGGGCACGGGCTACAACGCCGCCCTGCTCGCCCACCTGGCGGGACCGGAGGGCCTGGTCGTGAGCGTCGACATCGACCCCGACCTGATGACGCCGGCCGGGGAGCACCTGGCGGTCGCGGGCCACCCGGAGGTGAGGCTGGTGTGCGGCGACGGCTCCGAGGGGTTCCCTCCCGAGGCGCCCTACGACCGGGTGATCGCCACCGTCGGGGTGTGGGATCTCGCCCCGGCGTGGCTGGAGCAGCTCGCGCCCGGCGGGCGTCTCGTCGCCCCGCTGGACCTGCGCGGGGTGCAGCGCTCGGTGGCGATGGAGCGGGACAACGGGCACTGGACGAGCCGCTCGGTGCTGCCCTGCGGGTTCATGCGGATGCGCGGGCCCTTCGCGGGCCCAGAGACGACCCTGGTGCTGGACCGGGAGTCCGATCTGACGATCTCGCTGCCCGAGGCGAGCGAGATCGGTGACGTGCTGGGGGCGCTCGACGGGCCCGTGGTCGAGCTGTCCACCGAGATCAGCGTCGGCCTCTCCCAGCTCCTCGACGGGTTGAGCCTGTGGCTGGCGGTGCACGAGCCCCGCTGGTGCACGATCTCGGAGGCGCGGCCCGGCTGGCTGGCCTCACCCCCGCTCGACATGACGGGGTTCAGGATGGCCGTCGGCATCGTCGAGCGCGACAGCCTCTGCCTGCTGGAGCCGTCACCGGACGGGACCCTGATCGCGCGCGGCCACGGACCGGACAGGATACGGCTGGCGCGCGAGATGGTCGCCCACATCCAGGCGTGGGACATGGCGGACAGGCCCATGACGACGGGGCTGCGCATCGACGCCTACCGGGGTGACCCGCCCGACGGCGGGCTGCTCATCCGCAAGCGCCACACCACGCTCGCCCTGTCCTGGAAAGACCTCTGACTGAGACTTTTCTCGATACTTGGCCCCTTTTCAGGGAAGATGGCCCGCGCTCATGGCCGGGATCCAGCAGCGCTGCGACTCCCGGTCATAGATCGCGGTTCCCAGGTCACTCGCGTCTCGTGATCTTCCTGACGTAGAGGCGGGGCACGCTCACCACGGGCCCCGTCGGTTACGTTCCCGTTTGATACCTGGTCAGGCAGTGGTGAAGGAGATCCACACGTCCGGGGGAACGTCGGGCCGGTTCGGCACCGGCTGGCGTTCCCCCGTCCACGCGTCACCAGCGATCTCGGTGGCGACGCGCCGCCAGAATGCGACGGCCAGCAACAACCCGGCCGAGCCGTTCGGCCCGCACGTACTACGACACACCTTCGGCACTCAGCTCGTGCGCGCGGGCAAATCCTCCAGCAATCTCGGCGTGGTTCACGGTGCAGACCCGGGTCCTGCACGGCTATCTGCGCTGGCGCAACGCAGGCGCCCGCCACCCCCTGGCCGCCCAACGCCGAGAACGCGCCCGCGTCCGCAGCGAAAAGGGCATCCGCTTCGGCGGACGCCCCCTTCCACTCACCGCGTGATCACCCAACCCGGCGTATGTGGGCGGCGGCCAGGATGAGATACGCGCTGGCCGTCCAGGTGTAGGCGCGATCACGGAGCCCCGTCCCGGTGCGGGCGTCGAAGTTCTCCGCGAATCCCGACTTCTCGCACAGGGCGCGGAACCGGGCGCTGACCTCGTCGGCGAGGACGGTCTGGCCGGCCCGGCGGAGGCCGTCCTCGATCAGGACTGTCGAAGGGGCCCAGATCGGGCCGCGCCAGTAGCCGTCGTCCTGGTAGTGCGGTGAGGTCGGCAGTTCGGTGGCGAGTCCGTATTCGGTCAGGTGGGTTTTGATCCTGGAGGCCAGAGCCGTCTGGACGTGCTGGGGCAGCTCCTCGCCCAGCACGATCGGCATGAGGTCGAGCAGGCTGCTGCTGGTCCAGGTCTCCTCCGAACTCGCGCTCCGGGTGGCGAACCGGTCGTCGCGCCACAGTTGGGCGAGCATCGCCTCGCGCATCCGGTCGGCCGCCTGCGACCAGCGGGCCGCCTCGCCGGGCAGGGAGAGTTCGGTGGCCAGGCGGGCGAGCGTGCGCATCTGGAGGATCAGGAACGACGCCAGGTCGGCCGTCTCGACGACGCGTTCGGGCGCGAACGTGGTCGCGTTGTCCCATCCGCTGTCGTTGCCGTGCTGGTAGTGGGCCAGTTCGTGTCCGGGCACGCGCCGGGCGGTGAGCCAGAAGGTGGTCCACCGCTCAAGCAGGCGGTAGATGTCGGCTCGTTCCTCTCCTGGTGTTGGCGGGAGATGCCGCAGGACCCAGCCGTGGATGGGTGGCTTGACGAAGTTGTACAGGATCTCGGAGTGGGTGATCGAGTCGGGCAGCGCGCCGGTGGCCTCCTGGTGGTCGAAGGGCAGCCGGAACTGGTCCCAGGCCAGCGCGGGCAGCCCCTCGGCGAGGGCGATCGCGTTGAAGCAGTGGTCCCAGCTCCACACCTTGTCCATCCAGTGTTTGGACATCAGCACCGCCGGACGGGTGACGAACCCCGCCGTGCGTACGGTGGCCGACCACAGCACGTAGACGGCGAGTTCGGCGGCGGGTGTCCGGTCGTCCCGCCAGGGCGCCACGGTGTCGAGGTACTCCTCGTAGTCGCGCCGGGCTGCGCCGACCACCTGCTCGAAGCCGTACTCGCTCGTGTACGGGGGGCGGGCGGTCTCGAACTCCTCGATGGCGATCTCCCACGCGTCCCGGTCCCCGGTGACCACGACGCCCCGCTCGGTGGTGCCGAGCTCCTGCGCGCCCAGGTGTTCGGTGATCCGCCCGGCCAGGAGCGTGACGCGGTAGCGGCGCCCGGTCTGGTAGACGGTGAAGACCGCGGACCCGTCCCGGGGGTCCTGGAAGAAGTAGGGACCGCTGAATGGCGTCAGGACCGGGTCGGCGGCCAGCAGTCGCAGGTCGACTCCGCGTCCGCGCACCCGCACGGTGTCGGTGTTCTCGTAGGCGAGGTCGATCCGCCCGGGGGCGCAGTCCCAGGTGAGCTGGTGCGGGGTGGCGGTGACGACGCTGTCGGCGGTGGGGACCAGCCGCAGGATCGGGTGCATGCCGGTCTGGTGGGAGACCAGGTGGACGTCCTGGGCGTAGGTGTTCTCGCCGATGACCGGTGAGAAGCCGAACCAGGACCCGCGGAAGCTGAACGGGATTTCCTGCAGGGAGAACACCGGGCCTGTGGCGGCGGCGGTCATGAAGGGATGGTCCTTTCGTGTGGGAGGTTTCGGGTGGGAGGAGAGCCCGGTCAGTCCTTGACGGCGCCCGCGGTCACGCCGGCGGTGACGTAGCGCTGTGCGATGACGAGGAGAGCGACTGCGGGTATCGACGCGACGACGGCGGTGGCCATGATCGCGTTCCACTGCTGGTTGTTGTTGCCGATGTAGTGGTAGATGCCCAGGGTGATCGGCTGGTGGTCTCCTCCGCTGTCCAGCGTGCTGGCGAAGATGAAGTCCGACCACGCCCACAGGAACGCGAACAGCGACACCGTGATGATCGCGTTGC
This sequence comes from Streptosporangium sp. G11, assembly GCF_051192615.1. Taxonomy (NCBI): domain Bacteria; kingdom Bacillati; phylum Actinomycetota; class Actinomycetes; order Streptosporangiales; family Streptosporangiaceae; genus Streptosporangium; species Streptosporangium sp. G11. The sequence continues at coordinate 10,466 of NZ_JBPJUQ010000058.1, forward strand.
GGCTGACCGGCAGGACGATCGACCAGAAGGTCCGCACGGCTCCGGCGCCGTCCACCCGGGCGGCCTGGAGGAGTTCGTGCGGGATCCCGGACATGAACGTGGTGAGGATGAGCACCGCGAAGGGGACCGCGAGGGTGGAGTCGGCCACGATCAGCCCGGGGAGTGTGTTGAGCACACCGAGGTTGAGATACATGGCGTAGAAGCCCATCGCCATGATGATCCCGGGGATCATCTGGGCGATCAGCAGCACGAAGCTCAGCGCGCCACCGCCGCGCGGGCGCAGCTTGGCCAGCGAGTACGCCGCCGGGGCCGCGATTACCAAGGTCAGCAGCACCGTCCCCAGCCCGACCACCAGGCTGATGCCCAGGTAGGGAAGCTGCTGGTCGAGGACCGCGCGGTAGCCGTCCAGGGTGCCGTGTACGGGGAACCACGACGGCGGGCTCTTGCGCATGTCCCGGTCCCGGGTGAACGACACGTTGATCATCCAGTAGACCGGGAACAGCATCACGCCGGTCAGCGCGAGCCCGATCACGGTCTTCCACCAGCGGCGCGGGGTGCTCATGAGAGGTCCTGCCTTCGCTGGAGGCGGATGTAGAACAACCCGAAGACCAGCGCCATCGCGATCAGGATGTTGCCGACCGCGGCTCCCGGGCCGAAGGACGGCACCAGGTTCCCGAAACCCAGCCGGTAGGACCAGGTGGACAGGGTCGTGGAGGAGCCGCTCGGCCCGCCCTTGGTCATGATCCAGATGATGTCGAACACCTTCAGCGTGTAGACCAGCCCGAGCAGCAGCGTGATCGCCGAGACGGGGCGCAGCAGGGGGAAGGTCACACTCCAGAACCGCTGCCAGACCGACGCGCCGTCCAAGGCGGCGGCTTCGTAGACGGAAGGGCTGATCGACTGGAGGCCGGAGTAGAGGATCACCAGGTTGAACGGGACGCCGATCCAGATGTTGGCGGCGATCACCGACCACAGCGACCAGTCCGGCGAGGTCAGCCAGTTGACCGGGCCGACCCCGAACGCGCCGAGTACCGCGTTCACCACGCCGGAGTCGCTGTTGAGCATCCAGGCCCAGGTCGAGGACGACACGATCAGCGGGAGCAGCCACGGCACCAGGAACAGGGCGCGCAACGTCGCCGACAGCGGGAAGTTCCTGACGAAGAACAGGGCCAGGGCGAGTCCGACGGTGAACTGGAAGGCCAATGACACCACGGTGAACACCACGGTCTGCCACAGCGCGGGCCCGAACGTGGCGTCCTTGAGCACTTCGACGTGGTTGGCGAACCCGGTGAAGGGCGCGTCACCCTGGACGAACGAGCGCACCGTGTAGTCGCGCAGGCTCAGCTCCACGTTGCGGAACAGTGGGTAGGCGTAGAACACCAGTAGATAGACGATGATCGGTACCAGGAAGCCCCATGCCACCCACCGATCCGACCCCCGTCGGGCCGCTTTCCGGTGGCCCGATCCGTTCGGGATGGGGCCACCGTTGGCAGGAGCCGGGCGCCGGGTGGGTGCCTGGGTGATTCGACTCATGATCCGGGCCTACTGGATCGCGCTTGCCGCCGCGGTTTGCGCATCGGTCATCGCCTGCTCGGGGCGCTTGGCCCCGCTCAGTGCCGCCTGCACCGCGCCCCACATCGGCTCGGAGATCTTCGGATACTTGGTGCCGAGGTCGTCGCCGGTACGACCCTTGGCCGCCTTGACCGCCTCCACCCACACCGCGAGCTCGGGATTCTCGGTGCTCTGCCGGGTCTGGACCTGGTCGGTGGGCGCGATGTACGACAGCGCCGTCGCCGTGGCGAAGGAGTTGTCGGTACTGGTCAGGCACGTCACCAGCTTCTGGGAGGTGGCGTAGCGCGCCGTGTCCTGCTGGACGGGGACGCTGACGAACTCGCCGCCGGTGGGCGCCGCTGCGGTTCCGCCGTCCTTGGCCGGCACCGGGATGATGCCGTACTCGAAGCCGGCCTCCTTGGCGTTGGCCAGTTGCCAAGTGCCGTTCTCGGCGAAGGCGTACTCGCCGCTGGCGAACTCCTGCCAGCTGGTGGTCTGCGTGTTGTTGATGACCGAGTTCGGGGCGAGCCCCTTCTTCAGCCAGTCGGTCCACAGCGCCACCGCCGACACGCCCTGCGGCGAGTCGAGCTTGGTGAGCTGCGCGCCCGAACCCCAGAACCAGGGCAGGAACTGGAAGCTGCCCTCCTCGGTGCCGATGGCGGAGAACGTGATGCCCTTCTTGCCCGTCGCCGTGACCTTCTCCAGGGCTGCGGTCAGCGAGGCCCAGTCCTTGACGGAGGCGATGTCCACCCCCGCCTTGTCGAGCACCGCCTTGTTGTAGTAAAGCGCCAGGGTGTTGGCCCCGATCGGGACGCCGTAGGTGTTGCCGCCGCTCTGCCCGGCCGCGATGAGGTTGGGCGAGATCGCCGAGATGTCGAGCTTGTTCTCCGCGGTCGTGGTCAGCACGCCGGCCTCGGCGAGCGTCGACACCACCGGGTTGTCGACGATGAGTACGTCGGGGGCGTTGCCCTGCTGCGCGGCGAGCAGCGCCTTGCCGGTCAGGTCGGTGGTGTCGTAGCCCGTGCGTTCGATCGTCACACCGGCCTGGGTGCCGCAGGTGTCCAGCAGCTTCACCCAGTCGGAGGTCTTGTCGTACTGCGGATAAGGGTCCCAGATGGTGTATGTTCCGCCGCCCGCCGCCTGGCTGGGGGCCGCCGCAGTGCCCGCAGCGCCCTCGGTGGAGGAGGTGGTCGAACAGCCGACCAGGCAACTGGCGGCCAGGAGAGCCAGGCCCGCGCCGAGCGTGCGCCTGCTCAATCCTGCTGATCTCGGTGCCGACATGGATCCGGCCGTCCTTTCGGGGGCAGGTGATGTGGGTATGGGGAAGTTCGTTGATCGCACGGTGCCGGCCTCCGTTGACCGGCGTCACACGCCTGTTTCCGCTCGATGTCGAACCGATTGTTCGAATCGGTTCGACTGAACCTAAGGCGATGTCATATGCACGTCAATGGGTCATTCGGGATCTCCTCGCCCGGAAAGCCATTCTTCCTGGTCAGGTCGTGACTCCTCTAGGCGAACCGATTCCATCTACTATGGGGAGGCGTCGTAGCCAAGTCCGCTGAGGAGTGCCGGTGAACATCGGAGAGATCGCCAAGCGGTCGGGCGTATCCCGCAGCACGGTGTCGTACGCGTTGAGCGGCAAACGGCCGGTGGCGGAGGTGACCCGGCGGCGCATCCAGGCGGTCGTCGACGAGCTCGGCTACCGCCCCAACGCCGCGGCCAGAGCGCTCAAAGAGGGCAGGACACGCACCATCGGACTGGTCATCCCCCCGGCCAGCCAGCGCCTCACCGACGTCCAGCTGGGCTTCGTGGCCAGCGTGGTCGACGCCGCCGCACGCGCCGACCTCGACGTGCTGCTCTCGCCGTCCGGCGGGGAACACGACCGCTCGTTCGAGCGCGTGGCCACCGGTGCCCGCGTCGACGGGGTCATCCTCATGGAGATCCGGCTGGAGGACGACCGGGTCACCCGCCTGGCGGAGGTCGGGCTGCCGTTCGTCGGCATCGGCCACACCAGCCGGCCTGACGAGATGACCTGGGTGGACATCGACTACGAGACGTTGATAGCCCGCTGTGTACGCCATCTGGCCGACCTGGGCCATCGTCACATCGCCCTGATCAACCGCTCGGCCGAACTGGTCGCCGCCGGGTACGGCCCCGGCCATCGGGCGCAGCTCGGCTTCACCCGCGCCATCGCCGAGCGCGGCCTGGAGGGCGTGCAGGTCTGCTGTGCCGACGACGCCCAGGCTGGACGGGCCTGCGTCGAGAAGCTGCTGGTCACACACCCCGAGCTGACCGCCATCGCCACCCTCAACGAGGCCGCCATGCCCGGCATGCACCGCGCGCTGGCGCACGCCCATCTCGCGGTGCCCGGCGATTTCTCGCTCACCGGGGTCGCCGCCCGGCGCTGGGCGGAGAACCTGCACCCGCCGCTCACCGCCGCCGACATCCTGGCCGACGAGCTGGGCGCGCACGCCGTCGAACTGCTCATCCAGCGCATCGCCGATCCCGGCCTCCCGCATCGCCAGATGCTCGCCGCCCCGCCGATCTCGCTACGCGAGTCGACCGGACCGGCGCGCCCCCGCGCCAGCCCCGCCTGAGCCACCAGCACCGCGCTGACCCGCAGGTCAGCACAGGTCAGGGCCGGGCCCTCCCACATGGCGCGGACGCGGCCCCACGATTACGCCGATACCTCCGGATCCCTTGACCCGGCGTTCACGCCTCAAGCAGCGGGTGGGAGGTCGCACCGAGCTCGGAACACGGTGACGACGCCCTCGGCGGCGATCTTCGCCGGGATGACCACGACCAGCTTCGACATCAGCCTGACGGCAGCCGACGTGATCTCGCCGACCGCCACCGCAGGCTCTTCCCCCATCGTCAATCGATGCGGCCCAGCCCTGGCAGCCGTTCGCCCGCGTCGCCCGTGCCGGTGCTGTCGGCCCACACCGTCAAGGCCTGCCGGTGGAGGTGCGCGCTCTCCAGCTCATCGAATCGATTCGCAAACAATGGGCCCGGCGGCGAGAAGGATCTCGCCGCTGGGCCCCTCACAGCCGTCGCCGCCGCGAAGGCCGGCGCGGCCAGGTCCGCATGGAGTCCAGACCTTCCGCGTGTCGGCGGGTTAGCTGCGCAGGCTCCATTTCTGGCTGCTCGTGCCGGTGCAGGACCACAGCTGCACCTTGGTTCCGTTTCCGGTCCCGAAGTTGCTCGCCTCCAGGCACTTACCGGACTGCACGCCGGTGATGGTGCCGTCGCCGTTGACGTTCCACTGCTGGTTGGTGCCGCCGTTGCAGTCCCAGATGACCACCTGGGTGCCGTTGGCGGTGCCCTGGCCGTAGGCGTCCAGGCACTTGTTGCCGTACACCTGCAGTTGCTTGGCGGAGGTGTGGGTGAAGCGCTGGTTGGTGCCGCTGCCGCAGTCCCAGAGGTTGAGCTGGGTGCCGTTGGCGGTGGTCGAGTTCGGCACGTCCAGGCACCGGCTGGACTGGCCGCCGACGATCTGGACGTTCTGCTGCGGGGTGCCGCCGCCCGCCGGGGCGTAGCCGGCGGCGGCGATGTTGGCCTGTACGGCGTTCTCGGTGGCCGCCGTCGGGTAGCCGGAGGTCAACACGCCCTCGTAGAAGGTGCCGCGGCCCGAGACGCTGTTGTCGCCGCCGATGCCGAGCAAGATGGCGCCTTCCTTCTTCATCGGGTGATATCCGTTGGGACGCCGCCCGTCGAAGTAGGTCGTCAGGCCGCCCGATTGGGCGTTGCCGCCCCGGATCGCCCAGTGGTTCGGCTCACCCTTGACGACGGCGGTGACGAAGCGGTGGTTGATGGGCGCGAGGTTGTTGTAGCCGGCGTTGACCCCGGAGAAGAGTCCCCACTCCAGGTCGGCCATGATCCAGGGACCGGCTCCGGCCCCGTAGCCCCACTGTTTGTTGGCGCCGAAGTAGACGGTCTCCATGATGGCGCGGTCGTCGGCCTGGCCATCGGTCTGCGCGTTGCCGTAGTCGAAGCAGCACCACTGGTTGTAGTGCGTGCCGTCGACGACGGCGTAGATGCCCTCGGGTTGGTCGCCGGTCGCCACACCGTTGGTGTTGTTGTTGCGGTAGCCGGTGCCGGGAGCGATGTAGACGCCGTAAGCCTTCTGGCCGCCGATGGTGATCGGGGCCGCCTTGGCGTCGGCGAGGTTGTCCCATCCGCCGGGGGCAGGGCCGGGCCAGAAGCCGGGCGGTGCCTGGGTGAGACGGTTGTTGCGGCCGGACTGGTCATAGAGGATCGTGATGACGCAGGTCGTGTTGGCGCAGAAGGAGTCCTGGGTGGCGGCGTTGACCACTCCGCCCGCGCTCAGCACGCCGATGTCGCGGGTGGTGTTGTCCGAGGAACGTCTGACCTGGTACAGCGGGCCGTTGTAGGCGCCGTACAGCGCACGGGTGGTGCTGTGCGCCGCCACGCACGGCGTGCCGCCCGAGGCGTAGATGTCACACGGGCCGGTGGTGGCGGCCTGAGCCGTACCGGCGCCGACCAGGCAGGCGGCGGCGATCAACGCGCTCGCACCGGCCGCGAGCGCCCTTCTCACGCTTGTTAGGGGCATGATGCCTCTCTTCTTGCCGGACCGCGTCCTTCGGATGTGCGGGTCGTCCTGCGACTTCCGAAGGCGCGGCTCATCGAAGAAACGGATTCCTTACAGGCTCTGGCGATCCTCGCCGGTCACCGGGTCAGCTCCTGGTCCATTTCTGGCTGCTCGTGCCGGTGCAGGACCACAGCTGCACCTTGGTTCCGTTTCCGGTCCCGAAGTTGCTCGCCTCCAGGCACTTACCGGACTGCACGCCGGTGATGGTGCCGTCGCCGTTGACGTTCCACTGCTGGTTGGTGCCGCCGTTGCAGTCCCAGATGATCACCTGGGTGCCGTTGGCGGTGCCTTGGCCGTTGGCGTCCAGGCACTTGTTGCCGTACACCTGCAGCTGCTTGGCGGAGGTCAGGGTCCACTGCTGGTTGTTGCCGGTGCCGCAGTCCCACAGCTGGAGCTGGGTGCCGTTGGTGGTGGTCGCGTTCGGCACGTCCAGGCACCGGCCGGCGTTGACGTTGCGCACCACCGACGTCGGCCCGTTGCCGGGGTCGGAGGAGGGCGGCAGCAGCGTGATGGTGTAGGAGTCATCGATGGCGGTGTGCGGCAGGTTGACCGTCGTGGCGTTGCCCGACAGGGTCACCACGGAGTTTTGGACGGTGACCGGAGCCGTGACGGCGCCTCCGCCGTTGTGGGGGATGCGCTCGGCGACGACCCGCACCTGGTTGTTCTGCACGATGCCGCTGGTGGCCTCCAGGCGCCGCAGGTTGACGGCGATGTTGCCGGTCGTGGTGCCGCCGCCGACCAGGATCTTGGCCGTCCCGGCCGCCTTGGTGGCGAACGCGTCGTATGAGGCGCTGGGGGTGACGGACACGATCTGGCCGCTCTGCGAGCCGTAGAAGCGGTAGGCCCACCATTCGCCCTTCGGCTGGTACTGGCCCGCCGAGTTGCGCACGAGCAGGTTGCCGAGGTCGTTGTGCAGGTTTCCGCCGCCCGCCCAGTTGGCGCGCAGGCCGTCGGCGCCGGCCCGCTCCAGGCGTGCGATGTACCAGGACCCGTCGGCGGGGTTTTGCTCGTTGGACGCCCCGTACTCGTTGATCTGGTAGGGCCGCGGGTGCGCGATGGCACGGGAGTTCAACGTGGTGTCGGCCGCCGCCACGTTGGCCACCGGGTCGCCGGGCAGGGAGTGCCAGCTGATGATGTCGGGCACCACGTTGTTGGCCTTGACGTAGTCCAGGTACTGGTTCCAGAAAGCGTGGCCGGTGGAGGGCACGCACGCGCAGCTCGGCCCGACGATGAGATGCGCCGGGAACGCGGCCCGGATGCGCTGGTAGGTGCGTCGCCACAGCTCGAAGTACTGGGAGTGGGGGCGGTTCCAGAACAACGTGATGTTGGGCTCGTTCCACAGGTCCCACTGCACCGGGGCGCCGGTGGCCTGCACGTCGTTGATCAGGCGGGTGAGGAAGTTGTCGTAGTCGGTCCAGTTGCCGTTGTCGCCGGGAAAGCGCGAGATCGGGTAGCCGTCGGCGCCCCACAGGTCGTGGACGAGCAAGATGAACTCCCCGCCCAGCGACCGGGTGCGCAGCAACTGGGCGCGGGTGGCGTTCCACCGGCGGTCGTACTTGCCCGACACCCAGCCGCCCGGGCTGTCGAGCTGTGCCCCTCCGGCCCGCATGTACCGGAACTTCACGTCGGTGAAGAACTGGTCGGGCGGGCCCGACGCGTTCTCAGTCATGCCGTAGATCCAGCCGGAGGCACGGTAGGTCGGAGTACCGCCGCCGGCGGAGAAGTCGACGGCGATGGCCTGGTCGGCGGCCTGGGCCGGCGTGGCGGACGTCACGACGGGGCCCGCGACGAGTGCGCCGGCGGCGAGGAAGGCGGCGATCGCGCGGCGGCTCCCGTGCCGCCTGCCGGGCGCGATGTCCGCGCCTGACTCCTCGGACGCGCAAGGGTGGGGTCGATGGGCTGGAAGCGATGGCGTGGAACGCCACAGTCGGGCTCGGCGGAGGATGTCGCCAACGTTCATCTCGGACTCTCCTCACTCGTGGGTGCTGGGTGCACAGGTGAGTGGAATGGCTTCGTGGGGGGAGGGGGCGCGAAACCCGGGATGTCCTCTATCGAATCGATTCGACCGCAGCCTAGATCTCGCTGTTAGTGATGTCAATAACGTGTGTTACGGAGGTAAACGCATGGTTTCAAACGCTGCCCGCTCCCGCCGAACGTCGGCCACCGGTCCCGCTACAGCCGCCCAGGTTCAGTCGCAGGCCGAGCATCATCTCGGCGACAATCGGGCATTTGCCCCGATTTGCCGGATTCCCTCTTAGGCATACCTAAGGATCCTGCTAAGCAGGCTTATCCATGAACACACAAGCTCGTTCGCTACATACGTTGATCTTTTCCTGCTCTCACCTGGACGTCCACCGCCGTCAAGAGCGACAATCGCATCACGGGCAACCCTCTCTTCCAGTTAGGAAGGTTTTAGGTAGCAAAAACCGTCGCCCTGACGCACGATAAGTATGAAACTTTCATCTCTCACATGAAGCTTGTGCCTGCCCGCAGTGCCTGCCCGCGAGACCTGCGCCAGGAAAGGCTCTCCACGTCTGCCTGTCGAAACGCCGGGACCGTCGCCGCTGTCGACCATTCATGATCATCGCCACCGGCACCAGCCATGGTTGACGCAGAAAGAGCCGCCTTGACAGCGGAAGACCGACTCCTACCCTGAGGTCCTCACGGGATCGAATCGATACGACCGCACACCGACAGGAGCCAGCGTGCCCCCCACCAAACTGTCGCGGTTACGCAATCGGGTCGCTCTGGCCGGAACCGCTCTGCTCACCGTGGCCCTCCTTACCCTCTCCCCGGTGACGGAGCCGGCCGAAGCCGCCCCCGCCGTCTACGAACCCACATGGGCGTCGGTGGATCAGCATCCGGCCTCTCCCGAATGGTTTCAGGACGCGAAGTTCGGCATCTACTGGCATTGGGGTGCCTTCGCGACGCCCGAGTACGGCACCGAGTGGTATCCGCGCACCCGGGCTCCAGCGAGAACAACCATCACAAGAGCGTCTACGATGACCCGTCGGCGTGGCCGTATCACAACTTCATCGACGGCGCGCGGAACAAGGCGGGCAACTGGGTGCAGTTCGCGCCCAAGCTGAAGTCGGCCGGCGGTAGCTTCGACCCCGACGAGTGGGCGCTGCTGGCCGCGGAGTCCGGTGCCAAGTTCGCCGAGCCGGTGGCCGAGCACCACGACGGCTTCTCCATGTGGGACAGCCAGGTCAACGAGTGGAACTCCGTCGACCGCGGCCCCAGGCTCGACCTGGTCGACCTGTTCGCCGACGCGGTCCGGGCCAAGGGCCTGAAGTACATGGTCTCGATGCATCACCTGTACAACTTCACCGGTTACTACGACCACGTGCCGTCCCAGCCCACCGCGTCGCTCAGGAAGTTGTACGGGCAGCTCAGCTCGGCCCAGGAGCAGCAGCTGTGGTACGACAAGCTGAAGGAGGTCGTCGACAAGTACCAGCCGGACATGATCTGGCAGGACGGGGGCCTCTACCTCGTCGAGGAGTCGAAGCGGCTGAACTTCCTGTCGTACTACTACAACCAGGCCAACGCATGGGGCAAGGAGGTCGTCGCCACCTACAAGGACGGCTTCAACACCAAGGGCGAGGTGTACGACTACGAACGCGGCGGTCCCGCCGGCATCCAGTCCCCCTACTGGCTGACCGACGACGCCGTGAGCAATCCGTCCTGGTCCTCCCCGACGATGACGTACTACAGCGCGGCCGCGCTGGTCCACTCGCTGATCGACAGGGTGAGCAAGAACGGCAACATGCTGCTGAACATCTCGCCCAGGGCCGAGGGGTCGATCCCGCAGACGCAGAAGGACCTGTTGAGCGCCATCGGCGCCTACCTGAAGCGCAACGGCGAGTCGATCTACTCCACCCGCGCCTGGACCACCTACGGCGAGGGCCCCACGAAAATGGGCGGCGGCAGTTTCGTCGAGCCGTGGGCCGGCACCGCGCAGGACGTCCGCTACACCCGGAGCAAGGACAACACCGTGCTGTACGCGACCGTGCTGGGCTGGCCGGGCTCGACCCTCAACCTCGCCTCACTGGCCGGCGGGCGGATGGATCTGTCCAATCTGAGCAAGGCCGAGCTGATCGGCAACACCGCCGGCACCTACACCAACCTGCCCACTCGCACCCAGGACGCCACCGGCCTGCACATCGGCATGCCGAGCCAGCCGTACTCGGCGCTGGCGTACGTGGTGAAGCTGACCTTCAACGGGCCGATGAAGACGCCTGCCGTCACGAGCGGCCCGTGGCGCAACGTCAACGCCGGTAGGTGCCTGGACGTCGCCAACGTCTCCCAGGCCAACGGCGCACAGGTGCAGCTGTGGGACTGCATCGCCGATCAGGTCAACCAGCAGTGGACACCGACCCCCGCCCAGGAGCTCAGGGTCTACGGCAACAAGTGCCTGGACGCCAGCAACCAGGGAACCGCCGACGGCACCCAGGTCGTCATCTGGGACTGCAACGGCGGGGCCAACCAGAAGTGGACCCTCAACGCCGACGGCAGCATCACCGGCGTGCAGTCCGGTAAATGCCTGGACGCCAACGCCGCCGGCACCGCCAACGGCACCAGGGCCATCCTGTGGACCTGCCACGGACGCAACAACCAGAAGTGGACGCGGACCTGACTCTGCGATAGGGCGCCATCCCCGGCCGCCCGCGCCGGTTGGACGAGAGCGGCGGGTCCAACCGGCGTGGGCGGCCGCCACGGGTCGACCGGAAACGAAAGGCAAATGAGTGGAACGCATGATCAGAGCGGTGCTGGCGGCCGTCGTCCTGTGCCTGGCCTCCGCCGGAGCCCTCGTCGGGCTACCGTCGGCATCCGCCGCAGCCTTGACCCAGGTGACGAATTTCGGAACCAATCCAACGAACCTCAACATGTACGTCTACGTACCGGACAGGGTCGCGGCACGGCCCGCCCTGCTGGTGCTGACCCACTACTGCGGCGGGTCGGCCGGCGCGATCTTCAACGGCAACGGGCGCGACTACGTGACCGCGGCCGACAGGTACGGGTACGGGTACGGGTACGGGTACGTCATCGTGGTGCCGGAGGTCACCCGCAGCGAGAAATGCTTCGACGTGTCCACCCCCGCCGCGCTGCGGCGTGACGGCGGCGGCGACTCCACCGGTGTCATGGCGATGGTCGCCTGGGCGCGACAGCGCTACAACGTGGACCCGGAGCGGATCGTGGTCAGCGGGTTCTCCTCGGGGGCGATGATGACCAACGTGCTGGCCGCTCAGTATCCGGACGTGTTCGCCGCCGGTTCGGCGTTCTCCGGAGTTCCCGCGGGGTGTTTCGCGACCACGAACGGGTCGCTGTGGAACGGCCAGTGCTCGGGCGGGCAAGTGATCAAAACGGCGCAGCAATGGGGTGACCTGGCCCGGTCGATGTATCCCGGATACACCGGCCGTCAGCCTCGGATGCAACTGTGGCACGGCAGCACGGACACGACGCTCCACTACAACAACTTCGGCGAAGAGATCAAGCAGTGGACGAACCTGCACGGGCTGAGCCAGACCCCGGCGTTCACCGACCGTCCGCAGTCGAACTGGACCCGGACCAGGTACGGCGTCACCTCGGCCCAGGCCACGGTGGAGGGGATCAGCATCAGCGGGGTCGGCCACCAGCTGCCGATGAGCGGCCAACTCGCCTATGCCATCACCTTCCTCGGCCTCGACAGCGGCGGCACCCCCTCGCCTTCGCCGTCGCCCTCGGGCGGCACGAGCAGCGCGCTGAAGGGCATCGGATCGGGACGCTGCCTGGACGTGAGCGGCGCCTCGCAGGCCAACGGCGCACAAGCACAGATCTGGGACTGCAACGGGCGGTCCAACCAGCAGTGGACCTCCACCGGCACCGGTGAACTGCGGGTGTACGGCAGCAAGTGCCTGGACGTCAACGGCGCCGGGACGGCCGATGACACCGCCGTGATCATCTGGGACTGCAACGGGCAGAACAACCAGAAGTGGCGTCTCAACGCCGACGGCACCATCACCGCGGTCGGGGCGAACAAGTGCCTGGACGTGTCCGGGTACGGCACCGCCAACGGCAGCAAGCTGCACATCTGGACCTGCCACGGTGGCACCAACCAGCAGTGGACCCGAGCCTGACACCGTCCGTGGTGTGCCCCTGGTCTTGTGGAGGCGGGTTCTTGGATTCTTGTGCCACTCGTTGAAAGGAGAGTGGCATGGGACGGCGTGGCTACCCGTCGGAGTTCCGGCGCAAGGTACTGGATCTCGCTGAGGCGGGCCGCAAGGTCACCGACGTGGCCCATGACCTGGACATCAGCAGCCAGACGATCTGTTCCTGGCGTCGACAGGAACAGATCGTCTGGCTGCTGCGATGCGCCCCGATCGAGACGGAATTGATCACAAACGCGCGCCGATCGACGCCTCCACAACGCCCCGGGCCAACTTGGATGAAAAATTGGTGCCAAGTTGCCTGAAAACCTGAGCGACTCGGGCCAGGTCAGCTGCCGAAGCGATGCCAAGTAGCGAGAAAAGTCGCACTGACCCGCGCGTCCCGCACGTGCCGTCACCGTCCCGGCCCGTAGGGCCTCCGGCCCGCGCGTCCCGTCCGGGGAACCCCCGGGACGCGCGCCCGGCCCGTCCGGGAAAGCCTCTGGGACGCTCCTGGGCGCACACCGCCCCGGTCCGTCCGGGAAGACCCCTGCGCTCCCATGTCAGGTGCTCCGGCGCGACGTCAAATCTTGACAGGGGATCGCCAGGAGGCGCGCGCGGGCGCGTTCACGGAATGCAGCGGTGCGAGGCTGAGGTGGGGCCTGGCCTCGCGTCACGCAAACAGGGGGATTCCATGAAAATCGACCGATTCGCCGGGCCGGTGCTCTCGCTCTTCCGCATGGTGACGGGCTTCCTTTTCCTCTGCCACGGCGCGGCGTCGATGTTCGGCGTCTTCGGCGGTAACCCCGCCACCGGCCAGGCCGTCGATTTCGGGGTCTGGCCCGGCTGGTGGGCCGCGCTCATCCAGGTGTTCTGCGGCGCTCTCGTGCTCGCCGGACTCCTCACCCGTCCCGCCGCGATCCTCGCGTCCGGCTCGATGGCGTACGCGTTCTTCGTGGTGCACCTGCCCCAGGACCTCCTGCCGCTGCGCAACGGCGGTGAGCCGTCGGCGATGTTCTGCTGGTCGTTCCTGCTCATCGCCGTACTGGGCGCGGGCCCGTGGGCGCTCGACGGCCTGGTCCAGCGCCATCGCGACGGCTCAGGGGAACCCGGCCACCTCGATGTCCCGGTGCGTTCCGGAGGGAACTGACCTCCGGCCACCCGGGGTCCGGCGAGCTCGCGGCGGAAAATCCGCACTTTTTCCATCTCTTCGGCGATATCCAAGAAAAGCCCACGTCAGCGCGTGCGGACCGTCTCGGAACGTCGGTCGGCGAGACCGTACGACAGGGCGCGCGAGAGCACGTTTCCGCAGGTCAGGCAAAACATGAACGCATGTTTCACGTTTGCCAAACCCGGATTACGTGGTCAAAGATGAATCATCTCCAACCGAGCCCCCGACCAGGGGTTTCTTCGGCATGCCACCAACCGCCCACACCCACCCCGAGGAGGGGACGATGATCCATGCCCGAGGGCTGACCCGGCGATTCAAGGTGAAGAGGGGAAGCGTCGACGCCGTACGCGGACTCGACATCGATGTGGAGGCCGGCCAGCTGGTGGCCTTCCTCGGTCCCAACGGTGCCGGAAAGTCGACCAGCCTGCGCATGTTGACCTCCCTGCTCCCGCCGACGTCGGGAACCGCGACCGTCGCGGGCCGCGACGTCGTGTCGGACCCGGCGGGGGTCCGCGCCCGCATCGGGTACGTCGGCCAGAAGAACGGCTCGGGCGAGAACTTCCGCGTCCGCGACGAGCTGGTGACCCAGGCGCGCTGCTACGGCCTCCGCAGGCCCGAGGCGCACCGGCGGGCCGACGAGATCCTCGGCCTGCTGGACCTGGAGTCGCTGGCCACCCGCAGGCCCGGCACCCTGTCGGGTGGCCAGCGCCGCCGCCTCGACATCGCGTTGGGACTCATCCACCGGCCCGAGCTGCTGTTCCTGGACGAGCCCTCGACCGGCCTCGATCCGCAGAGCCGCGCCAACATCTGGGAGCACATCCTGCGGCTGCGCGAGCTGCACGGCACGACCCTCTTCCTGACCACCCACTACCTGGAGGAGGCCGACAGCATGGCCGAGCGGGTGGTGATCATCGACCACGGCCGGATCATCGCCGACGGAACGGCCGAGGGGCTGAAGAGCGACCTGGCCGGCGACCGCATCACGATCACCGTCCACGACGGGTCCGCGGCGACGAGGGCCGCCGAGATCGCCGAGCGGATCGCCGGTCCCGGCGCGGTCACCGTCGACGGGACGACGGTGCGGCTGCGGGTGCCCCACGCGGGCGCGGCGCTGCCGGAGTATCTCCGGTCGCTGGAGTCGTCCGGTGTGAAGGTCGGCACCGCCGAGACCGCCCGTCCCACGCTGGACGACGTGTTCCTCGCGCTGACCGGCCGCAGCCTGCGCGAGAGCGACGAGGCCGGCGAGGTCCGCGAGGTAGGCGCGGCAGGCGAGCCCTTGAACGACATGAGCGGCGTTTGACCGTCCCGTATCCCCGGTCCCCCGGTCCCCTACAGGTTCGCCCCTGTCTCCTGGTCCCCACTGGTTGACCGTCCCGCATCGCCCCGATCTCCCGTCGGTCCGCCCCGCGTATCCCCCGCTTCCCCGTCGGTCCGACCGCCCCGCATCGCCCCGGCCCCCACCGGTTTGACCACCTCGTATCGCCCCGATCCCCACCGGCAAGAAAGGTCACACCGTGAGCGTGCAGTTTTTCCGCGACACCGGAACCGTCTTCTCCCGCGAGTTCGCCCCCGTGCTGCGCGAACCCCTCGGCCTCCTCTTCACCATGGGCCAGCCGCTGCTCTTCCTGTTCCTGTTCGGCCCGCTGCTCGGAGGAACGGGAGGCCCCGAGGGCCAGGGCTCGCCGTGGCAGTGGTTCGTGCCCGGCATTCTGATCATGATGTGCCTGTCCGGGCCGATGATGGCCGGATACTCCCTGCTGGTGGAGCTGATCGGCGGTTCGATGGAGCGCATGCTGGTCACCCCGCTGAACCGCACGGCGATGCTGATCGGCCGGACGATGAAGGAGTTCGCCATCCTGCTGGCCCAGGCCGTGCTGATCATCGTCCTCGCGGTGCCGCTGGGCTTCCGCCCGCACCTCGCGGGCGTGCTGGCCGGTCTG
Source organism: Streptosporangium sp. G11 (assembly GCF_051192615.1). NCBI lineage: Bacteria > Bacillati > Actinomycetota > Actinomycetes > Streptosporangiales > Streptosporangiaceae > Streptosporangium > Streptosporangium sp. G11. Next base: position 25,862 of record NZ_JBPJUQ010000058.1, read on the forward strand.
GCGGTGCTGACCGTGTTCGGGGTCGGCCTGGGCGCGCTCTCCTTCGTCCTCGCGATCGCGTCCAGGCCGGGCGGTGAGCTGTTCTACGGGGTCACCCAGCTGGTGATGTTCCCGCTGATGCTGCTGTCGGGCGTGCTGCTACCGGTGGACTCCGGCCCGGGGTGGCTCCAGGCCGTCGCCGCGCTGAATCCGGTCTCCTACATCGTCGAGGCGGAGCGGGCGCTGTTCTCCGGCCGGTTCGCGGACATGTCAGTGCTGTACGGGACGCTCTGCGCCTGCGCCGTCGCCGCGGTGGGCCTGGCGATGGGCACCAGGGCGATGCGCCGCGGCATCTGACGCTCCGGCCGCCACCGGTCACAGGCGAGCGCGTCCCGCTCGCACGCAGCCCCGCGGACAAGTCACGTCCGCACGCAGCCCCGTTCGCGGACAGCCAGGTCCGCGGGGAGTCCCGTTCGCGAGCGGTCACGTTCGCGGCCGGTCCCGCGTCGGGCGCGCGGCTCCTCTCACGAGCGGGCGAGCACGGCGGTGAACACGCGGTCGAGCGCGTCCTCGGGGTCGGCGACGGCTTCCGGCGCCCGCCAGGCGATGTAACCGTCGGGGCGCACGAGCACCGCGCCACTGCCGCTCACCCCGTACCGCCTCCCCCACGCCCCGGCGGGATCCTCCAGCTCCCCGCCGATCCTGTACGACGTGACCCGCACGCCCAGCCAGTCCGCCGCCACCTGGGCGGCCCGCGTCCAGGCCTCCCCGTCCGGTCCGGCGAGCAGGACAAAACCGGGCCCGAACAGGTCGACAGTGGAGACCGGCCTGTCGTCCCGGCGCAGTACGACGTGCGGGGCGCGGCTGCCGGGACGGCCGGTCGGGTCGCGGGGGTCCTCCAGGAGCGAGCCGTCGTCGCCGGCCTCGGCCAGGATCGCGGCCGAGTGGTAGCGGTAGCCGATGATGGCGGCGATGGGGTCGTCGAGCGGTTCCGGGTAGCCGACGCGCATCGCCGGAGGCATCCGCACCCCGAGGTTGGCGAGCTGGGCGTCGGCCGTCAGCTCGCCGATCGGGCGCCGCTCGGCGTCGTAGGTGTCCAGGAAGTCCTCACCGGCCTGCCCGGAGATCACCAGCCAGAGACGCCAGGCGATGTCGCAGCCGTCCTGGAGGGCCGCGCTGCCGCCCTGACCTCCGGTCGGCGGCATCGTGTGCGCCGCGTCCCCGGCGAGGAACACCCGGCCCTGCCGGTAGCGGCCGGCGAGGATGTGGGCCATGCCGTAGCTCGTCCGGTCGAGCAGGCGCACGTCGAGTGCGGGCAGGCCGGTCGCGACCCGTACGAGGTGGCGGCAGCGCTCCTCGGTGAAGTCGGCTTCGCTCTCCCCCGCGTCGAGGTCGTAGTTCACGCTCAGCACATGTGAGTCCACACCGGTTCCGGTGACGATCGCGCCGGTGAAGGTCTCGTTCCGCAGGTACCAGAGGGTGACCTCGCGGTCGCGCACCAGATCGCCGAGGTCGGCGTCGAACATGATCACGCAGGCGTGGCCCAGATCTCCCTTGCCCGTGGTGGGGATGCCCAGGCGGTCGCGTACGGGGCTGCGGTAGCCGTCGGCGGCGACCAGGTAGTCGGCGCGCACGCTCGTCTCCTCGCCGGTCACGCGATCGACGATCAGCGCGGTCACGCCGTCGGCGTCCTGTTCCAGGGAGACCAGTTCGGTGGAGAAGCGCAGGTCGGCGCCGAGTCCCTCCGCCTTGTCCCGCAGCAGCCCCTCCACCCGCGACTGGGGCGCGCCCACGCTGGGGGCCGGGGTGATCTCGGCCATGAAGCCGAAGTCGTCCTGGCGGCCGTCGACGATCATGTTCGGTTCCGGGTCGCTCAGGCTGGCGGCGATGGCGATGCGCATCCCGTCGCCGATGCCCTCCCAGATCTCGCCGAGCGACTCCTCGATCCCGGGGACGGGGCGCAGCAGCTCCAGCGCCCGCCAGTTGACCCCGAACGCCTTGGGCTGCACGGACGTGCTCGCGTGCCGCTCGACCAGCGTCACCGGCACGCCGCGCCACGCCAGGAGCGCGGCGGCGGCGAGCCCGGCATACCCCGCGCCGACGATCAGCACCGGCACGCGCTCCTCGCGCCGTGCCCCGCCGTCCGTTCCCGCATGGGCGTCAGAGTGTGTTTCCCGCATGGAGGCCTCCACCACGTTCGTCGGTGCGGAGGCGTCATGGGGGACCTCCGCGTGCGTCGGTGCGTCGGTGCGGAGGTGCCGTCAAGGCTCGCACCTAACGCGATGTATCGCGTTATGTACGAGCTTGCCGCCAAATGAGATATATCGCAAGCCGGTTCGGGGAGAATCAAGTTCCGGATCGTCGTACGGGCGGGAGGCGCCGGCGTGCCCGGCGGCCCGTCGTGGAGACGCGCGCCGCGGCCGGGCACGAGAACGGCCGGCCACCCGGGATCTCCCGGGTGGCCGGCCGGATCAACGTGTCCGGAACATGCCGTGGCAGAGGATCAACATGTCCGGAGCGCGCCGTGTCGGAGGATCAACGCGTTCGGAGCGCGCCGTGACGAAGGATCACCACGGGGACGGCGCCGGCGGCGCGACCACCGGCGGGCGGTCGTCGCAGGTGATGGTGTTCGGCAGCACCCACGGGGCGAGCCAGGCTCCGGTGGTGCCGCCCCCGTCGTTGCCGCCGAGGTCCGTCAGCGAGAACTCCGAGCCGGTGGGCGGGAAGTTGAACGAGCCGCAGTTGTTGACGCCGACCGCGCCGACATTGCGGGCGTCCACGTTCTCGAAGGACGCGGAACCCTTCACGCGGGCGCTGACCACCGAGGTGCCCGTGCCGTCGACCCTGATGTCCTTGAAGTGGACGTTCGTGATCGAGTACAGGTCCTTCACGCCCCAGTCGCTGACCAGCATGATCGCGTTGTAGGTGTTGTCGAGGAAGTGATTCCCGACCACCTGGATGTCAGCATCGATGTTCTTGTCGAGCGCGTAGAGCCAGATGGCCCCCAGGCCGACCCTCCAGTTCAGCTCGAACGTGCCGGCCCGGACCGTGGTGTTGTCCTTGATCGACAGCTGCCCGGCGAACGCCTCGGCGCCGAAGCGGGAGCCGATGTGGATGCCACTGCCCTCGCGGATCGGGTCGGCGACGAGGTTGTTCGAGACGATGTTGTCGGTGCCGCCGTAGACGGCGATGCCGTTCGCCAGGGTCGGCGTCTGCACGGTGTTGCGGTCGAACGTGTTGCGAGCGTTGGCGATCTTCTCGGACCACAGGGCGAGGCCGTCGTCACCGGTGTTGCGGGTGAAGTTGTTCGACACGACCGAGTCCGTGACACCGCCGTGGAAGTTGAGGGCGTCGGCGATCTGGTCGACGATGATGTTGTTCGTGATCTTCAGGTTCTTCATCGGCCCGTCGAACCACATGCCCACCTTGGTGCGGTGGATGTAGAGGCCGTCGACGGTCGAGTCGCTCAGCGCCCCGCCGATGCCGTTCACCTGGTCGGTGTCGATGCGCTCGCGGACGTCGCCCTCGATCGCGAAGCCGGACAGGTGCACGTTCTTGCTGCCGCCGTCCGTCGCGTCCTTGCCGTAGAAGCCGACGCCGGTGTGCACCGAGCCGTCGGGGGCCGGGGCGGGAAGGGTGACCTCCTTGCCCTTGATGACCGTGTACCAGTTGCCGGCGCCCTCGATCGTCACGTTGTCGACGATGATGTGGCGGTTCACCTGGTAGACGCCCGGCGGGATGTAGACCTTGAGGTGCTTGCGCTTCGCGAAGGCGATCGCCTTGTCGATCGCGTCGGCGGAGTCGCGCCGGCCGAGCGGGTCGGCGCCGAACGCCAGCACGTTCGCCGCGAGGAGCCTGACGTGCGGTGCGCCGACGAGCTCCGAGTCGAGCAGGTCGATGACGGTCCACTCCGCGTTGCTCCCGGCCGGGACCGTGAGCCGCACCTTGTCACCCGCGCGGTACGTCTTGCCGAGCAGGAGGCGCTGCTCGTCGTAGAAGTGGGTCGGGCGGAACGGCTTCGTGATCGTCGGGGCGGGCGTCGTGGCGTTGGGCACGCAGGCGCACTCGGTGATCCACCAGTCGGGGTGCAGCAGGTCTGCGTTCGGGTCGTTCGTGAACGGATACTGGTTGTACAGCCACGCGTACTGCGACGTGAGGGTCATGACCCTCTTGCCCCCGCCGTTCACCGTGACGTTCAGCGGCGCGGTGATGCCGCCGCCGTTGGGAGCGTCGGGAATGCTGTAGCGCACGGTGATGGCGTTGGCCGTCTTCGGCAGCGTGAACTCGACGTGCTGTCCCGGCGTCAGCCTGACCGCCTTGCGGCCGGACGCCTCCCCCGCCAGCGTGTACGCGGCGCGGTCCGGGCCGATGGCCGTGCCGTTCGTCGTGGCGTTCTCCGCCTCCTGCTCGGCGAAGGCGACACCGGCGCCCCGCCCCGCGACGAGCGACGGGTCGAGGGCGGCGCGCGTCACCACGGGAGCCGGGGCTCCGCCCGTGCCGACGCCGGCGAGTGCCGGGGCGCCGGGCACGACGCCGAGACCGACGGAGGCCGCGATCACCGCCGCGACCGCCGCCGACGCCCTTCGCGGTGGCCTGCCGGCCCATCTCGCCACAGCTCCTGTGATGCTCCGTGACATCGGATGCTCGTTTCTCTCGGGGGGTGAACACCTGAAGACGCTCGGGGCGGAGCGAACGCCACGAGGGTGAGGTGACAGTAGGACTCCGATGCCTCGTTCCACAAGGCTCCTGCGAAATAGTTTCGTAATCTTGCTCTATAGCTTCGGATACCTCTTAGGTTCTTGCAACGCCTGTCATGAGTCATTGCGATGTTCCGCAACGCACGACCTGCCACGATACGAGGTGAAGCACGCCTCGCAAGGCCGCTGAAGATCGTGGAACTTGACTCCGTCCCGAATCGGGCCAGGCGGGAGCCGGACGCGTCGTCACCGCGGGCGGCGGCCCGAGCGTGCCGGCGACCCGAGCGTGCCGGCGACCCGAGCGTGCCGGCGGCCACGACTCACCGAGGCGAGCGGCGCCCGCCACCCAGACCAGGCATGCGGACGGGCCCCTGCGCCGGGGAGAGCTCCCACTTCTGCGGGGGGACGGCGTCACCGAGCCCTTCGCGGGGTCCGTGACGCCGTGCGGCCCGGGGAAGGCGTGCGGCCCGGGTAAGCCGTGCGGCCCGGGGAAGGCGTGCGGCCCGGGGAAGGCGTGCGGCCCGGGGAAGGCGCGTGACCGTCAGCTTTGCCGCCGCATGGTCCCGCTGAATACCTGCACACCTTCCGGCAGCGCCGAATACGGCTTGGAAAGGGTCGCGCTGATCTCGATCGTGTCGTGGTCGACGGCCCGGACGTTCATATAAAGGCCAGGAATGCATGCTTCCAGACCTGAATTCTCCGTTGGATTCTCCGGTGTGAAACCGACCGACTCCAAGGCGATATGATCATTGTTGACCGCGGAGAGCTTCCACGTACGCGAGCAACCCACCTTCCGGCCGGTGGAGTCGGTCCAGTGAACGGCCTTTGTATCCGCCACCTGGCCCGGCGGCGTTTCCCGTATCGTCAGCCTGTCGATTCCCTTTACCGGAAGCCCCATGACGAGTATGGAATTCATCTCTATTTCACCCTGCCACACGCCGACATAGCTCTCGGGGACATCGGCGCTCGGGACACCGCCGGTCGGAGCACTCCCGGTCGGGGTGTCGGGAGCGACGGTGACGATCGGCGAAGGCGTCGCGGTCGAAATCGGGCCGCCCCCCTCCGGGGGGAACAACCATGCCAGCACGGCCACGAAAAGCGCCAGCACCCCGGTGACAGCGGCGACGACGCCTGCCCGCTCTGCCGTGTTCCGGCCCCAGAACGACTGCCACGACGTACGCCGCCCACCTCCGCCGGGCCCGTGCGGCGAACGGTCGCCGCCGATCGCGGGCTCTTGGGGGCCGGTTTCCGAAGGGGTGTCACCTGGACCGGGCGTCGGGACGGACGCGCCCGTATCGTCAGGACCGTCTCGGCCGTCCGGGCGGTGAGGGGGCGACCCGGCGGGATCAGGGGAACGGGGATTTCGCGGCACGGTCTCGTCCTGAGCCACTCGGTCAGCGGGCTCGGGTAAATCACCTCCACGGGATTGGCCGGATTCTCCCGCTTCGAATTCTGGCATTTCCGATTACCGGCCCTCGGTCGACGGCTTCCTCGTCTCACCACGTCGAGCTCGCGAAGCACGCGTTTCGCCATGCCAGGAAGCCCGAACGGCCATGATCCCAAAACGGTCCGGGACATTCAAGGGCGCGGCCTGACCGGAGCGCCCGCGGCTTTCGAGCAGGTCGGGATGAGCGTGCGCCGGAGGGGAACGCGGAATCGGCCCGACGTCCTCCAGTCCCCCGGTATCGTCTTTCAGCCTCTCGATATCGTCCTTGAGCCGAGAACAGGCCCGCACTCCAGCGGGACCTTCCCAGATCTCCGCCTGTTTCACAATGTTTCTCCCGGATGGCCGAAACTTTGGTCTCGACCGTCCGGGAGACACCTCAAAAAAAGTCCGGACCGGTCACCCGGGCACTTCCACGACACGATTCCTGCGCCAAGGCCTTTTCTCGCGAACCACCCGGGCCCGTCAGGAGGATTCGCGGCCCTGAATCCGCCCCGCCCCCCGGGCGCGCCTTCGAGCGCTCACTCGCAGTTCTTGTAGTCGGCCCGGGTGCTGTCGTAGGAGCAGGAGTCGACGAGTTTGGCCGACCGGTTGCGGATGGAGGCGACGTCGGCGTCGTTGTTCCACACATACGCCCGCCTGCCCCAGTAGACGGTGCTGGTGCCCGAGCGGCCCTGCCCGGTGCGGACGGTGAGCTTCTTTCCGGGGTCGAGCAGCTGGTCGTCGCCGAAGGTGTACTGGTAGCCGGTCTTATCGCGCAGACTCCATCCGGCCAGGTCGATCGCCTTGCGGGTGGTGTTCTTGATGGTCACGTACTCGCCGTTCAGGCTGGCGTTGCCACGCAGGTCGGAGCCGGGCGAGTCGTAGTACACCTTCGTGATGAGGATCGCCGGGGCCGCCGCGGCCTGGGCGGGAACCGCGGGAAGCAGCATGATGAGGGCGACGGCGGCGACAGCGAGGGGGAGACGCACCGGGGCATCCTCCGAAATATGAGGTAATTAGGTCATCTGTGGGACGACCACCGGTGACGTTCGGTTGACCGGTGAACCACGTTCTGTTGGGGCTCCCGATCACGGCCCCCGCCCGGCCTGCCCGGACGCCCACCTCCCACGACGACCGCCGCCCCTCTCCGCCCCGCCTGAACGCTCGCCCCCATGACGACCGTCGCCCCTCTGTGCCCCGCCTGAACGCTCGCCCCCACGACGACCGTCGTCTCTCCCCTCCCCCGCCTGTCCATGCTCGGCGGACCCGGCTCGGGCGGCCCGGCTACGAGAAGCCGTGGGGCGGCTCGTGACCGTTGTTGTTCGAGGTGGCAAGGGGGAGACGGAGGACGAAGCGTGCGCCGCCGGCGGCCGAGGTCTTGACCTCGATCGTCCCGTGGTGGGCTTGAGCGATGCCACGGGCGATGGCCAGACCGAGGCCCGTGCCTCCGCGGTCGCGGCTGCGGGCCGCGTCCAGCCGGGTGAAGCGTTCGAAGATCCGTTCCCGGTCGGCTTCGGCGATGCCCTCCCCGTCGTCGTCGATGGTGAGTTCGGCGCTGTCGCCGTCCGGCCGCACCTCGACGACCACCGTTCGCCTGGCGTGCCGCTCGGCGTTGTCCAGCAGGTTCGTGACGAGGCGGTCGATCTGGCCGAGTACGGCGTCGATGGGCACCTCCGGAGCGAGCATGAGCCGCATCTTCTGCGGGTCCGCCCGCCGCGAGACCTCCGCCCGTACCACCGTCGCCAGATTGACCCTTTCCCGGCTCTTGGCCGCGCTGCCCTCAAGCTTGGCCAGCAGGAGCAGGTCGGTGATGATCGCCTGCAGCCGGTCGAGGTCGGCCAGCGAGTGGGTGAGCAGTTCGTTCAGGTCGGTCTCGCCGGGGTGCAGCTGCGCCTCCTCCAACTGGACACGGAGCCCGGCGATGGGGGTGCGTAGTTCGTGGGAGGCGTCGGCGGTGAACTGCCGCTGACGTTCCATGGAGGCCTCCAGGCAGGCCAGCGTGCGGTTGATGCTGTCGGCCAGGTCGCGGATCTCGTCATCGCCGAGTGATACGGGCACCCGGCGATTGAGAGAGCTGGCGTTGATCTCGTCGAGTTCGGCTCGGATGGCCGCCACCGGCCCGAGGGAGGTGATGACGACCCGGCGGCCGAGGTAGGTGATGACCAGGGCGAGCACCATCATTCCCCCGCCCGCCACCGCGTCCAGCCGCGGATCGATCAGCGGAGGGATCGCGGGAGAGGAACTGTAGACGATCCATTTGTCACTCCCCCGCTGGGCCCACTGCGCGACGACGATGTCGCATTCGCCGGCGGGAAGGACCCCATCGCACACAACGGCGGTGGCGGGTTTCGTGCCCTCGGGGAGAAGCGTCGACATGCGCGGCTTACCGCTCAGTTGCGGGGTCGAGGCGACGACCCGGCCCTGCGGGTCGACGATCTGGACTTTGCGGGACCAGCGCTGAGCCAGGGGGTAGTCCAGTCTGCCCCGTTCCATTTGCGCGGCCACTCGGCTACCGGCCGCGGTGATCTCCTCGATGAGAGATTTGGTGACGAAGCGGTTCATGGCGAGCATGAGCACCGCGGTCGCCAGCGAGCACAGCAGAACCGCCACCACGCCGGTGAACAGAGTGATGCGGTTTGTGAGTGAGATTCCCCGTCTCGCGCTCATCCTCCCAGTTCCCCCTGGTCAGTCGACCATATGAGTTACGCAACTCTGCGGAGGGGGGTGGATGTCGGCTTCGGATGCGTGAGCGCACCGAGGGGCCGCCCAGGCGGCCACCGACCGGAGGTCACCGAGGCGCCGATCGCCTCTCGCGCCCGCCATGAGTGATCACAAGGCTGGTACGAGGTACGAAGCCGGCGATCATCCAGCGCGCTTTCTGCAAGTTCATCGCATTAAGGGCGGATAGGTCGCCCTGTAAACCGGAGTCTAATTTCACATAATCGTCATCTGTCCCGAAACCGGAGACATGACGTGCATATTGCGAAAACACTGCCGTCATTTGACGCCGCCCTCCGCCCTCCGCCGAGAAAACCGTGCTCATTGACACGCCCAGGCACCGTCACACGGGACGGTGCCTGGGGCGCGGCCGGGGCCTCCGCGTTGGCAGGATCACGCGGGTCGGTGGCCGGTCACGCTTGAGACCGAGCGTTCTTCACCCGGTCACACCTGAGATTCAGTGTTCTTCACCCGGCCGCGCCTGAGACCGAGCGTCCTCCCCCCGGCTGCTCCTAGGACCGAACTTCCTTCACCCGGTCACGCACCACCGCGGCGCCCAACCAGCGATCATGGAGGACACGGCCCTCCGGATCGAAGAGCGTCCACAGCCCGCCCGCGAGAAGGCACGGCAGCCCGACGCCGGGAACGAAGGCGAGGAGGGGGAAGGCCAGCGCGCGAAGAGCCGCCTTGCCCGCGCCCGGTCGCGCGCCCGTCCGCGCGGCGACGACGCGCACGCCCAGCAACCGCTTGCCCAACGTCCGTCCCCACAGGGCGTGCTGCACCCAGACATAGAGGAACAGCCCGGCCAGGATGGCCGATTCTCCGGGCCTCACGCCGCTCCGGAACACGTACGCGTCGGCCCGCTCCAGGAGTCCGGCTCCCATGTGAAGCTTGAAGCTGATACCGATCAAGGACCAGGCCGCCCCCACAACAGCGCTGAGGACTCCAACGACGATCAAGTAGTCGACCAGGGCCGCCGCCGGCCGGCGCCACACCATCCCGGCCTGGGACGCGGCCGGTTCTTCCACCGTGACAGGCCGCGTCCCAGGCCGGGATGCGACGAGCACCAGCGCCGCGGCCGCCAGGAGACACAGCTGGGTGATCCCCCAGGCGTCGGCCACCCCCGCGAACCAGTCGGCGCCGAACAGCGGGATCGTCCCACCGCAGATTCCCCGATGGCCGTGCAGCGAGGCGAGAGGTCCGGCGGCCGCGTTCGGGACGAGGAGTCCCGCCACCCGCCGGCTCACGGTCGCGGGACGCCCGCGGAGGAGACACGCGAGGAGGCCGAGGAGGACCACGAGAGCCGGAACCGCCCATTCCATCGTGATCTCCATGACCGCTTCGAGATCACGACGCAGCGGGGCGAACGGCGACAGCGTCGATCCGCTGCCGAACTGGCACACGACCCCGTAGACCTGGTCGGACCATTCATGAGTCCGGGCGAACTCCTCGATTTCGCGTCGCTCGCGCCACAGCTCCCATGTCGGCAGGACGGCGACGACCGCGGCCGCCACCCACGCCGACAGCGCTGACCGCGACAACCGGGAGAACCGGGAGAAACGCGGCACCATGATCCTTCCATCTCGGAAGCGACACCTTACCGATGCTCCGGTGAAACGGCAGGGACGGATGTGCGATGGATTCGAGGAGGAAATGCCGGGGTTTCGCACATCGGGCCCACGCGCCCCGATGTGATGCTCGGCGAACCGCCGGAACGCCTCCGCGGACGAATCCACAAGAAGCCCGGACAGGTAAGCCGGCCCATCGGGCTCGCTCTCGCGGGGCGTACCGGGCTCGGCGTTCACCGTTATCGTCACCGGAAACGAATCAGTTCTCATCACGCCGAAAACCACCCGGCCGTACTGTCCGGATGGCGGAAACGGCCTTTGCCATCGTGTGGAGTGGCTCCAAGATCCAACGATCGACAATGCGCCACGGCGCGAAACAGGCCATAAGCATAAAAGTGTCAGTGATTATGGCTACGGTCCCGATCATGACCAACGCGGTGCAGGCGTACGCGTACGCGTACGCCGGACCCTCCACGCTCGCCGCCGGGCGACTGGCCCTGTCCACCTCCGGCGGGCGTACGGCACGCGGCACGCTGAACCACCCCCGATTCTTCAGCGGCCTGCTGACCGAGCGCTCCGGCCTCGACGCGACCCGGGTGCGGGCCGCGCTGACCCAGCTCGGTGCGGCCGGCCGGGTGGGCTACGACACCGCCGAGGCCGGATACTTCCACCGCGAGCTGCCCTACGACCGCGACAGGGTCGCCGCGATGAACCCGCGTGCCAGGGCCGCCCGTGAGCTGGCCGACGGCGGGGCGGTACGGCTCGACGGCCCCGGCCGGGCCCTGGTGACCTCCGGCGACCAGGTCCGCGAAGTACGCGACACCGCCTGCACCTGCCCGTGGTGGGCCAGACATCAAGGACGACGAGGGCCGTGCAAGCACGTGCTCGCCGTACAGATCATGAAGGGAACTCAGACGTGACCGCGTGGGACAACGTGCGCGACCTGATCGACAAGTGCGACGCCGACGGCGTCGCGGCGCTGGTCGTGACCCTGGACGACGCCGCCAGGCGTGAGGTCGCCAAGCAGTTACCCGAACATCTCAAGCACATCCGGCTCTATCTCGACCCCTGGCGCTGCGCCGGAGACCGGGCCGAGGCGTTGCGCGCGGCGGGCGCCGGCACGATCGCCACCGCGTCCTCCGTCGCGTCCTGGCTCACCCGCCGCGGGCTGGTCGGCGCCGACGAGCCGGTCGACGACACCCGGCGGCTGCTCGATCTCGTCGGCACCCGCCCGCACGCCTGGCAGGCCGAGCTGGCGACCCAACTGGCGGGAAGGCTCCGCGGGCGCGACCCGAGCTACGAGCTGACCATGTCCCTGATCCGCCGGACCGGCATCGAACCGCCGGCCGACGACGGTTTCGTCGTGGGCTGGGTGTCGGCGGCGCTCGGCGACCGGCAGGTGGCCGACGTGCTGGCCGCCGACCCGCTGCTGGACACGCTCCTGCCGCGGATCTTCCACGCCCAGGGGGTCGGCGAGGCCCTGCAGTGGGAGGGCGACCCCACCTCCGGCACCACCTGGCTCGGCGGGCTTCGCACGTTGACCGCCGGCGGCCGGGTCGACCGCGCCATGCTGCTGGACGGGTGCGTCAGCCGGTTCCTGCGCGGCGGCACCGCGCTGGAGCTGCGCTTCTTCGTCCGCCTGCACCAGGCTCTCCAACCCACCCCCGCCGAGGTGGCGCCCCGGGCCCGCGACTACCTGCGGCTGCTGCCGACCGCGCCCGGCACGGTCGCCGAACTGGCCCTGGGCCACCTGCGCGAGCTGCCCGCCGTACCCCCCGGCGACTTCGCCGAGGCCGTCGGGCGCTGATGTACCGGCCGGAGAAGAAGCTCGTGCGCGCCGGCCTCTCCTGGCTCGACCAGTCCGTACGTCTGGCACCCGAGTACGCCGAGGCGGCGGCCGGAGCCCTGGTGGCCGCCTTCGCCCACGAGGCCTCCGACGTGCAGGAACGCGCCGTACGGCTGGCCGTCAAACACGCCGCGCACCTGGACCGGGCACCGCTTCGCGACGCGGCCGCCGCCCTGCCCGCCGATCTGCGCGAACGCCTCGGCATCTCGGAGAAGCCGGGCGAGGACGAGAAGCCGGCCGACGGCGCGGGGTCGGGCGAGGACGCGAGGCCGGCCCTCCTGATCGCCCCCGCACTGCCCCCGGTCGAGTTCCCGCCGCCCATCACCACGGCGGCCGAACTCGGCGCGGAGTTCGTCCAGCTCGCGCACGCGCCCTTCACCCACCTCGACTGGCTGGGCAGCGAGCGGCTGATGGCGGCGCTGGTCGAGCTCACCTACCGCGACCGCGCGGCCGTACGGGCGGCCCTGGCCCAGGTGCCGGCCCGCACATGGACATGGGACGAGGACGACGACCCGGTGGCGTGGCTGTGGACGGCCATGCAGGCCGTCGCCTCTCCACCGGCGCCGTCGCCCGTATCCCGGTTTCCGGACCCGCACCGGACCTCGATGCCGCACCTGCTGATCCTGTCCCGGATGGCCGAGATCCTCGCCGCGGCGCGGGCGGACAACCTGCCACCGGTGCTGCTGGCCACCCCGACGAGCGCCGACGGCCATGTCGACCCCACCGAGCTCCTCGCCCGTCTCGAACGGCTGGAAGCCGTGGACATGGACCCGCCGGACGCCGATCTGCAGCAGGCGCTGTTGCGGATCCCTCGGCGGGTCGACGCCGGTGTGGCCGCGAAGGCCGCCCGGCTCACCAGCCCCGCCGGGCGGATCGTGGCGCGATGGCTGTCCGGAGGCGGACTGGCCGACCCCGTCGTGACGGTCCGATACGGCTACGAGGGCGACTCCCACCGCTGGTTCGACGACGGGCCACCACCGTCGTACTACTACAACTCGCGCGCGTACTCGTTCGTCGCGGCCTCACCGGTCGAGCTCGACCTGATCGATCTGCTGTGCCGCGATCCCAGGGCCTTCACCCTCAACCGCGGCGGATACCTGAACTGGTGGGCCGGAATCATGCCCTCTCATCGCGAGGTCGTCGCGGCCTACCTGCTGCCGTTCTTCGACTGGGACTGGCCCGAGCGCAGCCCCGGACCGCCGATCCTTCACGACCTCGCCCGGGCGGACGGTCCCCTCGGCCCCGCCTTCGCGACCATGCTGGTCTCCCATCTGAACAACGAGGACCCCGCCGGGAGGGCGGCTGCCCTGGATCTGCTCCTCGCCCTCGCCGCGGCCGGCGACCTGCCCGCCACCGATGTGGGAGACCAGCTCGGCCAGCTGGTCAAAAACGGCATGGTGACGCTGAGCCGCGTCACCCCGTCACTGGCCGAGGCGGAACGGGCGGGCGCGGGCGCACAGGTGTGGCGGACCGTCGCGGCCGCTCTTCCCCGCATACTGCCCGCCGACGGTGAGCGACCGCCCAACGGCCTGGCCGACCTCATCGCGCTCGGCGTCAAGACCGCCCCACCCGGCGACACCACGCGGATCCCCGGCCTGGCCGCGATCGCCGCACGCGGCGGATCGAGCCGGATGGTCCGCGAGGCACTCCGCCTCACCCGCCTCCTTCCCTCCTGACGAGGTCGTCCGGCTCGGCGGCGCGTCGTTCTTGGGACGGCGCGCCGCTCTTAAAACACATCACTCTCGAAACGCGCCGCTCTCGAAATCCGTCGCTCTCGAAAGAGGGAGCCCGCGTCGACGGAGTGAGCCTGAACATGGGCGGACCGCGCGAACCTCACGATCGCCTGCCGCGAGGACTTGGGGCGCCGCCATCGAGCCCGGCCGCCTTTCCGCGGGGCCGAGGGGCGCGCCGCGCGATATCGTCGCGGACAGGCCGTGGGAGTTTCACGGCATCGTCATCGGGGTGCTCGGGATCATTGCTTCCGTGAACTTGTTCTTCCTGGAGTAGGACGGGCGACGTGGGCCAGAGATTGGGCGAGGGCTGGGAGACGCTGCCTCCCGAATTGCTCGACGCCTACGACCGGTGGCACCTTTCCACCGGTTACGACACCACGCTGGTGAGGTGGCTGGAGGGCGGGATGAGCGAGGCCCCGGTCGCCCTTGTCGCGCAGTTCGAGCCGCACGTCACCAGCCGGCAGGCGGTGCTCAAGTTCATGAGGGACGGCCCCGAGGCGGCGCGGCGGACGCGCCGGGCGCTGGACCACTCGCCGGCGGAGTTCCGCGCCGCGCACCTGGTGGAGCTGATCGGCGAGGCCGTCCCGCTGGACGGCTGGTGGATGATCCAGATGGAGATCGCCGGCGGCGACCGGTCCACCGTACGGCCGCTGCTGGACCTGCTCCATCGCGGCGGCCTGACGGGTGCCTGCGCGGTGGTGACCGAGTCGGTGCTCGGCGGGTGGAATCCGGCGCTCGCCCATCGACCTCTGCGCATGACCGCTGGAGCGTACCTGCGTTCGCTGCTCGGCGACCGGTTGCGTCCCGGCAGCGCGCTGTCCAGGTGGGCGGCCGCAAACGGGACGGCCGCGACGGTGAGGTGGGTGCCCGACGGTGACGGCGGGCAGGGACTCAACCCGCTGGCGCTGGCGAGCGGTGACGAGTCGATCTCCCTGCTCGTCCAGCGTGGACGCGCGCACGGCGACCTCAACGTACGCAACGTGCTGCTGCGCGGCGACGATCCGCGAGGGTTCAGGCTCATCGACTTCGGCGATTTCGCCGACGACGCGCCGCTGGCCCGCGATCCCGCTCACCTGTTGCTGAGCCTGGCCCGCGAGTGGCTGGGGGATCTCGCGGTCGGCTCCTCGGCTCGGCACGCCCTCATGGTCGCGGTGGTCACCCCGGGTAAGTCCCAGGCGGCCTCCGTGGCGGGCGCGAAGGAGGCCGGCGAGGCGTTCCACGACACGGCGCAGCGCTGGGCCGACGGCACCGGTTTCGGCGAGCACTGGAGGCTTCAGGCGCTGCTGTCCCTGATCGGCTGTGCCCTGATCTTCACCGGGCGCGCTCGCCTGCCGGACGACGTCCGGCGGTGGTTCTTCGACCTCGCCGTGTACGGGACGCGCGAGTACCGCAGGCTCGCCAGGGACCTCGGCGAACCTCAGGCCCCGATGTCCGGCCGGCCGGGAACCAGTCGTCCCGAGCTGGGGGTGCCGCGTTCGCGGGCCGAGATAGACGCCCAGCTCACCAAGCAGATGCCGTTCATGCAGCGCACCATGGGCAACAAGAACGGGCTCGTGGGCACGGCACTGGAGCTGCTGGACGAGCGGGAGCGGTTCGTCTGCCTCGCGCCGTGCCGGATTCGGGGCGGCACGCCGGGCTCGGCGGTCATCCTGGTGAGTGACCGGTACGTGCGCACGGCCGAACTCGACACCCAGTACCAGACGTCCGGCGTCACCCGAGTCGCCCACGGCGAGATCAGGGAGCTGTGCCTGTATCCGGACCGCAGACTCGGCCTCCTCGACACGGCCGACGTGCGTGTCGCCACGGACACGATCGAGCTACTGGCCAGGGGACTGCTCAGGAACCAGGCGGAGTTCCTGGTCGCGAGCCTGGAGAAGCTCACCGGATTACGGCGACGCGAGGCCGAAGACGGTTCGGTGGCGGCGGCCTGGAGGGATCTCGTCGACGCGTTGCGCGACACCAGGTTCGAAGACGGCATGAGCGGTGATCTCGCGGCGGGCATCGAGTCCCTGCGGACGGCGTTGCGCAGGAGACGTCCACCGCACCCGAGGAATCCGGACGAGGTCGAAGGGCTGGTGCGCCACCTGAACGAGATCCTGTCCGGGGCGGCATCGCACGCCCCTCCGGAGCAGGTGAGCGCCGCCCGCTCCTCCGCCAGGCTGATCAGGGGCCGGCTGCTCGACCTGCTGACCGAGGCTCGGCCCTGAGGCGCCCGAGCACGTCCGGAGGTCCGGCACCGACGATGACGGCCGAGCACGTCCGGGGGGCGGCAACGATGATGACGCGCTCTTCACCACCGGCCGGGGGCGACCCGATCAACCCGTCCGCCGGGCGGGGGCGCCGTTGTGTCCGGGAGTCGCGGGCGGGAGCCGGTTCCGTCTTGGTGGAACTCGACGTGTCCCAGGTAGGACACTTGTGAAGCCCTGACGGGCTTTTGCCCTTCGCGTTTCTACCTTCGTGTTCCTACATTCGCTTTTAGCCGCTACCTGTCCTCGCGGTCAGCAGAACTTGTCGCGGGCACGCTCGAATCCCTTGTCGAATCCTCGCTGGTATTGCCCGAAACCGCGGCTGACGCCGCTCCTGCTCTTTCCGCAGGTGCTCCCGGTGCTGTATCCGTCGCTGTAACCTCTCCGGCAGTCCTGGATTTTGTCGCATGGCTTGGTCTGGAGCTTGCTCGCCGTTGCCGCGCGGTACGAGGCATCGGTCACCGCCATCTTCGTGGAGGCTGTGGCGGCCGAGGCCGCGTCGGCCACGTGCATCGTGCCGATCATCGCGATACCGGCGGCGGTGACCGCGATCGCCTGGCGAATGGTGGTGGACATGGCAGTCATCTCCTTTGCTGGTCGTGCGGTCCGCCATACCGGCGAGAGCCGGAGCGACGAGGCCGCCACTTTCTCAGCGGAGAAGAAATATCCGGCATTAGCCATCAAAAGCATTGAAAACGGGTCAATTGTTGCAAATCACGATAAATCACCTGAGCTGAGACGTGTCACCGAACAACCGGCCACGAGCGGCGCTCCCGGCTCGGCTCGTTCCCAGGAGGGGTGCCCTCGCTCTCAGGAGGAGAGCTTTCGTCCTCGGACAGGGGCGCCCTCACGCTCGGCCGCACGCGGTCGGCCGAGGATCCAAACGCGATGCCGAGCCCACGTGACCGGCGGGATCGCCACCTCTACCGACGACCAACCGTCGCCCCACCGGCCTCACGGGTTACCGGCCGCAGCAAGGCGACACGGAACCCGCCTGGAACAGGGAACGGGATCTGGCGCGCCTACCGGCGTCGCGGCGGGGCAGGGGGCGGACATGGTGAACCCCTTGGACATCGCGCTGGTCCTCCTGCTCCTCGCCGCCGCGGGCCTTGTCGTCCGCTACTGCACACGGCAACACCGCTGAAACAGTGACGCCCCCAGCTCCAGATCGGGACGTGGACGCGCACCGGTCGTGGCGAGGGGTCCTGCCGCGATGTGGCGGAGCGGTGGCTCCGCCACATCGAAAAAGAGGCAGGAGTGCCCGGCTCCTGCGTCGCCGGCCGAGGACAGATCGGCGGGATGCCGCTCGATGAACCGACACCACGGACGCGCACTTTTCGGCGAGTACCTGCCGGCGGAAGAACGGAGACGGCGAGGGGGTCACACGGCTCGGCGCCGGCGCACTACTGTTCGATGGCGGCGGCGACAAGAAACCCACCCGTACCTCGCCCCTGAACGCCCTCGACGCCGCTCCACCCACACCCACGCCGGCGCCGAGCCCCACGCCAAGTGGTGGCACGCTCCCGTCGATCTTCCGGTGGAGTTTCAGCGACGTCCTGATCTCGCCGAAGCCGGACTCCAGGCACAACGACGTGCGGCCTTCCGGCAGTTCACTGGCCAAAATTTGCCACAAATGCGACATATATCCACATATGATTAATACGTTCCGGGTCCGCGAGATCTCCTGCCAGCCCACCGGGGCGATCGTCAAACATGTATGTGGACAAACACACCCTGGACATACGGGGACTCTCGAAGCGTTCGGCAGCTGAACGGCTGCGAGCGCTTGAAACCATGGATGACGGCCTGACGGCGACCGAGGCGCTGCGGGTCGCGCTCCACCATGCGGTCACCGAACTCGGCGGGCTGGGCGGTATGGCACACCTGGCCGACCCCTCCGGCGACCGCGCACTCCGCCTGGTGGTCACCACCGGCCTGCCCCGGACCTTCACCCAGGCGTGGGAGGACATCAAGCGGGACGAGCCCGGCGCACCCGCCCGCGCGGCCCGCGGCGGCGCTTTCGCGTGGTCCTCTCTGTCCTCTCCGGAGTCGGCCGCGTACCCGGCGCCCGGCTCCGAGCCACGGTTCCGGACCTGTCCCAGCGTCGCCGGAATGGCGGCCGTCCCGCTGCCCGGCCCTGACGGCCCGCTCGGCACGCTCTCCGTCCTGACCACCGCCCCCGGCGAGCCTTCATCGGACCAACAGGTATTCCTCCAGATGGCAGCCCGCTGGGCGGCGAACCGCCTGCGCGGGGCCTCCCAGCCACCGTCCGCCGCCGCCCGCGGTGTGAGCCCCACGCTCTCGGGCGCCCAACTCCAGCAGGCGCTCAATACGGTCATGGTCGGCACGTGGGACTGGGACATCCGCACGGGCGACCTCACCTGGAGCGACGCGCTCTGCGCGATCTTCGGCGTCCACCCGGACACCTTCGACGGGCAGATCGAGACCTGGACCGGGATGATCCACCCCGAGGACCTGCCATGGGTGCTGGCCGCGCTGGACGAGGCCATCCGCTCCAAGAGCATGTTCAGCGCCGAGCACCGCATCTGCCACGCCGACGGGAAGATCCGCTGGGTGCAGGTGCGGAGCCGGTTACTGCTCGACGAGAGCGGCGAGCCGGCCTACATGATCGGCACGTTGTGGGACACCACGGAAGCCCGTTTCGCCCTCGACCGTGTTGGCCGGGCCCTCTGGCACATGAGCGACGGCTTCATCGCCATGAACGACGACGGAAAGATCACCTTCCTCAACCTGGAAGCCGAACGGCTCATCGGCTCCGGGCAGAAGTCGCTCGGGCGCGTCCTGTGGGAGTTGCCCACGGTCACGACACCCGATCTGGAGAGCCGCTGCCGGCAGGCCACCGACGAGGGGTTGTCGGCCGAATTCGACGTCCGGTGGCCCGCCAACGATCGCTGTTACCACGTGCGGCTGGTTCCGGTGCCCGAGGGCATGACGATGTTCATCAGCGATGTCACCGAGAAGCGGGCACGGGAGGCCGAGCAGGCCGCCGCCGCGCGTGCGGCGGCGGAACGCGCCGCCCGCATCGGCGAGCTGACCAGCGCGCTCGCCTCCGCACTGACCCTGCGCGACGTCATGAACGTCACCGCCGCCCGACTGTCGTCGCTGTTCATCGCGACCGGTCTGATCGTCTACAGGATCGAGAACAATCGCCTTCGATCCATCGGCTCGGTGGGATACTCCCAGGCGTGCATCGACTCGGTGCAGTCGAAAGACCCGGCGACCATCCCTCCCATCGTCGAGGCGCTCGAAAGCCGTGCCCCGGTCTTCATCTGCTCGCCGGAGGAGTACCTCCGCGTGTTCCCGGACATGGCCGAACTCCTCGCCGTGAGCGGGAAGCGGGCATGGGCCTTCCTTCCCCTGCTCGCCCCCGACCACCGGGTCGGGTGCTGCGTCCTGGGCTTCAGCCAGCCGCGCCGTTTCACCGAAGAAGAGGCCACCCTGCTCAACGCGGTCGGCAGCCTGATGGCCCATGCCCTGGAACGTGCCAGGCTGTACGAGGCGGAGCATGCTCACGCCCAGGAACTGCAGCGTGAGCTGCTTCCCCACGAGCTTCCCTCGCTGCCCGCCGTCACCGCCGCTGCCCGCTACATGCCCGCCGGCAAGGAGATGGAGGTCGGCGGCGACTGGTACGACATCATCCCGCTCTCCTCCGACAGGGTGGCGCTCGTCATCGGCGACGTGATGGGCCACGGCGTGCCCGAGGCCGTGACCATGGGACGCCTGCGCACCGCCGTGCACACCCTCGCCGCCATCGAACTTCCGCCCGAGGAAATCCTCTACATCCTCAACGACCTCGTCAGCGGCCTGGGGGACGACTCGTACGCCACCTGCCTGTACGCCCTCTACGACCCCAGCACCCGCATCTGCACCCTCGCCGGCGCCGGGCACCCGTCCCCCGCCATCGTCCACCCGGACGGCACCACCTTCTTCCCGGACATCCCGACCAACCCACCGCTCGGCGCCGCCGAACCCCCCTTCGAGACCCTCGACGTACGACTGCCCGACGATGCCCTCCTCGTGCTGTACACCGATGGCCTGGTCGAGTCCCCCACCTGTGACCTGGACAGCGGCATGGCCCAGCTCGCCACGAGCCTCACAACCTCCTGGAAGCGGATCACCTGCTACGCCTGTGACGCGGAGTTGGAGCTCTTGTGCGACTCCGTCACCGGCGCCCTGCTCCCTGCCGACCTGCAGACCGCCGACGACGCCGCCCTGCTCATCACGCGCGTCAAATCGTTCGACCGCCGCGACATGAGCTCGTGGTGCCTGCCCGAGGACCCCAGAGCCGCCGGCGTGGCACGGCAGCACGTCCGCGAGCAGCTGGCGACCTGGGGCCTGGACGACCTGGCGATGACCACCGAACTCCTGGCCAGCGAGCTGATCGGGAACGTGGTCCGCCACGCGAAGGGGCCGATCGTGTTCCGCCTGCTGCGGAGCCGATCGCTCATCTGCGAGGTCTACGACAGAAGCCTCACCACTCCCCGCATCCGCCGCGCGTCCGAGACCGACGAGGGGGGACGCGGACTCCAGCTGGTCGCGGCACTGTCGCAGCGCTGGGGCACGCGCTACACCGCCGAGGGTAAATGCATCTGGACCGAGCAGCCGCTGCCCGCAGGGGCTCCCACCTCCGCTTCCACGATGTCGGCCGTGGGATCGATGACCACGCTCGGGTAGTCCCTCAACGTAAGAGCGGATCATCGAGTGGCGTGGGGACCGGGAGGGCCGGGGCTGTGTGACCGCTCATCCGGATGCTCCACCTGGACAGGTCGGATTCTTCGATCGCGGCGAGTGGCGACGAACGTGCCCGGCGGCCGGAGCTACTCCAACGCCACCCAGTCGATGTTGGCGACGCCCGCACCGCCGGTCGCGACCAGGAACACATCGTGCACACCGCTGTTGCCCGCGATGGCGATGCTCTGGGTCGCGAACCGCGTCCATCCACCGGTCGAGGTCGTCGTGACCGTGCCGATCGCCGGACCGGTCGCGCTGTCGATCCGGACCTCGAAGGTCTGGCCCGCGTAGGCGGGATCGACACCCAGCGAGGCGGAGAACGATGTGCGCCCCATTCCGAAGTCGACCGAACGGAAGGACAGGCTGTCGCCGCCGTCGAAGCTCCCGACGGACGTCCCGGTCCCGCCCGCGATCACGCTCGTGCCGGAACCTGCGTCCGCCTGCTCCGCCTCCAGCTTCGCCGTGGTGCGCGTGAAGGCGATCGTGTCGATGTCGCCGACACCCGGCCCGGTGCCGAGGGCGATGAGGTACACGTCATGGGTGCCGCTGGTCGGGGTGATCGGCGTGTACTGGGGCACGAAGCGGTCGAAGCCGCCGGTCGCCGAGACCGTCGTGGTGCCGATGACGGGGCCGGTGGCCGAGTCGATGCGGATCTCGAAGCGCTGGTTGGCGTACTGCGTCTCGGTCGCGAGGGTCGCCGCGAACATGGTGCGCCCGTTACCGAAGGCGACGTTCGCGTAGCGCAGCCAGTCGCCGCCGTCGAAACTGCCGACGACCGTGCCGGTCCCGCCGGAGCGGGTGTTCGTGCCGGAGCCCGATACGGCTGACTCCGCCTGGATGGCCGCGCCGATGGAGCGCGCCCCGCCGACCCACTTCGTCGCGCCGTACTGGTAGGCGCCGATCGTGGGGGTCGCGTCGGTCGAGTTGTCCGTCCAGGGCGGCAGCACCGCGCCGGCGTTGCGGGCCGGGGAGCCGGAGCCGACCGTGAAGTCGAGCCCGGTGGCGTTCGTGAACTGCGGGTCGGTCGAGTTCGGCAGGTTGTTGCTCACCGTGACCCCTGTCGCGGTGTCGACCGTGCCGATGTTGTTCTTCACCTCGGAGGTGGAGTAGGTGCCGCCGAACAGGCTGACCGCCTTGGGGTCGGTGCCGCTCGTGTTGCCGTAGATCTTGTTACCCGAGGTCGTGCCCCCGTTCGGGTTGATCAGCACGACGCCGTAGGTGGTGCGATTCCAGGCGACGTTGTCGGCGACCGTGGCGTTGTGGGTCTCGAGGTCGAGGTACACGCCGGGCGCCGGCCCGTCCTCGGCCACGCCCGGGGCCGCGTCGTGCAGCAGGTTGTGGTCGATGATCGTGTTCGCCATATTCACCCGGCAGCACACGTAGATCGCGCCGACGTCGTTGACGAGCTTGCCGTAGTCGCCGAAATCGTTGTACCGGATCAGATGGCCCGACGCGGTGGTGCCGGAGACCTTGTTGTCGATGTTGAGGTTGCTGCGCCCGCTGCCCCATGCCGTGTTGTGACTGATGAGGTGGTCACTGCCGAGCACATTGATACTCGCCGCGTAGCTGCCCATGTAGTTGGCGTTCGTGATGCGGTTGTTGGTCACCGTGTTGCCGGTGCCCGCCACCATCACGCCGTTGCCGGCGCTCCAGTCGATCGTGCTGTTGCGCAGCACGTTGGCCGTGCCGCGCAGCTGGATGCCGCTCGTGGTCTCGCCGGCGGTGAGAACGTCGCAGGGGTCGCTGGGCGTGACCTTGTTCGGGTCGACGGTGAGGTCGCTGTAGGCCGAGACGTGGCGAGCGGTGATCCCGTCGAGCACCACGTGGTGGGTCGACGATGAGGTCCGGATGGTGGCGCCCTTGATGCCGATCCCGAGCACGGTCGTGTACGAGCGACCGGAGAGGTCGAAGGCGAGATCGCGCTTCTTGAGCTCGACGGTGTGACTCGAGGGGGCGGCCCCGTCCGGGGTCCAGAGGTAAAGGTGGCCGTCGGCCGAGCGGTGGTGCCACTCGCCCGCCTTGCCGAGCAGGGCGAGCTTGCCGCTCAGCGAGTAGAGGTTCTTCCGGTTGGGGCTGAGACCCACGCATGCCGGCAGGCTGCTCGCGGTCACCGAACCGACCGCCGAGCCGGTCACGGTGCCGGTCTCGCTGACGAACCAGTTGTGCGACGTGAGGCGGGCGCCGACCCACCAGCCGGCCGGCTGGGTGAGCGCCGGGTCGGAGAGCGAGGTCTGGGTGCCGGACTGCGCGGAGGCGAGCACCGGCTGGGCCGGGTTGTTGCCCGGGTGCGGCCACGCCGCCTCGGGCTGCATCGCACCGTCGACGAACACCTGCTGTCCGGAGAGGTCGCCGTTGACGGTGACGACGGCACGATGGATCCGACCAGCTCCGACCGCCGCGGCGAACTCCGACCCGTCGAGGGTGGGATCGTTCGCCTTGAGCGCGGTCAGCTGCGCCCCGGTGACCTGCGACCAGCCGGCCACCGGATCGCTGCCGTCGACGATGACCGCCGCGCCCGGCGCGGCGGTGTAGGTGATGCGGTTCGTCGCCGTGCCGTTGGCGGACGGCGTGACGGTCTCTCGATATGTCCCGGATGCGATCTCGCACGTATCGCCGGCGGTCATGACCGCGGCGCATCGCTGAAGGTTCCGGAACGGGGAGTTCGAGGTGCCCGGGTTGGAGTCGGAGCCGGAGGTGCTCACGTGGTAGGTGGCACCTCCCGTGGCTGCGGCTGGAGGCGCGCCTGCGAGGGTGCCGCCGAGCAATGCGGCGACGGCGATCGTGGCGAGTGCGGCGGTACGTGCCGCGATGATCCGACGGGCCATCGTTGGTCCAATCACTAATCGATAATCGAAAGGTAATGAGAGGCATCCCGCCGAGTCAATGGGGAAGCCGGCAACCGAGCCGAGACGGCTTCGGTCTCGATCACCGCGACAACGGCGACGGCCTCTATCGACTATCGCTAGCCTGGGCAGAACATCAGAGCGCAACGGAAGGCACCATGACCGACACCGGAATCAACCGGGGACTGCTTTCGGACCAGGTGTACGACCTGATCCTCGCCTCGATCCTCGACGGCTCGCGCGCGCCCGGATCCCGCGTCGTGGAATCCGAGATCGCCCGGCAGCTCAGCATCAGCCAGGCGCCCGTGCGCGAGGCGGTGAAGCGGCTGGTGCACGCGGGGCTCGTGGTCTCGGTGCCCCGCCACGGAAGCTATGTGACCGAGATCTCCCCCGAGGAGTTCGCGATCGCGCGACAGATGCGCGCCGCGCTCGAGGCGGCAGGCGCCCGCCTCGTGGTCACGACCGCGGATGCCGCCATCCTCACCCGGCTGCGCGCGATCGTCTCGCGAATGCAGGAAGCCGTCGCCGCCGGGGATTGGGCGGCCTTCCGCACACTCGATGTCGAGTTCCACCGCGGCGTGATCGCCGCCGCCGGCGTCTCGGTGCTCGCCAGGCTCTGGGACACCCTCGAGCCCATGCTCATCAGCCAGCGCGCGATCGGCGACCCCTCCTACCTCGGCGACCGGGCACGGGTCGTCCACTGGCACGCCGATCTCATCGACGCGCTCATGAGCGGCGATCCGGAGGTCGCCGCGAGCGCCTTCGCCGCGCACGCGTCCGGAAATCTCGACGCATCGGACCCGTCCTAGGGTTGCCGTCGAACGCGCGACCGATTACTGTGCGCCCATTGCCTATCGATAGGCGATTACGCAGATCAAGGAAGATTCATGCGACACAGCACACGCGGCGCCGCCGCGATCCTCATCGGCTCGGCAATGATCGCGGGATTGCTGACGGGATGCGCGACCGACAGCGCCGAGGAGGGCGGAGGCGAGCTCCGTATCCTCGCCAACATCACACCGGTCCTGACGAAGAAGTACTACGAGGACCTCGTCCAGCCCTGGGTCGCCAAGCACAAGGGGGTGACCGTCACCATCGAGGTGCCGAGCGGGGAGGACGTGCAGGCGACCCTCCAGCAGGAGCTCGCCTCGGGTGACGTGCCCGACATCGTCGCCAGCAACCTCGACCCCGTGGTGGCACCGCAGCTGCTCGCCTTCCCGAAGGAGCCGTGGGTGCTCGACACCCCGCTCGCCGAGCAGAACCAGGTCGACGGCAAGATCTGGCAGGTCGCCACCGGCGCGCAGATCCAGTCGCTCGTCTTCTACAACAAGAAGGCCTTCGCCGCCGCCGGCATCGACGCGCCCCCGACCAGCCTCGACGAGTTCACCAAGGACCTCAAGGCGCTCAAGGCGGCCGGCTACCTTCCGCTGCAGACGGCGGGCGAGTGGGTCACCGGAGCGCAGTTCGCGATGCTGGCGAACCCGCAGCTCCTCGCCTCCGATGATTTCTACGCCAAGCGCAGCGCCGGCTCCGCCACCTTCGCGAAAAGCGCGTACGAGAAGTACCTCGACGCCTACGCGGGCTGGATCGCCGGCGGCCTCGTCGACCCCGACGCGCTCGGCCTCAAGTACCAGGACTCGATCGACGGGTTCACCTCCGGCAAGGCCGCGACCTACGTGATCGGCAACTGGATCGTGCCCTCGATCGACGAGGCCGCCACCTCGTTCGAGGTGGGGGTCTTCGCGGCGCCGTCACTCGACGGCAACCCGGCCGGGCAGATGAGCGGGCCCGCGCAGCCGTACTCGATCCTGCAGGCCTCCAAGAACCGGGACCTCGCGCTGAGCCTGGTCGAGTACCTGGTCAGCGACAAGACGGCCGTCGCCGCGTCACTCGCCTCCGAGGGCAACTTCCGCCAGGGGATCTCCTACAAGGGCAGCCCCCTCAACCAGGAGGTCGCGGCGATCCTCGACGCCGCTCCCCGCCTCGTACTCGGCACGTCCGGCCCCAGGATTCCCGGCGGTTTCGGCGACGAGCTCAACAAGCAGGTCCAGGCCCTCTACGTCAAGACCACTCCGGCGGACGCGGCGGCCGCCCTGGACTCCTGGTGGGATCTGAATGCCGGGCAATGACACCCGGGCCGGAGCCGGCGGGGCGGCTCCGGCCACCCGCCGTCGCCGGGACGCCCGCCTCGAACTGCTCACCGACACCGTCATGATCGCGCCGGCGCTCGCGCTGGTCGCGTTGTTCGTCCTCATCCCGATCGCGATCGCGATCTACCTCAGCCTCACGAACTGGGACGGCTTCACCATCCCGCCGTCGTGGGTCGGAACCCGCAACTACGAGCGGCTCGTGCAGGACCCCGAGGTACTGCGGGCCGCCGCCTTCACCGCGGTGATCGCCGTCGTGGGCACGATCGCCTGCAACACGCTGGGCGTCGGCGTCGCCGTGCTCCTCAACCGCCATACCCGCGTCAACACGGTCATGCGCGTGCTGGTCTTCTCACCGTATGTGATCGGGCCGGTCATCCTCGGTTTTCTCTGGGCGTCGATCCTCGGCAGCAACGGCGCGGTCAACGCGCTGCTCACCAGCCTCGGCCTCGAGCGCCTCCCCTTCCTCGCCGACCCCGTATGGGCCACTTTCACAACCGTCGCGGTGATCATATGGGCGACTTTCGGGGTCAACGTCGTGCTCTACCTCGCGGGCCTTCAGACTCTCAACGTCTCGCTCCTGGAGGCGGCCCGCATCGACGGGGCCGGCCCCTGGCAGACCTTCTGGCAGGTCAAGCTCCCCGTGCTCGCGCCGACCGTCACGCTCAATGTCGTGCTCTCCGCCATCGGCCTGCTGCGGGTCTACGAGCTCGTGCTCGCACTCACCGCGGGCGGGCCTGCCGGAACCACCCAGACGACCGTGTTCAACATCCTCACGACCTCCTTCAGCCGTTCGCAGCTCGGCTACGGCGCGGCGCAATCGGTCGTGCTCATGGTCGCGATCATCGCGGTGACGGTCGTCGTCACCCAGCTCCGCCGCCAGAGTGAACAGGCGGTGTCCGCGTGATCGTCATCCGGCTGCTCCGGGGCGTCGTGCTCATCGTTCTCGCCGCCGTGATGGTCGTCCCGCTCTATCTGCTCGTGACCAACGCGTTCAAGAGCCAGGACGACATCGTCGGCTCGCCGTTCGACGTGCCCTCCGACGGGTTCACGATCGACAACATCGTGGCGGCCGCGACCTCCGCCGACTTCAACGTGATCGGCGCCTACGGCACGACCGCGCTGCTCGTCGCGTTGGTCAACGTGCTCTCGATCCTCGTCACCGGGCCGGCCGCCTACGCGATCGCCCGCGGGGTCCGGCGCGGCCACCGGCTGGTGCTGCTCGTGCTGCTGGCGGGCCTGTTCATCCCGAGCCAGGCGATCGTCATCCCCGTGATCTACGTGCTGAGGACCATCGGCCTCATGGGCACCGTTCCCGGTCTCGTCCTGTTCCAGACGGCGCTGACGATCCCCACGACGGTGTTCCTCTTCACCGCGTTCGTGAAGAGCATCCCGCGCGAGCTCGACGAGGCGGCCCGCATCGACGGCGCGAGCCGGATGGGCACGTTCTGGCGCATCATCTTCCCGCTCATGCGCCCGGCCGTCGCGACCGCCGTCGTGCTCAACTCGGTGGGTGTCTGGTCGGACTTCGTGAATCCGCGGATCATCCTGGGACCCGGGTCCGGCATCTACACGGTGACCACCGGCGTGTTCGCGGCGATCAGCAAGTACTCGACCGACTTCACGATCGTCTACTCGAACATGCTGCTCGCGGTCGCGCCCGTGATCGTGTTCTACGTCCTCCTGCAAAGACGCATCATCGGCGGTCTCACCTCGGGAGCGGTCAAAGGATGATCAGGATCTCCGCCACCGTCCCCGTCCGTGAGCTGCCCCGCTGGGCGGTCCTCGAGCGCGAGCTGCTCGCCCGCCTCGACCGTGCCTGGCGCGAGTTCGAGCGACGCTTCTGCGAGCCCGACGGCCGGCTGCGCTACCGGGGACGGATGTACGGTCGCGACGGTGTCGACGACTTCTACGAGCCGTTCTTCAACTGGCCCGTGCTGTATCGCCTCGGCGGATCCGCCGACGTTCTCGATGCGGCCAAGCATCACTGGGAGGGCGTGACCCGGCAACTCACCGAGTTCGGATTCGTGCGGGAGGAGTACGAACTCGGCTACGACTGGTTCCACCAGGGCGAGTCGCTGCCGTTCTTCCTCTCCATCTGCGCCGCGGATCCCGCCGACCCCGTGTTCCGCGCACGCGCGCGTCGCTTCGCCGAGCTCTACCTGCCCGGCGCCGGCAACTACGACCCGGTCACCCGCACGATCGTCGCCCCGCACACCGGCTCCGGCGGTCCGCGCTGGGGCGTCGGCGAGGACTGGGAGGAATACCGCGCCGACCAGGCGGGCATGGAGATCTACGGCCTCCCCCTGCTCGATGTCCCCGGCATCCGCGACTGGGACGACCTGGCAGACCCGGCCGCGGCCCGTGCGATGGGCCAGGCGATGCGGGAGCGGATGGGGCGCGGCGACACCGCCGTCAACCTCGCCGCGACAACCCTCGCGGTCAACGCCTGGCTCTACGACCACGACCAGCGCTTCGCCGACTGGGTGCTCGAGTACGTCGACGCCTGGCGCGAGCGCGCGGCCGCGAACGGCGGCGTGCTGCCCGACAACGTCGGCCCCGACGGGGTCGTCGGCGAACTGCACGGCGGCGCCTGGTACGGCGGCCACTACGGCTGGACCTGGCCTCACGGCCTGCACTCGATCGCGCCCACCGCCACGGTCGCCGCGCTCAACACCGTGGTGCTCACCGGCACGCTCGACCGGATCGGCCTCGTCGGCGCCACCCTCGACGCCGTGATGGCGGAGGGCGTGGTCGCCGACCGCATCGCGACCCGCGGCAGCCTCGGCCCCGGCTGGGCCGAGCGGCTCGGCGCCGACGAGAGCACCCGCGAGCTGCTCGTGCCCTACCGGCACGG
Organism: Streptosporangium sp. G11; assembly: GCF_051192615.1. Lineage (NCBI taxonomy): Bacteria > Bacillati > Actinomycetota > Actinomycetes > Streptosporangiales > Streptosporangiaceae > Streptosporangium > Streptosporangium sp. G11. The sequence goes on from NZ_JBPJUQ010000058.1 coordinate 54,674, forward strand.
CCCGGAGGGCTGGTTCGACCGGCACCCGGTGCCACTCGCGCCCGTGCTCTGGCTCGCGTGGGCGCAGGGCGACGTCGCGCACGATCCGCGCCTCGAGCGGCTGCGGGCCGCCTCCGACTCTGACTGGGAGGCGGTGCGCTGGTTCCACGACAAGGAGGAGCAGGGCCACGAGGCGCCGTGGATCGGCTACCTCGCCGGACGCAATCCGGATTACCCGGAACGCGCGCTCGAGCTGGCCCTCGCCCAGACCCTCCGGCGGATGTCCCTGATCGCACAGGCACCGGACGAACCGGAGGACGGGGACATCCACTTCTGGCAGCGGCTCAACCCCGTCGTGACGGAGGTGCTGAGCCAGCTCGTGACGGGCGCGCCACCGGCCATCTACTACGGCGGCCTCGCGCTCGCCCGTGTCGTGATCGGCGACGGGACGCGCGAACGCCCCGGCCTGCCGCCCGGCGTCGCGGCGCTCGTCAGCGCGGTCGAGGAGCACCGCGTCGCGCTCGAGCTCGTCAACACCGGCGACGAGGATCAGCTCGTCGTCGTGCAGGCCGGCGCCTTCGGTGAGGACGAGATCGTCACCGCCGGCCACGACACCGCCGAGCCCGGCTACCCGGGCGACGACCGCCGGTACGACATCCCGCCCGCCCCGGCCACGCGCCACCGCGTCGCGGTCGGTGCCTCGCGGATCGAGGTGCTCCTGCCCGCGCGCACGCGGATCGCCCTCGACCTCGAGACCACCCGGCGCGTCCACCGCGCCTCCCACCAGGACTTCGTCCGCACCGCTCAGGAGAAGAACGCATGAACACCACTCGCGAGTCGCCGTCGGCCGTCTGGCCTCTGCCGGTACGCGGCGGGGCCTTCGACCGGGCCGACCCCGGCATCCTCCGCCGGATGAAGGCGGTGAGCGCCGCCACGGCGTGCGCCAAGCTCAACGGCATGGGGATCACCCGCACCGCCGTTCAGGGTCCCGCCCCGCTCGAGCGCGGCAGTCGCGTGGTCGGCTCGGCGCTGACGCTGCAGTTCATGCCGCAGCGCGAGGACGTCGCGAGCGGCCTGAGCCAGGAGTACGTCGAGCGCCACACCGCCCTCTGGGCCGTTCTCGAGACCGTGCAGGAGGGCGACGTGCTCGTCGTGCAGGCCTACGGGAGCTCGTTCACCGGCTGCTTCGGCGACATGCTCGTGCGCTACTTCAAGCGTCGCGGCGGTGCCGGCATCGTCGTCGACGGGCGCATCCGCGACGCCGCGCGCGTGCGCGAGCTCGGGGTGCCGATCTGGTGCACCGGCACGACGCCGCACTACGCCTCGCAGACCGACCTGTTCCCCTGGGCCTACGACGTGCCGGTCGCCGCCGGCGGCGTGCTCTGCCTGCCCGGCGACGTCGTGGTCGCCGACGACGACGGCGCGGTGATCGTGCCCTCGGGCAAGGCGCTCGAGCTCGTGCGGTCGGCTGAGGACCACGAGAACTGGGAGGAGTTCAGCCGGATGCGGCTCGAGCAGGGCGCGCGGCTGTCCGACTACTACCCGCTCAGCCTCGACAGCCGCGCCGAATACGAGGCGTGGCGCGACGCCGGCCGCCGGCCGCTCGTCTGAGCCCGGTGAACATCGTCGACGCCCACGTCCACGTCTGGGGCGCGGAGCTGCTCGGCGCCGGCTGGCTCGCCGAGCCGGCGTCAGGGGCGATCCGCCGGATATTCACGCTCGACGACCTCGCCCCCGAGCTCGCGACGACGGGCGTCGCCCGCGTGGTGCTGGTCGCGGCCGAGGAGAGCGACGCGGGATCCGAGCGGCTGCTGGCGAGCGCCGCCCACGACCCGCGGGTCCTGGGCGTGGTCGCCTGGGTGGAGCTCGCCCGCCCGGACGCGGCGGAACGGCTCGCCGCCCTGCGCGCCGCGCCCGGCGGCACCCTGCTGCGCGGGGTGCGGCAGTCGCTCACCGCCGCCCCGGCCGGCTGGTGGACCGACCCGGCGACGGTGGCGGGGCTCATCGCCCTGGAGAGAGAGGGGCTGCTGCTCGAGCTGCTCATCTCGGCCGCGCAGCTGCCCGAGGCCGCCGCGCTCGCCGCCCGCCGTCCGGGGCTGGCCGTCGTGATCGACCACCTGGCGAACGCGCACGAGCCGGGTGCCGACCCACGGTCCTGGCGCACCGCGCTCGACGAGCTCGCCCGGGCCCCGCGCGCGGTCGCCAAGGTCTCAGGGCTCGGTGACGACGAGAGAAGGGCCGTGACGCTGCTCGCCGCCGCCCGGGCCGCGCTCGGAGCCGACCGGCTCCTGTGGGGCTCCGACTGGCCGGTTCTGCTGCTGCGCGACGACTACGCGGGCGAACGCGCCCGCGTCGAACGGCTGCTCGCGGGCTGGCCCCCCTCCGAGCGCGCCGCGGTGCTCGGCGGCACCGCCGCCCGGGTCTACGGGGGCGCGCGATGAAGCGACCGCTCTCGACCGATCGAGCGCCGTTGAACCACGCCGGGGTGCATCAGAGCGCGGGCCGCCCGAGCCGCCGCCTCACGACGTGGACCTCGGCGACAGGTCCCTCAGTCCGGGTTGAGGTGCCGCCAGCCCGCGGCCAGCGAGCCGCCGATGGCGTCGATCACCTGCGGATCGGTCCAGTAGAAGGGGTGGACCAGCGGCGTGGCGAACACCGGCCACGGCCCCCGCACCGCCACCGGCCGGTCCATGGTGACCTGCCGCGCGTAGTCGGGGCCGAGCGGCCGCAGCGGATAGGCGATCACGTCGTCGCGATCGCAGAAGTTGACCCACTCGCTCCTCAGCCGCGAGCCGCGGCCGGCGATCTCGACGCCGGGGAAGTCGATGGGCCGGTCCAGGCTCGCGTCCGGGTTGCGCAGGCTCCAGAGGGCGAGCGGGCTGCCCATCGTGTACAGCCAGGCCAGGGTCTCGCCCCGGGCTAGCGGCGAGGTGCCCATGACGGCGCGTACCGCGTCGGGGACGAGCTCGCGCCCGCGCAGGGCCTCCTGCTGGTCGTAGACGTAGTCGCTGACCAGCACGGAACCGAAGGAGTGCGCGAGCACGCACAGCGGCGCCCTGTCGCCCGCCTTGTCGGCGAGCACCGCCAGCGCCTGCGCGAGTACATGGTGCGCGGCGACGTAGTTCTCCTCGTTGAGCTTCCGGTCGTAGGCGATGATGTCGCCGACGAAGTGCAGCATCAGCCAGCGCGCCGTCGGGTAGTGCAGCGTGCGCAGCTCGGGCCTGGTCCGCCGCATCAGGGACGCGAGCAACCGCGCCATCGACGCCGCCGATCCCGCGTTGACGCTCTTGACGACGCCTTCGAGGTGGTCGTCGAAGAACGTGCCGGCGTCGTCCCCGTACATCTTGGCGAACAGCTCGCGCTGCCGGCCCTCGATGTGCGGCGCCCAGTAGACGGGCTCGATGACCAGCGCGTTGTCGGCGTCGAGCGGGCTCAGGCCGAGTTCGGCGGCGAAGCTGCGGCGCAGCAGCCTGGCCGGTTCCGCGGCGAAGGCGGGGTCGGCGATCTCGACGCCGTGCACGATCGCGACGGCGATGCGGTTCACGACGGCCGCCCTTCCTCCGCGGGCCCGCTGCTCATGGAGGGCACCGTGGTCGTGCGGGCGCGGCGGCGGTTCCGGGGCGGGCGGTTCTCCAGCAGCCGGGTGCACATGCGGTCGGCCAGCGCCGCGATGGTGAGCGACGGGTTCGGGCCCACCGGTCCCGGCATGGCCGCGCCGTCGGCGACGTACAGGCCGGGCAGGTCGAACACGGCGTTGTACGGGTCGCACACGCCCTCGATCCTGTTGTGGCCGATGGCGGCGCCACCCAGCGGATGCACGGTGATGATCTTCCGGAAGAACCAGAGCGGGTTGTCCACGTACCGGGCGTCCAGCACGTCCGCGATGTCGCGCATGGTGCGCCGGACCCGGGCGAAATACTCCGTGCTCGTCTCGGTCGTCCAGTTCACCTGCAGGCGCTCGCCGCGCAGCCGCATCACGCCGTCCGGCACGTCGCGGCCGATGCCGAGCAGGGGCAGCGAGCCCGCCGACAGCGTGCCGTCCCCGATCAGGCGCGCGATCTCGCCGCTCAGGCTGGTGTCCGGGGTACCGAACAGCCGGGCCATCAGCGCCCGCACCGCGAACTCGCTCGCCCGGAACACCGTGCGCGTCACGTCCGCGCTCTCGGCCAGCCAGTCGACGAACCCCGGGTAACCGCCGTCTTGCACGTAGAAGCCCCGCCCCATGACGTCGGGGCGGTCCAGCCGGTCGGGGACGAGCATCGAGCTGGTGATCACCGGCCCGCGGCTGGCCTCCATCGCGCGGACGGAACCTTTCCTCGGGAGCAGGAAGGTGAGCAGGTCGCCGTTGCCGGAGTAGCGCCTGCCGAGCACGGGCAGGTTGAGTCCCGGCAGGGTGCGGCGGTTGCGCAGCAGCAGGTACGTCGTCCCGTACGTGCCCGCGCCGAGAATCAGCAGGTCACAGGTGACCGTGCGGAGCGGCAGCGCGTGCGTGTCCGTGCGGCGGCCTTCGTTCGCCTCGTCGTGCTCGACGTAGGTGACCTCGTATCCGCCGCCGTCCCGTGCCCGCAGGCCGCGTACCTCGCAGCGGGTGCGGATGTCGGCGCCCGCCGCCTTCGCGGCCGACAGGTACGTGTGGTCGAGCGTGTTCTTCGCCCCGTCGTTGCAGCCGATGTCGCACTCCCCGATCAACCGGCAGGTACGGCGGGGCAGCCCGTGCAGGTTGCCGTACCCCGCCTCCTTGATCGGCAGCCCCAGGCCGGGCGGCTCATCGGGCCCCGCCGAGAAGCTGACCGCGAGCGGCGGTAGCTCCCATTCCAGCCCCAGGTCCTTGGCCGCCCGCCGCATCGCCAGGGTCTTGCGCGTGTCGGCGTACGCGGGGGCGTGCAGCGGATAGCGGGTGGCGCCCAGCATGCGTTCCACGGCCTCGTAGTGGGGCTCCAGGTCGTTCCTGGTGACCGGCCACGTCTCGTACCCGCCGCCGGGCAGCGGCTCGTGCCTCACGAACCACCGTTCCTCCTTCCTGAGCAGCACGTTCGCGTAGATCAGCGAGCCACCGCCCAGCCCGCTGCTCACCACGGAGTCGAACCCGTTGAACGTCCAGACGTCGAACAGGCCGTGCAGCCCCTCGCTCGGATCCCAGAAGTTCCTGCTCATCTCCTGTGGTGTGCGGGCGAAGCTCCCGGGCGGGTACGCGCGGCCGCGCTCCAGCACGACCACTCGCAGGCCGGCCTCCGCCAGCCTGTAGGCGGACACGGATCCGCCGAATCCGGAGCCGACCACCACGGCGTCGACGTGCTCAGCGGACGGTGTCGAAGGCTCGGCGCTCATCGCCCCTCCTTCAGGACGAAGGCACGCGACCGCCGCAGGTAGCTGTCGCGCAGGCCGCGCGCGAACAACAGCCCGAACGTCCCCAGCACGCGGGCCGCCTCGACCGGCGAGGCCACGTTCGTGGCGCGCGTCGACAGCAGCAGCGCCACCAGGTCGGCGCCCCCCAGCCGCAGCACCCCGGCCCCTGCCACCTCGCCATCGGCGTCGGGTCCCCGGTGCAGCCGCACGTCGAGCGTCGTCGTGTCATGCCACAGGTCCAGGCCCAGGTCGTCGCGTACGTTCTTGCGCCCGGCCAGGTAGTACGCCTGCCCGCCGTACGAGAACGGCGCCTCGTACATCAGCAGCGTGAGGCCGGACCGCCCGGACGGCGCGAAGAGCCGGAACACCCCGTCGTGGAACGGGACGCGGTGTTCGACGCCCGGCAGTTCGACCTCCCCGCGCAGGGTCCCGTGGTGGAGCGGGTCGGCGACGAAGGCGTCGATGTCGGCGATCGTGACGGTGGCGCGCAAGGTGAGCCGCCACCGGGTGCGGCGGCCCACGTGGGCGCCCACGCGCGGATCCGTATAACCCATGGCGAAATATCCCGACATCTTCTCGTGGAAGGTCAGCCCGGCGCCCGCGTCAACCGGCTCGGGCACACTGCGCTCGGGCAGCACCGGCACCCGCCTGGTGGCCGCGGTCGTCGCCCCTGCCCGTCGCGTCACCGCCGACCGGCCGCCCGCCGCGGCCGTCGTCGGCCGGATGCCGTCCGTGGCGACCGTCGCCGCCGCCCGGCTCGCGGGCTTCCGCCGCGTCGGCGCGGGGACCGCCGCGCCACTCGGGTCCTCGTCGCGCCGGTGTGCTCTGGCGGCCATGGACGATCATCCCTTCCGTGGCTTGCCGGGGACCGGCTCGCCGGCGTGCTCGGCGTACCGGGCGTTCGGGTCCAGCAGTCGCCGCCGTTCCGGATCGCTGCCGGTGCGTGAGTGCATGTACCGGAAGCCGCCGTGGTCGATGACGATGTCGTCGACCAGTTCCACCAGGCGTTCGAGGATCTTCTCGGTCATCTGCTCGAGGTTGACACCGAAGTAGAGCATCAGCTCGCAGTGCCGCTTGGTCTCGTCCCCTCCCGACAGGTACGCCGAGCGGATCGCCTTCACGTACACGGAGATGAACGTGATCCCCCCGCTGGCGCGCCGCTCCTCGACGGCGGCCTCGTACAACTGCCTGAACAGCGACTCGTAGCGCTCGGCCGGGGCCAGGACGACGAGCATGCGGGTCGGGTCGCCGACGGTGGAGTCGAGCACCTGGTCGGTGAAGCACTCGATGTTCTTGCCGCTGGCGTAGGCGGGGCTGAGCATTATCGCCGCCATGCCGAGGTACTTGACGATCTCGTCCACCGCCGGGGGAAGGCGGCCCGCCCAGTAACCGAGGAACTGCTGGTAGCCGTAGGCGACGTTGTTGAGGAGTGATTTGAGCGGGCTCTGCGGGGTCTCGCGATAGGAGGAGAACTGGCCGAGCCGCAGCGTCCCGACCGGGGTCGGGAAGTCGGCCCAGACTCCGCGCTCCATCAGCGCGTCGCCGGGGTCGCGGATCAGCTCGCCGGAGCGGCGGATGTAGTCGTCGAGGTTCGTGGTGAGCAGCCGGTCGTTCTTCAGCACGGTCCGGTGCTTGTCGACGCGGACGATCGCGACCGTGAGCCAGGTGATCATGCCGTGCCTGCCGGTGCCCGCCAGAACGCGGTGGAAGCGGTCCGGGTCGCGCTCGCGGCCGCAGATGTGCACCTCGCCGTCCCAGTCGACGTACTCCAGCTCGGTGACGGTGTCGACGAACAGCCCGTACCGGTGGGACGCGGGGCTGATGCCGCCGACGGAGGCGAAGCCGCCGGCCGTGATGTGGTCGTGGTCACCGATGATCGACAGTCCCCAGCCGCGCCGCGCGAGGTGCGCGTCCACGTCGGCCAGGACGGCGCCGCCCTGCATGGTGCAGGACGCCTGGCGCTCGTCCACGCTGATGATCTCGTTCATCCGGTCGGTCAGCAGGACCGTGGCGCCCTCGCCGGTGACGAGGTTGTTGCTGGAGTGGCCGTGGCCGCGGACGATCAGCCGCTCGCCGCGGTCACGGGCCTCGCGCACGGCCCTGACGACGTCGTCGGTGTCGCGCGGCAGGTAGACCCTGAACGGCCAGCGCGGCGGGACGCCCGGGTCGGCGACGCGCTCCCAGTCGTAGGCGAGACTGAGCAGCGTGCCGTGCGGGAAGGCCTCGTGGCTGGTGGGCCGGTAGGTCTTGGACACGGTCACGCCCCCTGACGCTTGAGAAAGTCGGTCATCACCGGGAAGACGTCCTGATGGCAGTTCTTGCCCATGAAGACGTCCTGGTGGCCGTAGCCGGGGAAGACGACGAGCTCGTGACGGCCCGGGACGACGGCGTCGAGCCGATCGTGGCAGACGACGTTGGAGTCGGCGAAGACGCGGTTGCGGTCTCCCGTGGTCAGCAGCACGGGGGTGGTGATCTCGGCGGCGTTCGCCAGGTAGTCGTCCGGCAGGGCGCCGTGCCGAGGGTCCCGCGGGTCGTACTTCACCGCGCGGCCTGCCCGGACCATCTTGAGCACGTGCCGGTAATAGTGGAAGCCGGTGGCGCCGTACAGGTCGCCGCTGCGGGCGTGGGTGATCGCGTGCAGCTTGTCGTGGCTGTAGAGGGCGGGCCAGCCGGTGCCCCACATGAGGCTCAGCATGTGACAGGAGGACTCATCGCATTCCGGGTGGAACAGGTCCACCGCCTTCGAGAACAGCCACCCGCGGGTGAGCGCCGGCTCCTCGTCCCACCTGGGGTCCAGGTAGGGGAAGCCGAGGACGTACTCCATGAACGTCGGCGCCACGGTCAGCTTGAGCCGCGACCAGGCGGGCACCCTCGGGGTGAGCGCGGCACTGTTGGCGATGACGCCGGCGATGCCGTCCACCGCCCCGCCGAACAGGCTCATCATGAACGACACCGAGCCCAGGCAGTGCGCGATGACGTGCACCCGCCGGTCCCCCACCTCCGCGCGCAGTGCGCGCAGCGCGGCCGGGTAGTCGAACAGCGCGATGTCGTCCATGGTGAAGCGGTGCATCGAGCGGTTGTACGGGTGCCGGTTGCTCATCCGGTAGTCCAGCGTCCACACGTCCGGGTAGCCGTTGTCCAGGAGGTGGCGGACGAGGTTGGGGTGCTCGGGCATGATGAACATGTCGCTGGAGGTCGTCAACCCGTGGATCACGAGGACGACGTCGTCGGCCGGTTCCCTGAGGAACCTGAGCATGCTCAGCCCCAGGCCGTCCTGGGTGGTGAACGGATGCGTGCTCGTCCGCGCGTCGGGGACGCCGTCGAGGGTGAACATGGGGATGCGGCGCGTCATGGCGATTTCTCCGCGATCGGACATCTCAGCCTCGCCTTGGCTTTGGTGATCGGCTCCCTGACGGCGCCAACGGCGACGGCCCCCCGCTGACCGGTTGCTCCAGGCTGATCGCGTCGAGAGGATCACTGATGGGCACCGTCGCCTCGAGTCGGCCGGTGTACGGCCCAGGAGAATCCGGCGCTTCGTGTTTCCCGGGGCGCGGAGGTGGCGGCCCCAGGACGAGATCGATCACTCCGTTCTCCGGCGGACCGATCACATCGATCTCGAAAACATCCTCATGTCGATCTCGATCGCCCGGCACCCGGCAGTGGACCGTGATCTCGTCGCGAAGGGCGAGAAGCGCACGAGAGACGAAGCGGGAACGCCGAGGAAGAAAAGCCGTGACCGACTCGGAGGAGCCCGATCGAGCCACCCCATGGCCCAGATCGACGACCTGCCGGGCATAGGCCGGCGGTTCCCCACCCGGGTCGGTGAGCACCTGTCGACCGTTGCTTTCGGTGAAAATCGGCCTGCCGTTGTACGCGTTGTCTTTCAAGATTTTGACGTGGCCACGAATTGACGCGTCGGTCAGACGAGGCTGTCGTGCGGCGCCACCGTATGCACCAGCTCCCACCAGGTCGAGGGACGCTCTCAGCCGATCCATCATAATGTACTCGAACTTTTCCTTACGCGGCATGGCTTCAGCTTCTCAGGGAAGCAAAGATGTTGGCGACAAAAACAGGAATATCTTCTCTCATTTCACGGGAAAATTATTTCTTCCTACGAAAAGTAAATCCTGCTCGCGAGCGGAGAAAAGCATGTGGAGCGTAACTTCTGCTTCACGTTTCAACAGAGGTTGTTTCGGGAGAAAACACAGGTCGCGGAGCCACCGGAGCCCTGGCTGTCGCAGATCCGACCCGTCATGGTGACCGACCCGCAGCGATCCTCTATAAGGTGTTCCGAGCCGGGCTTTTGACATTCGCCGGTTCTCGTCGTTTCGCGCCGCCTCTCATGCCCATGTGTCCCGTACTCCCACGGCTGGAGGGCCTCCACCGCCGGATCCGGCCGTGCGCGAAAATCGCTCGATCGTGAGACTGGGCGGTGGTTACGCTGGCGAGCGTCTCGCATCACCTGTCGCTGTCTTCGGTGCTCTTACGGAGCAGGGACGAAACAAAGACAGGAGACCGTTCCGTGGCGATCCCCAAGAAGGACTCAAGGCTGATCGGCGTCGACGGCACCGCCTATCGCTGGCGGATCCGCCACAAGCCCACGTACTCCCAGGGAAACAGCTGGGGACCACTGACCTATGCGGTGGAACCGGCCGAGGGGCGCGGGCGAGTGCTCCTGATGGAGCTCCCCTGCTCTCTCTCGCGAGGTCGCGTCCGAGATGCGGTGTAAAAGAGAACGAGCGTAGGTTGCCGTGCTGAACCGACCAAAGTTCGCACTACGCA
>NZ_JBPJUQ010000059.1:0-63260 GCF_051192615.1 Streptosporangium sp. G11
CATCCCCCACCACCACACAAGGCGGAAAAAGGAACGCAGTGGATGTTCAACCAAAGGAATCCGTCCCCCACCCCAAAAGGTGGGTTGAACGGGGTTGTGCATCATGCACTGGCTTTTAACACACTGTTGAGTTCTCAAGAAACGGACGCGTACACCATCACCCTGACCAGCCAGATCGGCCGACCCGAACTCCGGGGCGTTCGTTTTGTTTTATTCTGTTCTTTCGTTGTGCCTTTATTCTTTCAGGTCCGCTTTTTCGTGTCAAACCGGCTTGTTTTGCTCCGGTTGATTCGATCTAGCTGGTCCTGCTGGAATTCAGGCGACTCCGTTTCCAGAGCAACCCCTCAAACTTACCAGCCCTTGAGCGGCTCTGCGAACCGATCTTCGAGACCGTTGGTTTCAAAGGGATTGTCGGCAAACACGACACAAGCCATACGTAAGTCACCGAAGTGATTGGAGTGGTTTGCGCCGGACCCTGCCGACATCAAAAGATTAGCAGCCCTCCCGGACCGCTCGAGACGTAACGACGAACCCCGCGGCCGTATTCCCCGGGCGGGCCTCGGCCCGCGAGCCGGGCGGGCCGAGCCGGCTGAGAGGCCCAGCCCGGCCAGGCGGGCCCAGCAGTCCAAAGCCGACAGCGAAACGGACCGGCCAAGCGGGGCGAGCCGACAGAGTCGACAGAGTCGGCCGTGCCGGACGAGGCGGCAGCCGGGCGGAACCGCCGAGCCGCCCGTACAGGACGACGGTCGAGCGGGTGCACCCCGAACAGGCACCGGCGGAAACATAGACTCGGCTGAGTGAGCAGCCAGACGCCGCCGACGGCGAAGAAGGTTCCCAGCGAGCGCGTGCACCACGGGGACACCGTGGTCGATGACTACGCGTGGCTGACGGTCAAGGACGACCCGGAGGTGGTCGCCTACCTGGAGGCGGAGAACGCCTACACGCAGGAGGCGACCACCCACCTCAAGCCCCTGCAGGAGACGCTCTTCCAGGAGATCAAGGGACGCACCCTGGAGACCGATCTCTCGGTCCCCACCCGCAAGGGCGGCTGGTGGTACTACTCCCGGACGGAGGAGGGCAAGCAGTACGGCATCCAGTGCCGGGTGGCAGCGGACGGTGAGACGCCGCCCGAGGTGAAGGCCGGGGAGTCACTTCCCGGCGAGGAGGTCCTGCTCGACGGCAACGAGCTCGCCGGAGACTCCGACTTCTTCTCGATCGGCACCAGCTCGGTCAGCCCCGACGGCACCCTGCTGGCGTACTCCACCAACTTCACCGGCGACGAGCGCTTCACCCTGAGGGTGAAGAACCTCGCCACCGGCGAGACCCTCCCCGACGAGATTCCCGGCATTTTCTACGGCGGCGCCTGGTCCGCCGACGGCACGACGTTCTTCTACACGACGGTCGACGACGCCTGGCGGCCCAACCAGGTCCACCGGCACGCGATCGGGAGCCCCGCGCAGGACGACGTGCTCGTCCACGAGGAGTCCGACGAGCGGTTCTGGGTCGGCGTCGGGCTGAGCCGCAGCGAGCGCTACCTGATCCTCTCCGCCGGGAGCAAGATCACCAGCGAGGTGAGCGTCCTGGAGGCCGACGACCCCACCGGCGAGTTCCGGGTCGTCAGGCCACGGGAGACCGGCGTCGAGTACGGCATCGACCACGCGGGTGACCACTTCCTGATCCTGCACAACCGGAACGCGGAGAACTTCGAGCTGGCCACCGCGCCCCTCGACGACTCCGGCAGCTGGACGCCGCTCATCGGGCACCGTGCCGACACCCGGCTGCTCGACGTCGACGCCTTCGAGGGTCACACCGTCGTGCACTTCCGCAGGGACGGCCTCACCGGCATCCGCATCCTGCCCCGCGACGGGGAGGCGTACGAGATCTCCTTCCCCGAGCCGATCTACGACGTGGCCCCGTCGGGCAATCCGGAGTTCGTCACGGGACGGCTGCGGCTCGGCTACACCAGCATGATCACTCCGCCGTCGGTCTACGACTACGACCTGGGCGCGGGCGAGCTGGTCCTGCTGAAGCAGAAGGTCGTGCTGGGCGGTTACGACCCGGCCGACTACGAGCAGTTCCGCGAGTGGGCGACCGCCTCGGACGGCACCCGCGTCCCGATCTCGATCGTGGTCAAGAAGGGCACGGAGCGGCCCGCCCCCACCGTGCTGTACGGCTACGGAAGCTACGAGATCTCGATCGACCCGTCGTTCTCCATCGCGAGGCTCAGCCTGCTCGACCGGGGCTTCGTCTTCGCCGTCGCGCACGTCAGGGGTGGCGGTGAGATGGGCCGCCGCTGGTACGAGAACGGCAAGTTCCAGCAGAAGAAGAACACCTTCACCGACTTCGTCGCCGCCGCCGAGCACCTCTCCGCCACGAACTGGTCGAGCGCGGTCGTCGCCAGGGGCGGGTCGGCGGGCGGGCTGCTGATGGGCGCGGTCGCCAACCTCGCGCCGGAGACCTTCGCGGGCGTGGTGGCGGAGGTGCCCTTCGTGGACGCGCTGAACACGATCCTCGACCCGTCGCTGCCGCTGACCGTGATCGAGTGGGACGAGTGGGGCGACCCGCTGCACAATCCCGAGGTGTACGCCTACATGAAGTCGTACACGCCCTACGAGAACGTGGACGGCCGGGTCTACCCGCCGATCCTGGCGATCACCAGCCTCAACGACACCAGGGTCTTCTACCACGAGCCCGCCAAGTGGGTCGCGAAGCTCCGCGACGTCGCGCGCGGCGGGCCGTTCCTGCTCAAGACGGAGATGGGCGCCGGACACGGTGGCCGCAGCGGCAGGTATGACTCCTGGCGCGAAGAGGCTTTCACCCTCTCCTGGATTCTCGATACGACAAAGGTGGCTCAGTGACATATATCGCGGCGAACGACAGGTACGACGATCGCCAGCCGTACAACAGGGTCGGCAAGAGCGGGCTCAAGCTGCCCGCCGTCTCCCTGGGGCTCTGGCACAACTTCGGTGACGACAAGTCCTTCGAGGTCCAGCGGGACATCCTCAGGAGGGCTTTCGACCTGGGGGTGACCCACTTCGACCTGGCCAACAACTACGGCCCGCCCCCCGGGACCGCGGAGAGCAACTTCGGCCGGCACTTCCGCGAGGACTTCGCCCGGTACCGGGACGAGCTGGTCATCTCCACCAAGGCGGGCTACGACATGTGGCCGGGGCCGTACGGCGAGTGGGGGTCGCGCAAGTACATGCTGTCCAGCCTGGACCAGTCGCTGGAGCGGATGGGGATCGACTACGTCGACATCTTCTACAGCCACCGGTTCGACCCGGACACCCCGCTCGAGGAGACGATGGGCGCGCTGGACCACGCGGTCCGGTCGGGCAAGGCGCTGTACGCGGGCATCTCCTCCTACTCGCCCGAGCACACCAAGGAGGCGGCGCGGATCCTGCGGGAGATGGGCACGCCGCTGCTGATCCACCAGCCCTCGTACTCGATGCTGAACCGGTGGATCGAGGGCGGGCTGCTCGACGTCCTGGAGGAGGAGGGCGTGGGCTGCATCGCGTTCTCGCCGCTGGCGCAGGGCATGCTGACCGACCGCTACCTGAACGGGATCCCCGAGGGGTCGCGGGCCTCGCAGGGGCGCTTCCTCACCCCGGACATGCTCACCGACGAGACGATGCGGCACATCCGCATCCTGAACGAGATCGCGGGCCGGCGCGGCCAGTCGCTGGCGCAGATGGCGCTGGCGTGGGCGCTGCGCGACAGGCGCGTCACCTCGGTGCTGATCGGCGCGAGCAGCGTCGAGCAGCTGGAGAACAGCCTCGCGGCGGTGGAGAACCTGTCGTTCGACGCCGATGAGCTGGAGGCGATCGACAAGGACGCGGTCGAGGCGGGCATCAACATCTGGGCCACGTCCAGCGAGGCCTGACCTCACCCGCCCGTACGTCCACATGGAGGCCGCCGGTCCAGGTGATCGGCGGCCTCCGCCCGTGAAGGGCGCGAGGGGACCGCTTGAGGACACGGGTGAAGACGGGGCCGGACGGGGTCAGAGCGCGTTGTGCCGCTGCAGGTACGTGAACGCGGCCCAGCCCGGCAGGACCGGCAGCCAGAAGGTCAGCAGCCGGAACAGCAGCACGGCCGAGGGCGCCACCTCCTTGGGCACTCCCGCCAGGGTCAGGCCGGCCGTGAGGGACAGCTCGACGGCACCGAGCCCGCCGGGGGTCGGGGCGGCCGAGCCGATGGCGTTGCCCGCGAGGAAGACGATGGCGACGGCGGCGAAGTTGATGGAGCCTCCGAAGGCGCGGACGCAGGCGTCCAGGCAGGCCACGAAGAACAGGGTGAGCAGCAGGGTGCCGCCGAAGCCCTCGATGATCTTCCGGGGCGACTGGAGGATGTCGAGCAGGCGCGGGATGACGCCGGAGAACAGCGAGCGGAGCTTCGCGGTGATCATGCGGCGCAGGCGTGGCACGCTCACGGCGACCAGCATCAGCACGGCCACGGCGAGCAGCGTGATCACGAGAGTGCGCGACGGCGTGAACGACGAGGCGGTGTTGGAGCCGGTGATGTAGGCGAACAACAGCAGCAGGGCGATGTGACAGGCCAGCCCGATGAGCTGGGAGGCCCCCACGCTGGCCACCGCCTGCCCCGAGGGGATACCGCGTTTCTGCAGGTAACGGGTGTTGACCGCGACCCCGCTCACCGCGGCGGGCGCGACGAGCTTGACGAACGACCCGGCGAACTGGGCGAGCACGGTACGGCCGAGGGGCAGCTTCTCCGGCACGAACCCCATCAGCATGAGGGCGGCGGCGACGTAGCTCAGCATCGCGGCGACCAGCGCCATGCCGGTCCAGCCCCACTTGGCCGACGTGATCATGTCGAGGTTGATCCGGCTCAGGTAGTAAACCAGGAAGTACGCGGCGAACGCGGTGCCGATGATGGTGATCAGGGTCCGGGGACGGAAGCGCTCCAGGCGCACCTCGTCGGCCTCGACCCTCGGCTTGAGCTCGACGATCCGATCGCGGATCTCGGTGAGCAGTTCCTTGTTCCTGGTGAGCGCGGCCCTGGTCTCGCGGGTCAGCGCGATCCGCTGGAGCAGGGGGAGAGCGTCGGCGAGCACCCCGGACCCGGCCACGGCCGCGGCGGCGGCGACCGCCCGCTGGGCGCCGACCCGCAGGCTGAGGTAGGTGAGCAGCTGGGCGATGTCGAGGCGGAGCAGCAGGTCACCGGCGGCGATCTCGCCGCTGCGGGCGTCCATCAGGATGACCCGGCCCTCGCCGTCGACGTGGATGCTGTCGCCGGTCAGCCGCCGGTGGGCGAGCCGCTGGACCTGCAGCAGCAGGACCTGCTCCCAGATCTGGGCGAGCAGGTTGTCGTCGATCTCCTTGTCGGGGATGTTGTCGAGCGCGCGGGTGGGGGTGTGCTCGTAGGCGAGCAGCGCGGCCTCGGTGCCGATCTCGCTGGTGCCGACGAGCCTGGGGGTGCTCGCCCCCGCCGCCTGCGCGGCGTACGCCATGAGGGCCTCGCGCTCCAGCTCGGCGCGGAGCGAGCGGATGGCCTTGCGGCGGGTCTCGGAGTTGAGGCGGATGCGCCGCCAGAGGCGGTAGAGCACCCCGGCGACCTGGCGGTCACGGTCGAGGACGGTGACGTCGAGGCGGCTGCCGTCCTTGAGGTCGACGGCGTAGCGGCGGCTGCTCTGGTGGTCGTCGTCGAGCCTGCGGGCCCTGAGGGGGACGAAGCCCAGCTTGCGGAGCGCCACGACGACCGCGCTGCCCGGGGGGCGGGTGTTGGGGCTGCCCACGCCGTACAGGGTGGCGTAGCCGACGGCCAGCCCGACCAGGATGGAGACGACGATGCCGAGGATGGTGGCGGCGAGCCCGGCGAACAGGGCGACGGCGTTGAGCGCGACCGCGCTCCACAGGGCCGCCCGCCAGGTGGGACGGCGGGATATTCGCACCGCGGTGACGTAGGCGATGATCGGGGTGAGCAGGGTGTTGATCGGCTCGACACCGGTCCGGCCGCCGGTCAGCAGGACCCGCAGGTCCTCGGGGCCCGCGTTGAGGATCCACTCGCCGAGCACGAAGGAGAACACCATCGCGGCGATGGCCGCGAAGAGTCCCTCGGCCACCCGGAGGCCGTCGCGGTGGAGCACCCGCTCGATGGCGAAGGCGACGGGCACGCCGAGCATGGCCGACGCGCTCAGCACCCCGGCCAGACCGCTGAGCAGGAACGGCGCCCGGCTGGTGCCGTCGGCGACGTCGCCCTCCAGGCCGTTCAGGGTCTTCTTGGCCACGAGGGCGAGCAGGACCACGGCCACGAGCGCGAGCAGGGTCGCCAGGAACCTCAGCAGGTCGGAGGGGCGGCGGATCCGCTGCGGGAGCAGCGGCTCGACGACGTGCACGGCGAGATCGTCGTCCGTCGTCGACCTTGTGCCGTCAACGGACGCCGTTTCGTCCAGTTCCCTGATTTCCGTCACCGCCTGCGATTCTGCACGCTCCGCATTACAGGTGCGTCACCGATCTTCTTCTTGAGTGTCCACAATCAGAGTCATGCGTATCTCAGTGGCCTCCGACAGTCTTGACGGTGTGGCTTCCATCTTGGTCTCTGAAATCGAAAAAAGAGGTCACACGGTGATACCTCACGGTGCCGTGACCGACGAGCGGGCCGACTGGGCCTGGTGCTGCGCGCGTGCCGCCGAAGATGTGGCCTCGGGATCGGCCGACCAGGCGATCGTGTGCTGCTGGACCGGGACGGGCGCGTCGATCGCGGCGAACAAGGTGCCCGGCGTCCGGGCGGCGCTGTGCGCGGACGCGGCCACGGCGGACGGGGCACGTCGCTGGAACGACGCCAACGTGCTGGCGATCAGCCTCCGGTTGACCTCCGCCCCCCTGCTCGGGGAGATCCTGGACGCCTGGTTCGCGGGAAGCCCCAGCCTCGACGAGGGGGACCAGGCGAACGTAGCGTACCTGTCGCAGATGGAGAATTGACCATTCTACCTGCGGGAACAATCGATTTGATGGGTGACGGCCTGAAAGGCTGAACGGCATGTTCCGTCACCCGCCCGCGTCCCGTCGAGCCGCGTCCGAGGGCCGGAAAGCCCCTGCCGCCGCTCCGAGGAAGTCGACGGCCACGGTCATCATGGTCTCGGTGATGTCCCTGGCCGCCGTGTCCACAGCGTCCGCCGTCCCCGCCGGCGCGGCGCCGGTTCCCGGAGGCGGCTCCGGACCGGCCGCCGTGTCCGCGGTGTCCACTGTCCCGACCGGCGTGGAGCCGGTTCCCGAGGGCGGTGGCTCCGAACCGCCGGGCGGGAGCCTGCTGACGCCGGACGCGAAGAGATTCGGTCTGTCGATCACTTCCGCGGACCTCAAGCGGCACCTGAGGAGGCTTCAGGACATCGCCGGCGCCAACGACGGCACCCGGGCGGCGGCGACGCCGGGCTACGACGCCTCGCTGGCCTACGTCGCGGACAGGCTCCGCGAGGCCGGATACCGGGTCACCTCGCAGGAGTTCAAGTTCTCCTTCTTCCGCGAGACCGCGGCCCCCGTGCTCAGGCGGACACGGCCCTCCGTCAAGGCGTACGTGCCCGGCACCGACTTCAGGACCATGACGTACTCCGGCTCGGGGGACGTGACGGCCCCGGTGCAGGGGGTCGACCTGGTGCTGCCGCCGCGGAGGACGTCGGAATCCACCTCGGGGTGTGAGAGGAGCGACTTCTCCACCTTCGTCCGGGGCAACATCGCGCTGATCCAGCGCGGCACCTGCAGTTTCCAGGTCAAGGCGGAGCAGGCCGAGGCCGCGGGCGCGTCCGGCGTGATCATCTTCAACGAGGGCCAGGCGGGCGAGGGGCCCGCCGACCGCAGGCCCCTGCTCGGCGGCTCGATCAACACCTCCACCGTGCGCATCCCGGTCGTCGGCACCAGCTTCGCGACCGGTGAGGAACTGGCGGTCCCGGGGACGAGGGTGACGCTCACCGTGAACGCCGAGAGCGCTCCCGACCGCAGGACGCGCAACCTCTTCGCCGAGAGCCCCTGGGGCGACCCGGACAAGGTCGTCATGCTCGGCGCCCACCTGGACAGCGTCATGATGGGCCCCGGCATCAACGACAACGGCTCGGGCACCGCGGGCATCCTGGAGACGGCGCTGGCGGCGAAGTCGCTGCGGACGAAGAACAGGCTGCGCTTCGCCTTCTGGGGCGCCGAGGAGCTGGGCCTGCTCGGTTCGAAACACTACGTGGCCGCCCTGCCCCCGGCGGAGCGCGCGAAGATCAAGGTTTACCTGAACTTCGACATGATCGCCTCGCCGAACCACGTTTTCGGGATCTACGACGGCGACTCGTCCGGCGAGGTCCCCGGCGCGACCCCGCCTCCCGGATCGGGCCACATCGAGAAGCTCTTCCAGGCGTACTTCACGGCGGTGGGCGAGCCGTACCAGGACGCCGAGTTCAGCGGCCGGTCCGACTACGGCCCCTTCATCGCGGTCGGCATCCCCTCGGGCGGGCTGTTCACCGGCGCCGAGCGCCTCAAGACCGCCGAGGAGGCCGAGAGGTTCGGCGGCACCGCCGGGGTCGCGTACGACAAGTGCTACCACCAGGCGTGCGACACCATCGCCAACATCAACGACAAGGCGCTGGGGGTGAACGGCGGCGCGATCGCGGCGGCGGCGTTCGCCTACGCGCACGCCCTCGAACTCCCCGGCTCCGGCCGTCCCAGCGGGCCCCAGGCTCCCGAGGGGCCCGAGGGGCCCGGTAAAGGCGCTGCCACCCCCGGCGCCCCGGACACCACTGGGCCGGGAACCGGCGCGGGCGGCCTGAGGCCCGGCCACGATCACGACCACGGACACGGGCCCGGACACGGCGGCCTTCTCAGGTGACACGCCTTCCCCGGTGACACCGGGACCGCGGGGCGTGCCGCCACGGGAGGGCCGGGCGTGCGGGGTGGGAAAGGGGAACGCGCGTGCGCTCCGGGCGGGGGGCGCGGCTACAGTCGGGGCATGTCGTCAGGCGAATTGCGAGTGCTGGGGGCGTGCCCGCTGGACTGCCCCGACACCTGCTCCTGGGTGGTGACCGTCCAGGACGGCAGCGCCGTCAAGATGCGTGGCAACCCGGATCATCCGTACACCCGCGGCGCGCTCTGCGTGAAGGTCAACCGCTACCTGGAGCACACCCGGGCGGCCGACCGCATCCTGCACCCGATGCGGCGGGTCGGTCCCAAGGGATCCGGCCGGTTCGAGCGGATCAGCTGGGACGAGGCCCTGGAGGAGATCTCCGTACGGCTGCGGGGCATCGTCGACGAGCACGGCGGCGAGGCGATCTGGCCCTACCTGGGCACCGGCACGCTGGGATACGTCCAGGGCTCCGAGGGGATCGCCGGGAGGCGGTTCTGGAACGTCCTCGGGGCGTCGAGGCACTTCCTGAACATCTGCTCCTCGGCCGGGAACTCCGGACTGCGACAGGTCTACGGCACGCCCGGCGGCATGGACCCGGAGACGTTCGCCCTGTCCAGGCTCATCCTGCTGTGGGGGACGAACACGCTGACGACCGGGCACCACCTGTGGAAGTTCATCCAGGACGCCCGCGCGGCCGGGGCGCACGTGGTGGCGATCGACCCGATCCGCACCCGCACCGCCGAGCAGGCCGACGAGCACCTGCCGATCCGGCCCGGCACCGACGCGGCCCTCGCCCTGGGGCTGATGAACGTCGTCCTTTCCGAGGGCGCCGAGGACCGCGACTACCTGGAGAACCACACGAGCGGCTGGGAGAACCTCCGCGAGGAGATCCTGCGCCATCCCCCGGCACGCGTGGCGGAGATCACCGGACTGCCCGAGGCCGACATCCGGGCCCTGGGGACACGCCTGGCACGTACGCGGCCCACCGGCATCCGGGCCACCATGGGCGTGCAGCGGCACGCGGGCGGCGGCACCGCGATGCGCACGATCTCCTCCATCCCCGGCGTGACCGGCGACTGGCGCCACCCGGGCGGCGGGATCGTGTACTCCACCAGCGGGCACGTCCACCTGAACATCGACACCCGCGACGACCTGCTCCCCGGGCCGGTCCGCACGCTCACCATGACCCGGCTGGCCGACGAGCTGGACGAGTCGGTGAAGTGCCTGTGGGTGTACGCGGCCAACCCGATGGGCTCCACCTCCGGCCAGAACCGGGTCCGCGAGAGGCTGCTGCGCGAGGACCTGTTCACCGTCGTGATGGAGCAGTTCCCGACCGACACCGTCGACTACGCCGACATCGTCCTTCCCGCCACCATGCAGATCGAGCACGCCGACCTGCACGCGGGGTACGGGCACATGTACCTGATGTGGAACGAGCCCGCCGTCGAGCCGCCGGGCGAGTGCCTGTCCACCACCGAGACGTTCCGCCGCCTGGCGCGGCACATGGGGCTCACCGAGCCGTCCCTGTACGACTCCGACCTGGAGCTGGCCGAGCAGCTGCTCACCTCGGGGCACCCCTCCCTGGAGGGGATCACGCTCGACCGGCTGCGCAAGGAGGGCTGGGTCCGCCTCAGCATCCCCCAGCCGTTCGTGCCGTTCACCGACGGCTTCCCGACGCCCTCGGGGCGGATGGAGTTCGGTTCGGGCCCGGCCTACGTCCCGTCGCACACGGCCTCGGCCGCACCGGGACCGTACCCGCTGGCGCTCATCACCCCCGCCTCCCACACGTTCCTCAACACCACCTTCGGCAACAACCCCGAGCTGCTGAAGCGCTCGAAGGGCCCGCGGGTCCTGGTCAACCCCGAGGACGCCTCGCGGAGGGGGCTGAGCGAGGGGCAGCGGGCCCGGGTGTTCAACGACGAGGGCGAGTTCGAGGCCGTGGTCGAGATCAGCGAGAAGGTACGGCCCGGCGTGGTCGCGTCCACCAAGGGACACTGGCGCAAGCTCAGCCCGGGAGGCGCGACGGCGAACGCCGTGGTGGCCGCCCGCGACGCCGACATGGGCCGGGGCGCCGTCTACCACGACAACCTGGTGGAAATCGCTCCGTGCTCCACCACCGAACGACCGGCGAACCCGTAAGCGACCAGATCGGCGCGAACCCGCTGGACGATCAGGTCAGCGCGATCTTGTAGCCCACGAGGGCTGCTTGTAGCCCACCACCTCGCCGTCCGGCTCCGCGACGATCAGCTCGTCGCCGGGGTCCGCGTCGATGATCTCGCAGGCGGCCGAGGGGTGATCGTCGAACGAACGACACCGCGCGTACGACCTCCCCCGAGGGGGCGACTCCGGGGACAGTCAGGGTTGCTCCCCGATGTGAGCAAGGGGGCGTGAAAGGCACGCTGGTGGCATGAAAGAAGAACTGACTCGAAGTGACGAGATGTCCATCGCCGGAGCGGCGCTGCGCGGTGCTCCCTGGAAGACCGCGGCGGTGGCCGGTGGCGCGACGGCGGCCACCGGTTTCGTGCTGAGCGTGTTCGCCAACGGCGGAGACCTGCCGTGGGCGATGGCGATCGGTATCGGCCTGTTCTCGCTCATCGCGGCCATCGGCTCGATCAGCAGGCCCGCCGTCGGGGACCGGGTGACCCGGGAGGCACGGCTCTGGGCGCTGCGCCACCCCTGGAGGTTCGCCCTCTATCCGGCCCTCGGCTCCGCGATCCTCCTCTATCCCGTGCAGCTCGTCCTCGACCGCGAGGGCGTCTTCGGGGCGGCGCTGGACGCGCTGCAGGGGGGTCTCGCGATCTACCTGATCACCGCGTTCGTGGCCATGACCCTCAAGGGACGCGGCCAGACCTCGCTTCCCGGTGGCCGCTGAACCTCACGGCCCGGCCGTTCGGGCCCCGGTGGCCCCCGGACCCCTTCGGGTGGCCGTCCGGTCTCACGCGGTCACCCGGCCTCACACGATCGTCCGGTCGTCCGGTCTCACCCGGTCGTCCGGTCTCACGGCCCGGCCGGCCTTTCGGCGTGACCGGGCCGAAGGCCGCCCCGGGACGCTAGACCCTCTCGTACTCGGCGCGGCAGACGCAGAACTCGTTGCCCTCGGGATCGAGCATCGTGACCCAGCCGCCGCCGTCGGGGGCGCGGTGATCCTCGGAGATCGTGGCGCCGAGTTCGGCCAGGCGCTCGACCTCCTCCTCGCGGGTGGTGCCCGCCGAGCCGGTGAGGTCCAGGTGGACGCGGTTCTTGACCGCCTTGCCCTCGGGGACCTTGATGAACAGCAGGTCGACCCGGCCGCCCTGGAGAAGGATCTCGTCGTCGTTCTTCTCCGTATCCGGGTGGAGCTCCCCGCCGGTGGCGTCGCGCCAGAAGGTCGCCAGCTCGTACGGCTGGGCGCAGTCGAAGGTCACGCAGTGAACGTCAATCATCGCCCCACCCAACCCGACACCACCAAAACCGTCAAGCCGGTTTCCGGTGAGTCGGTTCAGGACCCCGGCCACAGGTCGCGCCGGTAGCCCTGCCCTCGTCGCCTGCACCCCGCCCCTCAGAGGGCGCCGGGACGCCCAGGGGCGGTCAGTGGCCGCCTCCGACGAGGTTGAGCCCGACGACGCCCGCGATGATGAGCAGGATCGAGGCGATCTTGAGAACCGACGCGTCCTCGCCGAGCGCGACGATGCCGAGCGCGGCGGTGCCGACGGCTCCGATGCCCGTCCAGACGGCGTAGGCCGTACCGACCTCCAGCGTCTTCAGACCCACGGCGAGCAGGCCGAAGCTGAGCACGCTGAAGACCACGAAGCCGATGCTCGGCAGCGGCACGGAGAATCCGTCGCTCAGCTTGAGCGAGTACGCCATCGCGACTTCGAACAGACCGGCGACCAGAATGAAGACCCAGGCCATGACAGCTCCCCCTTGATCAGGAGCGTCGTCTTTGCCTACCGGGTACGGCGCGTCTCGTCCGGGAACGTCTCTTTTGAGGGTCCGCTCATGGAACGCGGCCGGATCTCACTTTGATTCCCACCAGAGTGTGAACCACCGGTCGCGGGGCACCGGCCACATGTCCAGCTCGACCACCGCCGCGATGACCTCGTCGGCCCGCTCCCGCCCGAGGCAGAGCCTGCGGCAGGCGCTCTCCGCGAGGTCGTCGAGCCTGGTGAAGCGGGGCAGCGGGGCCACGCGCCACTCGTGGTGGACCTCGTGGCCGAGCCCTTCGGCGATGGCGATCACGTCGTGGGCCGTGGGCCGGTGGGGGCGGGTGACGCCGTGGAAGTGCTGCCACAGGGGGTTGAGCCAGCTCATCGGGTGCTGCCCGGTGAGCTCCAGGACGACTCGGACGCGGGCGTGGCGGGTGAGCTCGGTGAGGAACTCCGCCAGCTCGGGCACGTCGTAGACGACGTGGGCGGAGACCGCGACGTCCGCGACCGGTGTCCGCGCCGCGACGTCCGGCCAGCGGCCCTTGACGATCCGGGTGGCGACACCGAGCGCCGAGGCCCGGGAGGTCAGCTCGGCGAGCATGGCCTCGGAGGCGTCGACCGCGATCAGCTCCCCCAGGGCCGGGCCCAGCGGCAGGGAGGCCGCCCCGGTCCCCGCGCCGACGTCCAGCACGCTCCCGCCGGGTGGGAGCGCCTCGGCGAGCCGCGCCAGGGTCGGCCCCTCGGGGAGCGCGAGGGCGAGGTCGGTGCGCTCGGCGAACCGCGCCGGGGAGTGACCCCAGGGATTCACCGGCGCCCTGGCCGCGATCTCCTCGGGAATGCCCCACATCCCGAGGTCGGCCCGCCACTGCTCGTCCATGGGACGAGCCTAGGAGAGCTTTCCCCGCCCGTCGATCATCCCCGCTGGAGCGCCCGCGGGCAGAGCGGCGAATGTCCGGATCGGGGTTGTTTTCTAGGGGTTACTCGCGGGTAGCATTACGGGTAACGTTACTGGCGAGTATGGAAGTCCCGGATCCTCGGTTTCAAGGAGCAGACCCCATGGGCCACTACAAGAGCAACGTCCGTGACCTGGAGTTCAACCTCTTCGAGGTCTTCGGACGCCGGGACATTCTGGGCACCGGCCTCTACGCCGACCTGGATGAGGACGTCGTGCGGAGCATCCTGGAGGAGGTCAACCGTCTCGCCACAGGCGTGCTCGCCGACTCCTTCGAGGAGGGTGACCGCACACCGCCGGTGTTCGACCCCGCCACCTCGACGGTGACGATGCCGGAGGGCTTCAAGAAGTCCTTCGCCGCCTACCGCGACGCGGGCTGGACCAACCTCGGCCTCCCCGTCGAGATGGGCGGGCCCGGCCTGCCGAGCAGCGTGAACTGGGCCCTGGCCGAGCTGATCCTCGGTTCCAACCCCGCCGTGTGGATGTACTCCAGCGGCCCGGCGTTCGCCCACATCCTGCACTCGATCGGCACCGAGGAGCAGCGGCGCTACGCCGAGCTGGCCATCGAGAGGCAGTGGGGCGCCACCATGGTCCTCACCGAGCCGGACGCCGGCTCCGACGTGGGCGCGGGCCGCGCGAAGGCCGTACGGCAGGACGACGGCACCTGGCACATCGAGGGCGTCAAGCGCTTCATCACCAGCGCCGAGCACGACCTGACCGACAACATCTTCCACCTGGTGCTGGCCCGCCCCGAGGGACACGGCGTCGGCACCAAGGGCCTGTCGATGTTCCTGGTCTCGAAGTATCACGTGGACCTGGAGACCGGCGAGCTGGGCGAGCGCAACGGCGTCTACGTCACCAACGTCGAGAAGAAGATGGGCCTCAAGGTCTCCACGACCTGCGAGGTCACCTTCGGCGGCGAGCACCCCGCCGTGGGCACGCTGATCGGCGAGGTGCACGAGGGCATCAAGCAGATGTTCATGATCATCGAGCACGCCCGGATGATGGTCGGTTCGAAGGCGATCGCCACGCTCTCCACCGGCTACCTCAACGCCCTCGCCTACGCCAAGCAGCGGGTGCAGGGCGCCGACCTCACCCAGATGGCCGACAAGTCGGCCCCGCGCGTGACGATCACCCACCACCCGGACGTACGCCGGGAGCTGATGCTCCAGAAGTCGTACGCCGAGGGCATGCGGGCCCTGGTCATGCTCACCGCCACCTACCAGGACGACGTGCTGATCGCCGAGCACGAGGGCCGCAGGAACGAGCACGCCGAGGCGATGAACGACCTGCTGCTGCCGCTGGTCAAGGGCGTCGGCTCCGAGCGCTCGTACGAGCTGCTGGCCCGTTCACTGCAGACCCTGGGCGGCTCCGGCTACCTGCAGGACTACCCGATCGAGCAGTACATCAGGGACGCGAAGATCGACTCCCTCTACGAGGGCACCACCGCGATCCAGGGCCTGGACCTGTTCTTCCGCAAGGTCCTGCGCAACCAGGGGACCGCCCTCGGCTCGCTGTACGGCGACGTGAAGGCCTTCGCCGACTCCGAGGCGGGCAACGGGCGGCTGAAGAAGGAGCGCAGGCTCCTGGGCGAGGCCGCGGACGAGGTCAAGGCCATGGCCGACACCATGGCGGGCTGGGCGATCGGCTCGCTGGAGACCCCGCAGGAGGTCTACAAGGTCGGCCTCAACACCACCCGGTTCCTGCTCGCCCTGGGCGACGTGGTGATCGGCTGGCTGCTGCTGCGCCAGGCCGAGGTGGCCCTGACCGCGCTGGGGTCGGCCACCGAGGGGAGCGACCACGCCTTCTACACCGGCAAGGTCTCCGCGGCCGCGTTCTTCGCCCAGACCGTCCTGCCCCGCATCGCCGCCGAGCGCCGCACGCTCGACGCCACCGACCAGGACCTGATGGAACTGCCGGAAGAGGCCTTCTAACCCGGCCCGACCCGACCCACCCGACCCCACCTGACAGACCCCGAGCCGACCCTGTCGGCCCGGGTCGGAAGACCACCTGCTCCCGCGGCAGGCGCGATGAGGGACCGCCCCCGTTCTCAGAGGGCCGGTCCCTCACTCGTTTTCGGCCCCCCGCGTCGTGATGTGACCTCCCGGACGTCCAGATCCACCTCGTTTCGCTCCTGCCCCGGCCACGCGGGGCGGTCGGATCACGGGATGGGCGGCGCAGGGGCGAAGAAGGATGGATCACCGCAAAGTCATTGACATCGATCCTTTGTTATTCTCATACTGAGATTGTCTCAACTTGAGAAGGACATGGGATGGATGAATCAGAGTTCCTGGCCGGCTACGACCCTCGGGCATACCCGGCGGTCGCGGTGACGGTCGACGTGGTGGCGCTGACCATTCGCGGGGGCGGGTTGCGCGTTCTGCTGATCAGGCGGGCCGAGCAACCCCATGCGGGGCTGTGGGCGCTGCCCGGAGGGTTCATCCGGCCGGAAGAGGATCTGCCGCAGGCCGCGGCGCGAGAGCTGGCCGAGGAGACGGGGCTGTCCGGGCCGTCGGACCGAATTCACATCGAGCAGCTCGCCAGCTACGGGGCGCCCGAGCGCGATCCGCGGATGAGGGTCGTGTCGATCTCCTACCTGGCGTTCGCCCCCGACCTGCCCGATCCCCGGGCGGGCACGGACGCGGCCGACGCCTCCTGGCACCCGGTCGACAAGCTGCCGGAGCTCGCGTTCGACCACGACCGCATCCTGGCGCACGGGCTGGAGCGGGCGCGCGGCAAGCTGGAGTACACCCCGCTGGCCACCGCGTTCGCCGGCGAGAGGTTCACGATCTCCGAGCTGCGCGGCGTCTACGAGACGGTCTGGGGCGTGCCGCTGCACGCGGGCAACTTCCACCGCAAGATCCTGTCGGTGCCCGGCTTCGTGGAGAGCACCGGTGAGACCACCGAGAGCGGCGGTGCCAGGGGCGGGCCGCGCGCCAAGCTCTACCGGGCCGGCGACGCCCGGCTCCTGCACCCCGCCCTGCTGCGACCTGCCAGGGAGGAGCAGATCAGATGACCACCACGGCCGAGGCGATCGCGCTGGTGACCGCCGCCCGCACACCCGGCGACCTGTTCGGCGGAGACGCCCCCCACCGGGCGTACCGGAGGCTGGCGAGGCTGCTCCACCCCGACCTCGCGCCGGGAGCGGAGGCCGCCGAGGCGTTCACCCGGCTGGCGGGCCTGTGGGCGGCCCGCGACGGAGCCACGGAGCCGGCCAAGGAGACGGTGATCACCACCAGGCGGGGGACCTACCGGATCGGGGGCGTCTTCCGGCGGGGCGCGTCGGCCGTACTTTACGAGAGCGGCCCCGACACGCTGCTCAAACTTCCGCGCAGCCACACGGACAACGACCTCATGCGCCGCGAGGCGGAGTCCCTGGGGAAGATCGCGCGTGACGGCGACCCGCTGCTCCTGCCGTACGTGCCCCGCCTGGTGGAGTCGTTCCGGCACCGCTCGGAGGGGGTCGAGCGGCAGGCCAACGTGATCAGCCTGGTGCCGGACGGGTTCCTGAGCCTGGACGAGGTCAGGCGGCGGCGGCCGGTGCTCGACGTGAGGGACGTGGCGTGGATCTGGCGGCGGCTGCTGGTGGCCGTCGGCGCGGCCCACCGGGCGGGGATCGTGCACGGCGCGGTGTTCGGGCACCACGTCCTCGTCCACCCGCTCGACCACGGCCTGGTGCTCGTCGACTGGAGCCAGTCGGTCCCGCTCGGCACCCCGATCACCGCCCTCGTGGCCAGGCACCGCGACGACTACCCGCCCGGGGTCCTGGCCAAAAAGCCCGCGACCCCGGCCACCGACATCCACCTGGCCACCCGCTGCGTGGCCGCCCTGATGGGCGACCGCGTCCCCACCCCGGTCAGGCACTTCGTCCGGGGCAGCCTGCTCAGCCCGCCGGACGACGCGTGGCGGCTCCTGGGAGAGCTCGACGACCTGCTCGACGACCTGTACGGGCCGAGGAAATACCGGCCGCTCCAGCTCTGACCCTCACAACGACCTCATAGAACGTTGCACCCCTGATCCGAGGAGATCACCCGTGGGAAGCGGAATCTGGTCCACCGACGTCTACTCCGCCGCCGCGAGCTACCGCGCGGCCAAGGGTTCGAGCGCCTTCGCCTACAGCGACAGCGGCGCCCGCTCCGCTCACCCCGACCTCGACCCGCACGGAGTGGCGCTCCGCGAGAGCCGCGACTCCGCCGAACACCCCAACTCCCTGGCCGTGGCCGTCCTGTTCGACGTGACCGGATCGATGGGCGGGGTGCCCCGCACCCTCCAGACCAAGCTGCCCGACCTGCTCGGGCTGCTGCTCCGCAAGGGGTACGCCACCGACCCGCAGATCCTCTTCGGCGCGATCGGCGACGCGACCTGCGACCGGGCTCCGCTGCAGGTCGGCCAGTTCGAGTCCGACAACCGGATGGACGACCACCTGGGCAGGATCCTGCTCGAAGGCGGGGGTGGCGGCCAGATGACCGAGTCGTACGAGCTGGCGATGTACTTCATGGCCAGGCACACCTCGATCGACTGCTTCGAGAAGCGGGGCCGCCGGGGCTACCTGTTCATCATCGGCGACGAGCTTCCCTACTCGCAGGTCAGGCGGCGCGAGGTCGAGCGGTTCGTCGGCGATCGGCTCCGGCACGACATCCCGACCAAGGACATGGTCGCCGAGCTGACCAGGATCTACGACGTCTACTACATCCTCCCCGCCGGGGCGAGCTACGCCGGGGACGGCCGGGTGCTGGCCGCCTGGCGCGAGCTGCTCGGGCAGAACGTGCTGGAGCTGGACGACCTGGACGCCGTCTGCGAGACCATCGCGCTCACCGTCGGCCTCGGCGAGGACGCCATCGACCTGCGGGAGGGGCTGGACGACCTCGACGAGCTCGGCTCGAACGCCGGAACCGCCGTGGGCAAGGCCCTCGCCAAGCTCGACCGGGGCACCCTCGTGGTGGCCGACGGGCTCGACCTGGGCGGCGACAGCGGCGTGATGCGGCTCTGAAGACCTCCCCGCCGTGCGGCGGCCACCGCGAAAGCGGCGGGGAGTGCCACCACGAAGGGAGACGGTTCCTCCCCGGCGGGACAACGCCCCGCCGGGGAGGGGCTTTCGGTGGCGGACCCGGCGACGAACGGCTCGCCGGGAAGAAGGGGCAGGGGAAGACGAGGGTGAACGGGTGGCCGTATGCGTGAGCACGTGATCGTGACCGACCTCGGGTACGGCGACGCGGGGAAGGGCACCGTCGTCGACTGGCTCTGCGCCCGCGAGCCCGTCCAGGCGGTCGTCAGGTTCAACGGGGGCGGGCAGGCGGGTCACAACGTCGTCCTGCCCGACGGGAGGCACCACACGTTCGCGCAGTTCGGGTCGGGCACGTTCAGGGGTGTGCCGACCCACCTGTCGAGGTTCATGGTCGTGGACCCGCTGTCGCTGGCCAGGGAGGCGGACCACCTGGGCGAGCTGGGCGTCCCCGACCCGTTCTACCTGCTCACGGTGGACAGGGACGCCCTGCTCGCCACGCCGTACCACGTGGCCGCGGGACGGGCCAGGGAGCTGGAGCGCGGCGAGGACCGGCACGGGTCGTGCGGGATGGGTGTCGGCGAGACCATGGCCTACGCCCTGGAACACCCCGATCTCGCGCCGACCGCGGGCGACTGCGAGGAGCCGGTCCGGCTCGCCCGCAAGCTACGCGCGCTCCGCGAGGCCCTGGGGGTGACCGGGCCGCCCGTGCAGGACTGCGTCGACGCCTACCGGGCGTTCGCCGAGCGGGTGATCCTGGTCGGCTCCTCGTTCATGACCGCGCTGCTGCGCAGGCGGCCCGTGGTCTTCGAGGGGGCGCAGGGCGTGCTGCTCGACGAGTGGCACGGCTTCCACCCGTACACCACCTGGAGCACGACGACCTTCGCCAACGCGCTGGAACTGCTCGACGGGGTGCCCGCGACGCGGCTGGGCGTGCTGCGGACCTACACCCCGCGGCACGGCCCGGGACCGCTGGTCACCGAGGACGCGGCGCTCGCGCCGCCCGAGGCGCACAACGGGACCGGCCCCTGGCAGGGGCCCTTCCGCACCGGCCACTTCGACGCGGTGGCCCACCGCTACGCGCTGGCGGTCTCCGGCGGGGCCGACGCCCTCGCGCTCACCCACCTGGACGCGCCGGTGTCGCGGATGTGTGTGTCGTACGACATCGGCGAGCTGCCGGTGGGCACGGCGGGTGACCTCGACGGGCAGGCCCGGCTGACGGAACGGCTGCGGGGGGCCGGGCCGCGCTACACCGACGGGATCGACGACTGGCCCGCGGCGGTGGCGGAGGCCCTCGGGGTGCCGGTGTGGCTGGGCTCGTCGGGGCCCACCGCCGCAGACAAGGTCCTTCTCGGTGGTGTGATCACGCCTGAGAGGGTATGACCAATCCCAGACTCTCCCTTTACCTGGCGGACAGCCTTACCCGGAGGAACTCATGGGTGTCGGGGTCAGCATCTTCTTTCTCACGCTCGGCGCCATCCTCCGCTTCGCCATCGATCCCGACGTCCTCGGTGAGGCCGTGCACATCGACGTGATCGGCCTGATCTTCATGATCGTCGGCGCCGTCGGAGTCGTGCTGAGCATCGTGATGGCCCCCAAGCGCGGGCACACGTCCGAGGAGCGCCTGATGCACCGCGAGAACCACCCCCCGGACGTGTAGTCCCCCGCGCCGCCCTAGACCTCGAACTGCGCCGCCGCCCGCGAGGCCACGATCGGCTTGATGTGCTTGGCGATCGCCGCCTGGTGCAGCGGGTGGTCGCGGTAGACGAGGAAGTCGTCGGCGCTGTCGAAGTCCGCGACGACGGCGAACTGGTGGTTGCCGGGGTTCACGCCCGCGTCGGGGCCGAGGGTGTAGGAGCGGATCTCGGTGATGGCCTCGGGCAGCTTGGCGAGCTCCGTGGCGACCCTGGCCCTCTGCTCCTCGGTTGACTCTTCCGTCCAGGTGAACAGCACGACATGCCGGAACATGATCTTCCCTTCGTTCGGGTGCCCTGAGTGCCCGGCCAGCGTACGGCCAGGCTCGCCGGGACCCGGCGGCGCCCCGGCGACACGGGAGGGCGCCGATCCCCTATGGGAACCCGCTCTCACGCCGGGCGCGGCGCGGATCCGCGGCGCCTGGCGGACTTGATCCTTATCTGGCTGGAGCGTCTCGGCACGGCTTCGAGCACGATCTTGTGGGCCGCCTCGGGGATGAAGCGGAGGTCGTGGGTGATCAGGATGGTCGTGCGCCCCGCCATGAGCCTCTTGAGCGGTTCCATGATCCGTGCCGCGGTGGGCGCGTCGAGGCCCGTCATCGGCTCGTCGAGGACGAGGACGGGCGCGTCGCGCAGGATGGCCCTGGCGATGGCGATCCGCTGGCGCTGCCCGCCCGATATCAACCGGCCGCGCTGCCCGATCGGCGTGTCGTACCCGAGGGGAAGCGTGGTGACGAAGTCGTGGACGTCCGCCGTCACGGCGGCCCCGACGACGGCGTCCAGGTCCGCGCCGGGACTCCCGTAGGCGATGTTCTCACGTACGGTCCCGGAGAAGAGCAGGTTCTCCTGCTGCAGGATGGTGATGTTGTCACGCAGCGACTCGCGCGACAGGTCCCGGATGTCCGTCCCGTCGAGGAGCACGCGCCCGGCGGTGGGGTCGTAGAAGCGCAGCAGGAGCTTCGCGATCGTGGACTTGCCCACGCCGCTGGGTCCGGTGCACACGACCAGTTCCCCCGGCTCGACGGCGAAGGACAGGTCCCGCAGCGTGGGCCTCTTCCTGTTCGGATAGGTGAAGCCGACTCCCTGGAACTCGATGTGACCTCGTCCGCGGCCCAGGTGGACGGCGTCGTCGCGATCGACGACGGTCGGCCGGGTCGTCAGGATCTCGATGACACGGTCGGAGCCCGCCGCCGCCTCGGAGACGGTGAGGGCGATCTGTCCCAGGTTCTGCACCGCCGGGTAGAGGTAGGCGAGGTAGGCGGCAAAGGCGAGCAGGCCGCCGATGGTGAGGCGTCCCGAGGAGATCTCCCACGCGCCGAACCCGAGGATGGCGATCAGGCAGATGGTCTCGATGACCTGCACGACGGGCCCGTACAGGGAGGAGAGCCACGCCTGCGCCACATTGGCCCGCATCCAGGTGCCTCCCTCGGAGTGCAGTCGCTCGGCCTCGGTGCCCTGACGGTTGTAGGACTGGACGAGCGACTGGTTGGCCAGGCCCTCCTCGATGACGCTGTTCATGGTCCCGTTGCTGAGCCGCTCGCGCGCCGACACGGTCCTGAACCTGCTCGCGAAGACCTTGGAGACCAGCAGGAAGGCCGGGACCAGCAGGAACGTCAGCAGCGCCAGGTCCCACCTGATGTAGAAGGCGGCACCGGCGAAGAAGATGACGCTGACGAGCGTGGTGAAGAGCTTGACCAGGCCCGAGCCGACGAGTTCCTCGATGGCCTCGATGTCGTCGGTGAGCCTGGCCATCAGGTCACCCAGGCGGCGGTTGTCGAAGAAGTCGGGCGTGAGCGTCTGGATGTGCTCGAACACCCTGTCACGCAACCGCAGCAGGAAGCGCTCGCCGCCCAGGGCGGTGAGGTAGGAACCCGCGAAGGAGACCAGCCCCGCGACGGACGCGAGGCCCAGCCAGGCCGCGGCGGGGAACCAGAAGGCCCCCAGGTTCTGCTTGCTGAGAACCTCGTCCGTGATGTAGCCGAACAGGCCGATCGTGGCGACCTCGCAGATGGCCGCGACGATGGCGAGCACGCCACCGGCCACGAGCAGATGGCGGATACCGCGGGTGTAGGGCCAGAACTCCCGGAACGTCCTGCGGATGGAGACCGTCGGCGCCAACGGAGGACGGCGCACAACGGCCTTCGCCCCGTGGGGCGAGAGCGACTCTGAGAATGAGAGCCGACGGTTGACCCGCCGGCTCTCATTTGTCTCCGCTAGCACCGGGCCCGGCTCACCACCAGCCGCATCCACAACAACAACGGCGCCGGCAGCATCCCCAGCCGGCTACCCAGTCCAAGCGTCGGCCAGTCGGGAAGAGCTGCTTGAGAATCATGGCTTCCCCCTTCGCGCTGAGGTTGTCGCGCTTACCAACCCCGACACTAGCACCCATACCGGCATAAATCACCAAATTCGAGGCGCATTAAAGATGTTTTAACAAGCCATTCGTAAAAGCCATAAAACGTATTGAAGGTAAAACACGACCCAACTTTCAAGCGTTGTCCCGGAGTACCGCCCGAGCCAGGGATGCGCACCTTGGAGCTTGATCGACAGTAGGCGAAAAGGGGTTTCCCATTACCGCCCGAGTGGCGGCCGGGGCGGCGTTCCGGCGTCCGCACAGGACCTCTCGAAGTTCTCGCTTGTTTCTCATCGTGGCAATTGACCGGCGAAGTCAGAAAATGTCAGGCAAACGCTCCGGGGGTATATCGGAAGCCCTCTCCGACCCCACCTTCCCGGCTCCACTCCGTTCCCGGACCGTTCGCGGGCCCGCCCCCTCAGAAGAGAGAGCGGGCCCGTCGGTGTCGCGGGGTCAGCCCCAGGCGAGCATGCGGAGAGGGTCCTCAAGCATGGCGCCGACGTCGCGGAGGAACAGCGAGCCGAGTTCCCCGTCCACCACCCGGTGGTCGAACGAGAGGGCGAGCGTGCAGACCCTGCGCGGCACGACCTGCCCGTCCACCACCCAGGGCAGGTCCCTGACCTGGCCGAAGGCCAGGATCGCCGACTCGCCCGGGTTGAGGATCGGGGTGCCCGCGTCCACCCCGAAGACGCCCACGTTGGTGATCGTGATCGTGCCCCCCGCCATGTCGGCGGGCTGGGTGCGGCCCGCCCTGGCGGTCTCGGCGAGGGCTCCGAGGGCACCGGCCAGGTCGGGCAGCGACAGGCGGTGGGCGTCCTTGACGTTGGGGACGAGCAGGCCGCGGGGGGTGGCCGCGGCGATGCCCAGGTTGACGCGATGCTTGACCACGATCTCCTGGCGGGCCTCGTCCCAGGCAGAGTTGATCATCGGGTAGCGACGGGCGGCGACGAGCATCGCCTTGGCGACCATGAGCAGCGGGGAGACCTTGACCCCGGCGAAGTCGGGCAGCCCGCGGAGGCGCTGCACCGCCTCCATGGTGGCCGTCACGTCCACCTGGAGAAACTCCGTCACGTGCGGCGCGGTGAACGCGGAGGCCACCATGGCCTGCGCGGTCGCCTTCCGGACCCCCTTGACCGGGATCCGCTCCTCGTCCTCGCCCTCCCACGTCGCGGCCGCTGCCCGCGCCCTGGCGGGCGCGGCCTGGACCTCGTCCCCCTGGGCGGGGGCGGCGGCGAGCGCGGCCTGGACGTCGTCCCTGGTGATCGACCCGTGCGGGCCGGTCCCCAGGAGGGAGGCCAGGTCGACCCCCAGGTCCTTGGCGAGCTTCCGCACCGGGGGCTTCGCCAGAACCGCGCCCCTCCCCGGCGACGGGGCCGTACTCGCGCCGGGCCCGTTCACGCCGGGTTCCTCCACGCCGGCCCTGTTCACGCCGGACGGCACCGTCTCGGGAGCCCGCGCCACGGACACCGTCCCGGCGGGCGCTCCCGGCGATCCCTCACCGGGCCGCGCCGCCGCCGGAGACGTACCGGACGTACCCGAGGGAGGGGTTTCGGGGGAGGACGGTTTGCGGGGGCGGCGCTTGGCCGTGCCCGGCTTGACGCCGTACCCCACCAGCACCGGCTGGCGCACCTCGGCCGGCGGGGTCGGCACCATGTCGTCGGCCAGGGCCTCCGCCCGATCCGCGGCGGGAACGGGGGCCGAAGGGGGGCCCGTGCCGTCGTCCACCGAGATGATCGGCCTGCCGACGTCCACGACCTCGCCCTCGTCCGCCATCAGGGCGGCCACCACGCCCTCGAACGGGCAGGGAAGCTCGACGACGGCCTTGGCGGTCTCGATCTCCACGATGATCTGGTTGACCTTGACCGGGTCCCCCGCCTTGACGTGCCAGCGGACGATCTCCGCCTCGGTCAGGCCCTCTCCCACGTCG
Source organism: Streptosporangium sp. G11 (assembly GCF_051192615.1). NCBI lineage: Bacteria > Bacillati > Actinomycetota > Actinomycetes > Streptosporangiales > Streptosporangiaceae > Streptosporangium > Streptosporangium sp. G11. Next base: position 24,669 of record NZ_JBPJUQ010000059.1, read on the forward strand.
GGGAGCTTGAACTCCTTCATCTCCAGCCCCTCCTCAGAACGCGAACGCGCGGTCGACGGCGTGCAGGACCCGGTCCAGGTCGGGCAGGTAGTGGTCCTCGAGCCGCGAGGGCGGGTAGGGGGTGGAGGGTCCTCCGGCCCTCAGGACCGGGGCCTCCAGGTGGTAGAAGCACTCCTCGGTCACGCGGGCGGCGACCTCGGCGCCGAAGCCGTTGAAGACGGGCGCCTCGTGCACCACGACGCAGCGCCCGGTCCTGCGCACCGACTCCACGATCCTCGCGGTGTCGAGCGGATTGAGCGAGCGCAGGTCCACGACCTCCAGGGAACGGCCGTCCTCCTCGGCCGCCTTGGCGGCCTCCAGGCAGGTCTTCACCATCGGCCCGTACGCGAGCAGGGTGAGGTCCGTCCCCGGCCGCACCACCCTGGCCTCCTCGAAGGGGGTCCAGCCGGTGGAGTCGACGTCCACCTCGGCCTTCTCCCAGTAGCGCCGCTTGGGCTCGAAGAAGACCACCGGGTCGTCGCAGCGGATCGCCTGCTGGATCATGGTGTAGGCGTCGGCCGGGTTGGAGCAGGCCACGACGCGCAGGCCCGCGGTGTGGGTGAAGTAGGCCTCGGGCGACTCGCTGTGGTGTTCCACCGCCCCGATGCCCCCGCCGCACGGGATGCGTACGACGACCGGCAGTTTCAGCTTGCCCAGCGAGCGGAGCGGCATCTTGGCGAGCTGGGTGATGATCTGGTCGGCCGCGGGGAAGACGAACCCGTCGAACTGGATCTCGCAGACCGGGCGGTAGCCGCGTAGCGCCAGGCCGATGGCCGTCCCGATGATGCCCGACTCGGCCAGGGGGGTGTCGATGACCCGCTGCTCGCCGAAGTCCTTCTGCAGGCCGTCCGTCACCCGGAACACCCCGCCGAGCTTGCCCACGTCCTCGCCCATGACGAGGACCTTGGGGTCGTCCTCCATGGCCTTGCGCATCCCCTCGTTGAGCGCCTTGGCCAGCGTGAGAATGCTCATGCCTCGAACCCCTCCAGGTAGGTGGCGAACTCGGCGCGCTCGGCGTCCATCAGGGAGTGCCGCTCGGCGTAGACATTGTCGAAGATGGCCAGCGGCTCGGGGTCGGGCAGTTCGAGGCAGCGTTTGCGGACGTCCCGGCCCAGCTCGTCGGCCTCGGCCTCGACCGCGTCGAAGAACTCCTGGTCGGCGATCTGGTTCTTGAACATGTAGGCCCTGACCCGCTCGATCGGGTCCTTGAGCTTCCACGCCTCCAGCTCGGCCGCCACCCGGTAGCGGGTTGGGTCGTCGGAGGTGGTGTGGGCCCCCATCCGGTAGGTGAAGGCCTCGATCAGCATGGGCCCCTGCCCGGATCTGGCGTCGGCCAGCGCCTTGCGGGTGACGGCCAGGCAGGCGAAGACGTCGTTGCCGTCGACCCGGACGCCAGGGAACCCGAACCCGCTCGCCCTGCGGTACAGGGGGATGCGCGACTGCTTCTCCAGCGGCTCGGAGATGGCCCACTGGTTGTTCTGGCAGAAGAACACCACCGGCGCGTTGAACACCGACGCCCAGATGAACGACTCGTTCACGTCGCCCTGGGAGGTGGCGCCGTCGCCGAAGTAGACGATGCTGGCGGCCTCGGCGCCGTCGCGCTGGATGCCCATCGCGTAGCCCACCGCGTGCAGGGTCTGGCTGCCGATCACGATGGTGTAGAGGTGGAAGTTGTGCTCGGCGGGGTCCCAGCCTCCGTGGTTGACGCCGCGGAACAGGCCGAGCAGGTTGACCGGGTCGACCCCCCGGCACCAGGCCACCCCGTGCTCGCGGTAGGTCGGGAAGGCCATGTCGGCCTCGGTCAGCGCCCGGCCGGAGCCGATCTGCGCGGCCTCCTGCCCGAGCAGCGAGGCCCACAGACCCAGCTCGCCCTGGCGTTGCAGGGCCACGGCCTCCAGGTCGACGCGGCGGACCATGATCAGGTCCCGGTAGAGCCCGCGGATCTCCTCTGGTGTCAGGTCTATGTCGTAGTCGGGGTGCTGGACCCGTTCTCCTTCGGGGGTCAGCAGCTGGATGAGCTCCGGAGGTGCTTCCGCACCACGAGAGGCGTCGGCTGTCACGTGCCACTCCTGTGTGCTCGGGGCCGTCTGGATGGGTTCTCCACCGCTGTCCGGCCGATTCGCGACGCGTTCGACCCGTCTGGTGGTGGTTCGTCCGCGCTTGTGGCCATCGTGGCAGAGGTCACATACATGTGCGCAAGACCTGCCCCGTCGTCCATATGCTCCACGTTCCCCACGCCTCCCCTTTCACCCGCCCGTTTCGCGCGCGGAGCCCGGCTCCGGCCCGCGCGCCGGAGCGCGGCCGGAGCCCGTTACTCTTGAGGCGCCGGACCGTCCCCGTCATAACCAGGAGGAACACCGTGGCGCGCGTCATCGTCGACGTCATGCTGAAGCCCGAGATTCTCGACGCGCAGGGGCAGGCGATCGCCCGCGCACTGCCGCGGCTCGGCTTCTCCGGTGTCTCAGCGGTACGGCAGGGCAAGCGGTTCGAGGTGGAGCTCGAAGGGCCCGCCGACGAGGCGGCACTTGCGGACGTCCGAAAAATGGCCGAGACCCTGCTCGCCAACACGGTGATCGAGGATTACACCGTCACCGTCGAGTCCTAGGCCGCTACCCCACGCAGACCAACCGCCCAGATCCGGCTATATCTGGATTTGTGGACGGAGCAATCCCACGGCTTGACCACCAGTCAATAACATTACGGTTATTTTGCGGTTAGCCCGGATTCTGCAGGGAAGCCTTCACGAGGTGACGTCTGACCCCGGGAGGAAACCGGTGGACATGGAGTTCTCGTTGGCTCTGCCACGACAGGCCGTCGGTATTCCGATGGTCCGCAGGGCGCTCGGTGACTCCCTGCGCTCACTCGGCGTCACGGAAGACTGCGTCTCCGACATCCTGCTGGCGGTGACCGAGGCGTGCGCCAACGCCGTGCGGCACGGGGGTCCGGCCAACCGCTACGAGGTCGAGACCGCCATCGGCCACGGCCGCTGCGACGTCCGCATCATCGACCGGGGCCAGGGCCTCGTCCGGGTGCCCGAGCACTACCCGCCGACCGACGTCGAGAACGGCAGGGGCCTGCTCATCATGCAGGCCGTGGTGGACGAGATCTCCTTCGACATCACCCCCGGCCGGGGGACCGTCGTGCACCTGCGCAAGCATCTCGACTGGAACAACGACGCCGCCCACCGCCGCGACCGGGTGCTCGCCGCCGTCTGAGGGCCGGGTGTCGCGGGGCCCGCCCACGCCGCCCCGCCCGCCCCGGCGGGGCGCGCCCACCGCCGTACGGACCCGGCCACCGTCCGCTGAGCTGTGCGATCGGACCCTCCGCGCCTGACCGCTCGCCGGGAGCGGATAGCCTGGGAGCACCGCCGCAGACCGACATCCGAGTGAGTGAGATGTCGGCGCGGCGCTCGTTTGTGGAGGGGAACGCTGTCATGAGTGCTGCCCGCGTGGGCGTGGTCACTTTTCCCGGAACTCTTGACGATCAGGACGCGGCCCGCGCCGTGCGCCACGCGGGTGGTGAAGCCGTCTCGCTGTGGCACGCCGACCCCGATCTCAAGGGGGTGGACGCGGTCTTCCTGCCGGGCGGATTCTCCTACGGGGATTACCTGCGCTGCGGGGCCATCTCCAGGTTCGCGCCGCTGATGGAGGAGCTGATCCCCGCCGCCAGGGCCGGGCTGCCGGTGCTCGGCACCTGCAACGGCTTCCAGATCCTCTGCGAGGCCCACCTGCTGCCCGGGGCGCTGATGCGCAACGCCGGGCTGCACTACATCTGCCGCGACCAGGGCATCCGGGTCGAGAACACCGCCACCCCCTGGACCTCGGACTTCACCGAAGGCCAGGAGATCGTGCTGCCGGTCAAGCACGGCGAGGGCCGCTACGTCGCCGACGAGGCGACCCTGAGCGCGCTGGAGGCGGGCGGCCAGGTCGTCTTCCGGTACGCGGGCGGCAACCCCAACGGCTCCCTGAACGACATCGCGGGCATCCGCAACGAGGCCGGGAACATCGTCGGCCTCATGCCTCACCCCGAGCACGCCGTCGAGGACCTCACCGGCGCCCCGAGCACGGACGGGCGCGCGTTCTTCTCCTCGATCCTGAAGAAGCTGGTGAACGCATGAGTCTCGACACCGTCAAGCGGGCCGAGGACACCCCCGACGAGCGCCAGCCGTACGCCGAGCTGGGCATGAAGATCGACGAGTACGAGCGGGTCCGCCAGATCCTCGGCCGCCGGCCCACCGGCTCCGAGCTGGCCATCTACAGCGTCATGTGGAGCGAGCACTGCTCCTACAAGTCGTCCAAGGTGCACCTGCGCCAGTTCGGCACCAAGGCCCCCAAGTCGGAGGCGCTGCTCGTCGGCATGGGCGAGAACGCCGGGGTCGTGGACATCGGCGACGGCTGGGCCGCCACCTTCAAGATCGAGTCGCACAACCACCCGTCCTACGTCGAGCCCCACCAGGGCGCGGCGACCGGCGTCGGCGGCATCGTCCGCGACATCATGTCGATGGGCGCCCGGCCGATCGCGGTGATGGACGCGCTCCGCTTCGGCGCGGCCGACGCCCACGACACCCGGCGGGTGCTGCCCGGCGTGGTCGAGGGCATCAGCCACTACGGCAACTGCCTGGGCCTGCCCAACATCGGCGGCGAGGTCGTCTTCGACCCCTGCTACATCGGCAACCCGCTGGTCAACGCCCTGTGCGTGGGCCTGCTGCGCAAGGACCAGATCAAGCTCGCAGTGGCCCCGGGACCGGGCAACAAGGTCGTCCTGTTCGGCGCGCTGACCGGCCCCGACGGCATCGGCGGCGCGTCCGTGCTGGCCTCGGCCACGTTCGAGGACGAGTCGCACGCCAAGCGCCCCAGCGTCCAGGTCGGCGACCCCTTCATGGAGAAGCTGCTGATCGAGTGCTGCCTGGAGCTGTACCAGGCGGACGTGGTCGTCGGCATCCAGGACCTCGGCGCCGCCGGCGTCTCCTGCGCGACCACCGAGCTGGCGGCCAAGGGCACCGGCGGCATGGACGTCAGGCTCGACCTCGTCCCGCTGCGCGATCCGTCGCTGCGGCCCGAGGAGATCCTGATGAGCGAGTCACAGGAGCGCATGATGGCGGTCGTCACTCCCGACGACATCGACGCCTTCATGGCGATCTGCGCGAAGTGGGACATCCCCGCGACCGTGATCGGCGAGGTCACCGATTCCAACCGCCTCGTGATGACCTGGCACGGCGAGACCATCGTCGACATCCCGCCGGGCACCGCGGCCGACGAGGGCCCGGTCTACGAGCGGCCGTTCCACGAGCCCGCCGGCCAGGTCGCGCTGAACGGCGACGACCCCGGCCGCCTCGACCGCCCCGGCGACCTGCGCGCGGCGCTGCTGGAGCTCCTCGGCTCACCGAACCTGGCGTCCAAGGAGTGGGTCACCTCCCAGTACGACCGGTACGTCCGCGGCAACACCGTGCTGGCCCAGCCCGCCGACGCGGGCGTGCTGCGCATCAGCGAGGCCATGCCCGGCGCCGAGGAGACGACCAGGGGAATCGCGCTGGCCACCGACGGCAACGGCCGCTACGCCCGCCTCGACCCGTACGCGGGGGCCCAGCTCGCCCTCGCCGAGGCGTACCGGAACGTGGCCGTGACCGGCGCGACGCCGCTGGCGGTGACCAACTGCCTCAACTTCGGCTCCCCCGAGGACCCCGAGGTCATGTGGCAGTTCGCCGAGGCCGTACGCGGCCTCGCCGACGCCTGCAGGACCCTCGGCGTCCCGGTGACCGGCGGCAACGTCTCGTTCTACAACCAGACGGGATCCGTCCCGATCCACCCGACGCCGGTCGTCGGCGTGCTGGGCGTCATCGACGACGTGGCCACGCGCGTACGAACCGGCTTCACCGGCGACGGCGACAGGATCGTCCTGCTCGGCGAGACCGAGGAGGAGTTCGGCGGCTCGGAGTGGGCGCACGTGGCCCACGGCCACCTCGGCGGGCTGCCGCCCGTGGCGCGGCTGGAGTCGGAGCGCGACCTGGCCCTCGTCCTGACCGAGGCCGCCTCGCGGGGTCTGCTGACCGGTTCCCACGACCTGTCGGACGGCGGGCTGTCCATCGCCCTCGCCGAGGCCTGCCTCGCCCAGGGCGTCGGCTGCGAGGTCTCCCTGACGGGCGACGACGCGTTCGTCGACCTGTTCAGCGAGTCGTCGGCCCGCGCGCTGGTGACCGTCAGGCCGGAGTCGTTCGACGCCTTCGCGGAGCTGTGCGCGGCCCGCGAGGTGCCCTGCTACGGCCTGGGCACCACCGGCGGCGACTCCCTGAAGGTGGGGGGCGTCCTGGACATCCCGATCACCGAGCTCAGGGAGACCCACACGTCCACCCTGCCGGGCATCTTCGGCTGATCGCACGAAACGCGTTCAGAGGTCAGGCTCCCTCCCGTCAGCTGACGGGAGGGAGCCTGACCGATCTATGTGGATCACACGGTCGGTGTCCGGGGGTGTGGCGGATCCCCGCCGTACCCCCGTCACCTCCCGCGAACGGGTCGGACGATCGGAACGATCAGACAGCCGCGCAGATCACATACGCGACGGTCTTGCTGTTGCCCCCGTCACCTTGACCAGCGGGAATGCCTTCCCGCAGTCTCGTGTTCAGCGTTCGGCGCTCACTACGGGATCAGGACATGCAGATCGCGTAGACGGTGCCGCTGCTGTTCTTACCGCTCACGGTCCAGCCGGTGGGCGTGGAGCCGGTGGGCGCGCTCGTGTAGATCTGACCGGAAGAGCTGCCGTTGCCGCTGAAGCCGCCGCCCGTGGCGACCTTGCCCGAACCACAGCTCACGCTCTGGCTGCCGCCCTGGCCACCGAAGCTGAACTGCGCACTGACGGTGGTGACGGTGGGGGTCCCGCCGCCGCCCGATCCCGGCGTACCGGGGTCGCCCTTGGGGCCCTTCAGCGACGCGATGAACTCCGCCTTGGACTTGCCCCTGTTACCCGGCAGTTCGAGCCAGACCTCGTAGGCGCTCTTACCGTCGTCGCCGTCCCGGCCGTCGTCGCCGTCCTTGCCGGGCTTGCCGTCGGCCCCCTTGAGACCGGGGGCACCTGGCTTGCCGTCGTCGCCCTTCGGCCCCTGCGAGCCCTCCGCCCCGTCGGCGCCCTTGGGGCCCTGCGCGCCGTCAGCGCCCTTAGGCCCCTGCGGGCCGATCTCCCCCTTGGGCCCCTGCGGACCCTGCGGACCGGTCCTGCCCTGGAGGCCGCGCGCCCCCTGCGGACCCTGCGGGCCCTGCGGACCGGCGTCGCCCTTGAGACCCTGCGGACCCTGCGGGCCCTGCGGACCGGCGCTGGCGATCCCCTGCTGGCCCTGGGTCGTCTGGCCCCACTTGATCCGGACCTCGGTCGGCCTGCACTTGGCCGTCGCGTTGACGATCCGGGTGTAGCGCGTCTGCTTGTGGACACACGCGTGGATCTCCGCGGCCGCCGACGAGGCGACGGCGCTGCCGCTCGCGGTGAACAGCGTTCCGACGAGCACGCCAACGGTCACGGCGGCGAGCGTGCGTCCGCCCGGCAACTTGATAGCCACTGGGCTTCCTTTCTGCGACACCAGAGCCTGGTGTGATGGGAGGGATACACGTAGTACACGTTTCAAACGTCCCAGCGGTTGGCACTCGGAACATCACGCTTCGGCGTCGGAAGCCCGGCGATTAACTCGCCTGCCGACACCGGCCGCGTACGGGATAATCAGACCGTTCGGGGGAACCCGCCCGCTGGGCGTGGACGAACAAGACAGGGAACCAACAGGGTTCTCCAGACGCGGAGGCCATCGTGCCGACCATCAACCCGACAGGCGCGGTCCCGGAAGACCGTGCCCGACGGGAACCGTACCTGCCGCCGGCGACCCAGCCGATCCGCACCGTGGTGTGGGCGCTGCATCTGGCGCTGCCGATGCTCGGGCTCTGGCTGCTGCTGGCCGAACCCGACCTGAACATCGTCTTACAGGACAACCCCAGCCACTTCTGGTTGATCATCACCATCGCCGGGATCAACCTGGTCCTGGGCCTCATGATCGGCGAGGCGTCGGCCCGGCGGGCGGACGCCCGGCTGCTGCTGGTCTCGCTGGTCTTCCTGAGCGGCGCGGGGTCGTTCCTGGTGCACGGGCTGACCACGCCGGGGGTCATCCTGGACAAGACAAGCTACGGCTTCGACCTCTCCCACCCCGTCGGACTCCTCGTGGCCTCGGTGTTCGCGTTCGCGTCGGCCCTGCCCCTGGGTGAGCGGGCGGCGGCGGCCGTGCTGAGGAACCAGATGTGGCTGCGCGGCGGTCTCGCGGTCCTGATCACCCTGTGGGGGGTGGCCTGCCTGGTGCCGCGCCTGACCCCGCTCAGCGGCTCGCCCCCCGAGGGGGTCGGCCTGGGCGGCGTGGAGTGGATCGGAGTGGCCCTGCTCGCGGCGGCGTCGGCGATGATGTTCCAGCTGCACCGCAGGCGCCCGGCGGTCGTGCTGATCAGCCTGGTCACCGCGTACGCGCTCCTGGCCGAGGCGCTGATCGCGGGGTTGTCCCACCGCAACTGGCACCTGTCGTGGTGGCTGTGGCACGCGCTGCTGACCACGGCGTTCGTCTTCGTCGCCTACAGCGCCTACCTGCAGTTCCGGCGGGAGGGCACGAGCGCGGGGCTGTTCGACTCGGTGGCGCTGTCGGCGACGGTCCGCAGGATCAGGGCCGACTACGAGGCCGCCCTGGAAGAGCTCGTCGGCCACCTGCGGCGCAGGGAGGAGAGCAAGGTCCCGATCGCGGACAGGCTGGCGGGCAAGTTCGGGCTCACCGAGTCGCAGGTGGCGGTGCTCGACCGGGCGGGCGAGGCGCTGGCCAACGAGCGGGAGCTGAGCGACCGGCTCGCGGCGCTGGTCGACATCGGCAGGCAGGCCCGCGTGGGACTGCCGGAGAAGGAGATGCTGGCCCAGGGCCTCGACCGTGTGCGGCAGGCGTACGGGGACGTCCGGATCAAGCTGGTCGACAACGGCCGGGTCACCGTGAGCTCCAAGGAGTACGGCCAGCGGGACTTCCCCGAGAACCAGCCGATCCGGTTGGAGGGGAAGGTCCTCCACCCGCTGACGGTGAAGGGCAGGCTCGCCGGGGCGCTGGAGGTGCCGATCGGCAGGACCCCGCAGGACGAGGCGCTCGCCGCCACGCTGGCCGGCCAGATGTCGATCTCCCTGGAGAACGCCCGGCTCTACAGCGAGCTGGAGACCCTCTTCCGGCAGTACATGTCGCCGGACGTGGCCCAGTCGCTGCTCGCCGACCCGCAGACCGCGGCGCTCGGCGGCGAGCTGGTGGAGCTGACCGCGCTCTTCGCCGACCTGAAGGGCTTCACGAGCTTCTCCGAGCGGGTGGCGCCCGGCGAGATCGTCGAGATGCTGAACCGCTACCACACCGCGGCCGTGCCCATCGTGCTCGGAAACGGCGGCACGATCGTGCAGTTCGTGGGTGACGCGCTGCTGGCGCTGTTCAACGCCCCCGCCCGGCAGGAGGACCACGCCCTCGCCGCGGTCCGGGCGGGCCTGGCGATGCAGGAGGCGGCCGAGGAGATCGCGGCGGGCATGCCTGGATATCCTCGCTTCAGGATTGGTATCAACACCGGTGAGGCGCTTGTCGGAAACATCGGCAGCCCCGAGTTGCGCGGGTTCAACGCGATGGGCGACTGCGTCAACGTGGCCGCCCGGCTGGAGGGGATCGCCGAGCCCGGCAGCGTCGTGATCGGCCAGAGCACCCTCGACCTGATCGGCACCCAGGCCAAGACCCAGTCGCTGGGCTGGCTCAACCTCAAGGGTAGGGAACAACCCGTCCATGCCTACGTGCTGTCTGGGCTCTCGTAAAAGTACCTTTCGCCGCGAGGGCCGTACGAACACAATCGAGATCGCCAGGAGGTGGTTATGACTTCTTCCCCCGAACCGGGCGAATTCATCACATTGCTCACAGAAGACGAAGTAAAAGCCCTGTACGCCGCCGGAAGGCCCCGGCGTTGGGACAGGGGCGCGACGATGTTCACCGAAGGCGACGTGAGCGACTGGGTGCTCATCCTGACCTCCGGCCGCGTCAAGGTGTCCTCGCACACCGCGGTCGGCAGTGAGGTGGTCCTCGCGGTGCGAGGGCCCGGGGCACTGCTCGGCGAGTTCGCGGCGATCGACGGGCTTCCCCGGTCCGCCACGGTCACCGCCCTCGAACCCGTAGAAGGGATCACGGTCCGCGACTTCTCCTCGTACCTGCAAGCCCATGGGAGAGTCGCCGTCCTGCTGATGCAGATGGTGACCGGAAAGATGCGCGACTCCGACCGCAAGCGCATCGAGTACGGCGCGTTCGACACCACGGGCCGCGTGGCCACCCGGCTGGTCGAGCTGGCCGAACGGTACGGCGAGCCGGACAACGGCGGGGTGCGGGTGGCGCTGCCCCTCTCCCAGGACGAACTGGCCGGCTGGACCGGGGCCTCCCGCGAGGCGGTCAGCAAGGCGCTGCGCTCCCTGCGCGATCGCGGTCTGATCGAGACGGGCCGGCGTCGCGTGGTCATCCACGACATGGAGGGCCTGCGCAAACGGGCCCGCTGAGGGCGCGCCGTACGACCGGCGGAGGGGTGTGCCCACCCCGCGAGAGGGAGGGCACACCCTCGGCACGCGAGGGCGGACGCCGGCGTGAACGCGAACGCGCCGGGCGGACGCGCGAGCAGACCCAGACATAAAGACGCGGGAGCGGAACAGGACGCGCGAGCAGAATCAGGCGTGAAACGCGGGAGCGGAGCCGGACACGGCGCGCGAGCGGGACGGGACAAGGCGGGGCGGGCGTGCTTCGGGTGGAGCCGGGACCATGGTCGACGTACAACGTACGTCAGACTGGGAGCCATGGTCGCAATCCCCCAAGACCTGCCCGGATCTCCCGAATACATATCCAAACTCCGCTACGCGTGGCGGGTCTGCTCGGTCACCAGCCTCGGCCTGGTCCTGATCGGCATATCCGGCAGCACCCTGAACGTGGCGCTTCCCACCGTGGTCAGGCACTTCCACGCCGACGCGTTCTCCGCGGGATGGGTCCTGCTCGCCTTCCTGCTCGTCAACACCGCGACGCTGGTGTTCTTCGGCCGGGTGGCCGACCTGCTCGGACGCCGGGAGATCTACCTGGCGGGATTCGTCCTGTTCACCACGGGATCGCTGCTGGCCGGGCTCTCGCCGGACATCTGGTTCCTGATCGCGATGCGCGCGGTGCAGGCGGTCGGTGCCGCGATGATCCTCGCCAACGGCACCGTGATCATCACCGACGCCTTCCCTCCCGACCGGCTCAGCCAGGGCATGGGCGTCTACATCGGCACCCTCTCGATCGCCCAGCTCGCCGGCCCCACCCTGGGCGGACTCATCGCCGAGACCGCGGGCTGGCAGTGGATCTTCTGGATGAACGTGCCCGCGGGGTTGATCGCCCTCACCTGGGGCGCGTTCACGCTGCGCCGCGTCCCGCGGGGAGCGCGCCGGCCGGTGGACGCGCTCGGCAACCTGATCGTGTTCGCCGCCCTCTCCGCGGCCCTGATCGCGCTGTCCGAGGCGGGATCGCGCGGCCTGTCGAGCCCCGTGGTGATCGTCGGCGCGGCGATCGCGGTGGTGCTGGTGCCGGTGCTGGTCGTGGTGGAGCGCCGGGCGTCGCATCCCGTGCTCGACGTGCGGCTGTTCGGCGAGCGCATGCTGGCCTTCGCCAACCTCGCCTCTTTCTGCAACGCGCTGGCGCGCTCCGCGCTGATCCTGCTGGTCGCCCTCTACTTCCAGGCCGCCAGGGGCGTGGACGCCGTCACCGCGGCCCTGGGCGTGCTCCCCGTCCCGATCGGCATGGCCCTCGCCTCCCCGATCGCCGGCGCCCTCGGCCGCCGGGTCAGGCCGTACGCGCTGTCGGTGGGCGGCGCCCTGATGAGCGCGAGTGGGCTGGGCGTCCTGCTGCTGAACACCGATCCCGCCACGCCGTACTGGATCATCGCGGTGGGCCTGTTCCTGTGCGGCTGCGGCAGCGGCACCTTCCTGACCGGCAACACGACCCAGGTCATGTCCGCCCTGCCCCCCGGGAGCCTGGGCGTGGTGAACGGCTTCCGGCTCATGATCATGAATGCCGGGATCGTGCTGAGCGTCGCCCTCACGCTCAGCGTCCTGACCGGCTCGGTCAGCGCCGAACTGCGCGGCCAGGTGTACGCGGGCACGCTGTCGCGCGTCTCCCCCGTCGCCGTCGAGCACCTGATGACCGGCTTCCAGAGGACCTACGCCGTCCTGTTCGCCGTCGCGCTCACGGGCGCCCTGACGGCCGCCCTCGCCCGGCCCCGCCGCCCGGGACGCGCGGGGTCAGCGGCCCCCTGAGCGGGCGGCCAGCGCCTCGATGCCGGCCATGAGGAGGTCGACGCCGAAGGTGTCGTAGAGATCGGGGGCACCGCCCTCTGAGAGGGGCGCGGCCATCTCCACGATGTGCGGGTAGACGTCCGGCGGCAGCGACTGGAGCCTGAGCCGCTTGAGACGCGTCCGCTCGGCCGCCTCCCGCTCGGAGATCCCGGGAGGGCAGTGCCGCCCCGGGCCCGCCGCCAGCGCGATCGCGCCACTGAGCAGGTACTGGGAGATCATGCAGCTCTCGTCGCGCGAGAACCCGCCGCGCTTGGCGAGACCGAGGGCCGTGTCCCAGACCGCCAGGAAGACGGGCACCTCCATCTGGTCCACCGCGCCCAGCACGTCCGCCGCGCACGGGTGGCGCCGGAGCACCCTGACCAGGCCCGCGACGAGTTCCCTGAGCCCCTCCTGCCACGGGCCCGTGTAGCCCCCCTCGATCACGAAGCCCTCGATCAGGTGGCCCGCCATGCCGACGGTCAGCTGATCCTTGTTCTTGAAGTGCCAGTAGAGCGCCATCGGGGTGACGCCCAGCTCCTGGGCGAGCCTCCGGATGGTCACCGCCGACAATCCCTCGGCGTCGCCGATCTCCAGCGCCTGCTCGACGACCGCCTCGCGGGTCAGTTTCCCCATCACGCTTGACAACTATACGCCGTACGGGTTCCACTGTTCACCGTACATGTACGACGTATAAGTACAACGTAGAGGACGGGGAATGACGGACACCCGCAGGTGGTGGGCGCTGGGAGCGATCTCGCTGGCCACCTTCATGACGTATCTCGACAACAACGTGGTGAACGTGGCGCTGCCCACGATCCAGCGTGATCTCGGGCTGAGCATCTCCGGCCTGGAATGGATCGTGAGCGGCTACATCCTGGTGTTCGCCGGGTTGATGCTCGTCGGGGGACGCCTGGCCGACGTCTTCGGGCGGCGGCGCGTCTTCCTGGCCGGCCTCGTCGTGTTCACCGCGGCGTCGTTCGCGGCCGGGATGGCCACCGACGGCGGCGTGCTGATCGCCACCAGGGCGGTGCAGGGCGTGGGGGCGGCGCTCCTCACCCCCACGGCGCTGGCGCTGCTCACCTCGATCTTCCCCGACGCCAGGGAACGCGCGACGGCGGTCGGCCTGTGGAGCGCGGTCGGCGCGCTGGCCCTCGCCCTCGGGCCGCTGACCGGCGGGCTGATCAGCGAGCGCTGGCACTGGGGCTGGATCTACCTGATCAACGTGCCGATCGGGGTCGTGACACTCGGCCTCGGACTCTGGGCGATCAGGACGGTCCCCCAGGAGACGGTACGGCGCGGCCTCGACGTCCCGGGCCTGGTGACGTCGAGCCTGACGCTGTTCGCGCTGACGTACGCGCTCATCGAGGGCGCGGGGGCCGGATGGACCTCGCCGGAGATCCTGGGCGCCTTCGGGATCGCGGCCGTGTCGGCGCTTGCCTTCGTGACGATCGAGCGCCGGAGCCGGGAGCCGATGATCGACCTGTCGCTGTTCAGGTCGCGGGTGTTCAGCGGGGGCACGCTGTCGATGGGCCTGTGGTCCTTCGGGGTGTTCGGCATCTACTTCTTCACCGCGCTGTACCTGCAGAACGCGCTGGGCTTCTCGCCGATCGAGGCCGGGGCGGCGTTCGTGCCGATGGCGCTGGTGATGGCCGCCACCGCCGCCTTCGCCCCGAGGCTGGACAGGGCCCTGGGAACCGCGCGGACCGTGGCGGCCGGGCTCCTGCTGATGACCGTGTCGGTGTTCGGGATCTCGTTCGTCGGGGAGGGCGGGTCGTTCGGCGACCTGCTGCCGTGGTTCCTGGTCTACGGGCTGGGCGGCGGCATGCTGGTGCCGCTCACCACGGCGATCATCGGCGCGCTCCCGGCGGGCAGGACGGGAGTCGCCTCGGGAGTGCTGAACGTCTCGCGCGAGGTATTCGGCCTGCTCGGGATCACGGTCCTGGGGGCGATCCTGAACGCGCGGCAGTCCTCGCTCCTGGCGGAGGGCGCCGGGCAGCTGACCGCCTTCCTGGACGCGTACCGGTACACGCTGGTCGTCGCCGCGGCCATCGTGCTGGTGGGCGTGCCGGTCAGCCTGCTGTCACTACGGGCCACCCGGGCCGCGGACCCGCCGGTGGCCGCCGAGGATCGTCCGACCGTACCGGTGGGCTAGGGGCCCCGAACGCGGAGAGGCACCGGCTCGCGCCCCCACGGGGAGGACGCGAGCCGGTGCCGGAAGCCGGTGCGAGCCGACGGGCGGATCAGGACCCGGCCCGCGTCGCCCCCGAGGCGGCGCGGGCCGGTGCCGGAAGCGGGCCGGATCAGGAACCGATCTTGCCGCCCTTCGCGTGCCAGGCGACCACGACGGAGGGGCGGGGCTGGGAGGCGCCGCCGTCGGGCCAGTGGCTGGTGGGGGCCTCGGGGGTGGCGCCGGTGGTCTCGCCGGGGTGCTGGACGGCCACGAAGACGCTGCGCTGGTCCGCGCTGACCAGCGGGCCGCAGGTCTCCGCGCCGACCGGCACGCTCAGGAACTGCTTCAGGTGGCCGCGCTCGGGACCGCGGACCGGCATGGCGAACAGGCCGTCGTGGGCGCCGAGCTGGCTGCCGTCGGTGGAGATCCAGAGGTTGCCGTCGGCGTCGAAGGCGACGTTGTCCGGGCAGGAGATCGCCGAGACCTTGGTCTTGTCGAACCCCGCGAAGTAGGTCGCCGGGTCGGCCGGGTCACCGCAGACCAGGGGCAGGGACCAGGCGAAGGTCGTGGCCCCGGCGTCGTTGCGCCGCTCGACGATCTCCAGGACGTGCCCGTGCTTGTTGGCCGGACGCGGGTTGGCCTCGTCCACCTGGGCCGGGGTCCGGTTGGTGTTGTTGGTCAGGGCCACATAGACACCGCCGGTGACGGGGTTGCGCTCCACGTCCTCGGGACGGTCCATCTTGGTCGCCCCGACCTTGTCGGCCGCCGTACGCGTGTAGACGAGCACCTCCGCGGCCGTCATCCCCGGGACGTGCGAGACCTTGCCGGTGACCAGCGGGATCCACTCGCCCGAGCCGTCGAACTGCCCGTCGGCGGGGAGCTTGCCGGTGCCGTCGATCTCGGTGGCCGGGCTGTCGCCGGTGAACTTCGCCACATAGAGGGTGCCGTCGTCCAGCAGGGTCCGGTTGTGCCGGTCGAAGCCCCGGATGTAGCGCTGCCGGGAGACGAACTTGTAGACGTACTCGAACCGGGAGTCGTCGCCCATGTAGGCCACCACCCGGCCGTCGGCGGCCAGGGAGGTGGTGGCACCCTCGTGGGCCAGCCTGCCCAGGGCGGTGCGCTTGATCGGGGTGGAGTCGGGGTCGAACGGGTCGATCTCCACGATCCAGCCGGTGCGGTTGATCTCGTTCGGGTGCTTGGCCAGGTCGAAACGCTCCTCGACCCGGTCGAACCGGCGGTTGCCGCTCGGGATGCCCGTCGTGGCGCTTACCCCGTACCGGGTGAGGTACGGCTTCTGCGCCTCGGGCACGCCGTTGCCGTTGACGAAGTACTGGTTGAAGTTCTCCTCGCCGCTGAGCACCGTGCCCCACGGCGTGGTGCCGCCCGCGCAGTTGTTCAGCATGCCGATCGGCGTGGTGCCCTTGGGGTCGGCGGCGGTCTTCAGCAGGTCGCTTCCGGCCGCCGGGCCCGTGAACTTCATGGGGGTGTGCACGGTGATGCGACGGTTGTAGCGACGGGAGCCCCGGGTGACCAGCTTCCACTGGCCGGACCCGCCCACCCGCTCGATCTCGACCACCGAGCCGCCGTGGGCGGCCAGTGCGATCTTGATCTGCTCCTCCGTCGCGGAGGTGCCGTCCTTGTAACCGCGGAACATCAGGTTCTCGTCGGTGTACTCGTGGTTGACCCAGAGCAGACCCCGGTGCTGCCCCATCGGGAACAGGGTGACGTAGTCGCAGTTGTAGCCGAACTGCTTGGCCTGCGCGGCGGCCGTCTGGTTCTCGAAGTCGAACGCGGGGGCACCGGGCAGGACCGGGTCGCCCCAGCGCACCACGGCCGCCGACAGGTAGCCGGAGGGGACCGTCACCTTGTCGTCGGTGTTCGGCGCGATGGCGGTGAAGCGGAGGCCGTTCTTCTGGCCGGGACCGTGGCCGGGGCCGTGACCCCCGCCGAAGGTGTTCGCGTCCACGTCAGGGTCGGCGAGGGCGGGCACCGCCGTACCGAGCCCGACCCCGGCGACGATGGCGCCCAGGGCACCGGCGCGCAGCATGCCGCGGCGGGTCATCGCCTCGGCGACCACGTCGCCGAAATAGGTGTTTTCGCTGGTGTTCACTACATCGTGGGCGCACTGGTCACCGCAGCGGAACCGGCAGGTGAGCGCGCTGCGTCCACCCTTGTGAGGGCTCGTGAGCAGGGGGAGCAGTCGGCGCGGCGACGTGTTCGCCACAGGGTCCTCCAAAAAGGGGCGAGGTCTTCCGGCCCGGAGGCTACGTGCGCCAGCCGAACCGGAGGTGAACGACGTTTGCCTGGATGATGAACCGTTTACCCGAATGAGCTGTTCGGATGGGTATCGCACGCTCCGACAAGCCGCTCGTGACGGCGTCGCACCGTCCGGACAAGCCGCTCGTGACGGCGTCGCACCGTCGGGACGAGTCGGCTTCGCACCGTCCGGACGAGCCGCTCGTGACGGCCCCGCACCGCCTGAACCGGCCGCCCCGCAGGGCTCGTGGCGCTCGTACGGGCGTCACACCGTCCGGAGGCGGGACTCCGGCGGGCATCATGGAGGGCGTGCCACCTCACAAGCCCGACGCAGCCAAGGTCCGCGCCGCCCTCGACACCCAGCTGAGCGCTCTCGACGAGCCGCCCTACGACGGGCCCGGAGGGCTCGCGGCGCTGCTGGGCGCCTGCGTGAGCGTGGTCCTGCGAGCCTTCGAACGGGGTGTCCGCCCGGAACGGGAGATCACCCGCTTCGCCGTACGGCACCTGCTGGACGAGCTGGCGACGGCGGCCCCGGGCAGGACCGTCGAGGTCCGGGTCCCGCCCTACGCGGCGGTGCAGTGCGTGGAGGGACCCCGTCACACCCGGGGCACCCCTCCCAACGTGGTGGAGACCGACGCGCGCACCTGGCTGGAACTCGCCACCGGCGGCCTGACCTGGTCCGAGGCGATGGCCGCCGGGAAGATCGCGGCGAGCGGGGCCCGCGCCGACCTGTCCGGCCACCTGCCTCTCCGATAGCCGCCCCTGGCAGGGCCCGGGCCCCGTCCGACAGCCGCCCCGGGCACGTCGTGAGCTCCATCCGACAGCCGCCCCGGGCACGGTCGTGAGCTCCATCCGACAACCGCCCCGGGCACGGCCGTGAGCCCCGTCCGCCTTTACGGGGCGGGCGAGATCTGGACGCCGAACCTCTCCTCGACACAGCGCCGCTGGAGCTCGGGCGGCAGGTTCATGCAGTCGCCGACCCTGTTGTAGAGCCAGCTCAGGAACACCGCGGCGATCAGCAGAGTGAGGAGGCTCAGCGCGATCCCCACCCAGGCGCGGCCCGTCCTGGACTTCTTGACGAGCGCGACGATGCCGACGATCAGGCCGACGAGCGCCACCGGCACGCCGAGGCCGCAGACGACGAGCGACAGGATCGCGACGATCCCGAGCACGAGCGCGGCGGTGCCCAGCCCCCCGCCGGACCGGCGGCCCTCATCCGGATACGCCGGATAGGGCGTGGCGTACGGATAGGCCGGCGGTGCCGGGTACGGCGTGCCGCCCTGGGGCGGCTGGGAGGGGGCGGGCGACGGCTGCGCTCCCGGACCGCCGTAGGGCTGCCCGGCCTGCTGTGCCTCCCCGTATCTCGGCTGCTCCCCGTAACCCGGCTGCCCGTAACCCGGCTGGGCCGCTCCCGGGGTGCCCGGGGCGGGCGGCCGGTCCGCCTGGCCACCGGCGGGCTCGGCGGGCCGCTGCGGAGCCCCCGGCTCCTCGGAGGGCTCCGACGGCTCGTAGCGCGAGGGCGGGGTGGGGGCGGCGGGCGTCCCGGGGTGCTCCGCCCCGGGCTCGCCGGGGGTCTCCGAGGCGCTCTCCCAGCCGGGGTAGGCGGACGGCGTGGTGCCGGGCACCGTGTAGGGCTGCCCCTCGGGCTCCCCGGTCCCCTCAGGCGTCCCCTCGGGCGTTCTCTCGGACGACGGGCCGCCCGCCTGGTCGGGCTCGGGGATCTCCGGCGCGGACGGCGTGTCCGGATGCGGCGGAACCTGCGGTTCGGCGGGAACGGAGGACGGCGGCCGGGCCGGGACCTCGCCGGGCTCGGGCACGGGTGTCTCGGGATCCGGCTCCTCCCACGGCTCCGGGGTCGGCGGCGTCCGGGGCGTCGAGGCCCCCGACCCCCACACGGGGCCCTCTCCGGCCTCCCAGCCCGGCGACTCGGCCCTGCCGGGGATCTCCGTCCACCCGGTCGGCTCGGTCCTGCCGGAAGGCTCGGCGGGACCCGAAGGCTCGGCGGGACCCGAAGGCTCGGCGGCACCGGGGGCCCCGGTGCCGCCTGAAGGCCCGGACTCACCCGCCGGGGCCGGGGGCTGCCTCCACGTGGGTGGCTCGTTCGAGGGAGGGACGGGCCAGGCGGCCGGTTCCGGGGTGACGGGCTCGGGCCCGGGCTCGTGCTCGCCACCGGCGGCCGACTCCTCGGAGGTGCCCGGCGGCTCCTCCGAACCGGACTCTTCCCGGTCGGAGCGCCTGTCCCGCGGCACTCGCCGCGGGCCGGGCCGGTTCGGGTCCTCAGGTGTTGTCACGTCTCTTCTCCCGACGCTCGGGCATGCCGGATATCTCACACTCCCCTGTGGACCACCGGCGAAACAGGCTGACACGGCAAAACACCGATGATCGTTCGGTCAGGGTGCGACATGCCACGGAACGGACCCTGGGTGCGAGCAGGGAAGAAGCCGACCTAGAATGAAGCATGTGCTGAAGGGCGACGGCCATCTGAGCCATGACCTTGACCCCCACGACCTGCCTCCGAAGGACGCATGTGGCGTCTTCGGGGTCTGGGCCCCTGGGGAAGAAGTCTCCAAACTCACCTACTACGGGCTGTACGCGTTGCAGCACCGCGGTCAGGAATCCGCGGGCATCGCGGTCAGCGAGGGCAGCAGGATCCTCGTCTACAAGGACATGGGCCTGGTGGCCCAGGTCTTCGACGAGTCCGTGCTCGGGACCCTCCGCGGCCACCTGGCGATCGGTCACTGCCGCTACTCGACGACCGGATCGAGCGTCTGGGAGAACGCGCAGCCGACACTGAGCTCGACCGAGTCCGGCGGGCTCGCGCTCGCCCACAACGGAAACCTGATCAACACCCCGGAGCTGTCCAGGCGTCTGGCCCCCGGGTCCACCCGGGCGACCACCGACACCGAGGTGCTGACGACCCTCCTGGCCCAGGACCGCAGCCAGCCCATCGACGACGCGGCCGCCGAGTTGCTTCCGCAGGTCAGGGGCGCCTACTCGCTCGTCTTCATGGACGAGAAGACCCTCTACGCGGCCCGCGACCCGCAGGGCGTCCGCCCGCTGGTCCTGGGACGCCTGGAGCGCGGCTGGGTGGTCGCCTCGGAGACCGCGGCGCTGGACATCGTGGGCGCCACGTTCGTCCGCGAGATCGAGCCGGGCGAGCTGATCACCATCGACGAGCGCGGCGTGCGTTCTCGCAGGTTCGCGCTCGCCGAGCCCAAGGGCTGCCTGTTCGAGTACGTCTACCTCGCCCGCCCCGACACCACGATCGCCGGGCGCGGCGTGCAGACCACGCGCGTCGAGGTCGGCCGCGTGCTGGCCCGCGAGCACCCGGTCGAGGCCGACCTGGTCATCCCGACCCCCGAGTCGGGCACCCCCGCCGCCGTCGGCTACGCCGAGGAGAGCGGGATCCCCTACGGTCAAGGTCTGGTCAAGAATTCCTACGTGGGCCGGACCTTCATCCAGCCCTCCCAGACGATCCGCCAGCTGGGTATCCGGCTGAAGCTCAACCCGCTGAAGGAGGTCGTCGCGGGCAAGCGCCTGGTGGTCGTGGACGACTCGATCGTGCGGGGCAACACGCAGCGGGCGATCGTCAAGATGCTGCGCGAGGCGGGCGCCCTGGAGGTGCACGTCCGGATCTCCTCCCCGCCGGTCAGCTGGCCGTGCTTCTACGGCATCGACTTCGCCACCCGGGCCGAACTGATCGCCGGTTCGCTCAGCGTGGAGGAGATCCGCGCCTCGCTCGGCGCCGACTCGCTCGGATACATCTCGCTGGAGGGCCTGACCGCGGCCACCACGATCCCCGCCGACCGGCTCTGCCGCGCCTGTTTCGACGGCGAGTACCCGATCCCGATCGACCAGGACAACGTGGGCAAGTACGTGCTGGAGGCCAAGCGTTGAGCGGGCCGGGCGCGCAGAGAGAGGCCTCATGACCAGCTACGCCGCCGCCGGAGTGGACATCGACGCGGGCGAGCGCGCCGTCGAGCTGATGAAGTCGAAGGTCGCGCGGGCGCGCAGGCCCGAGGTCGTGGACGACGCCAGCGGTTTCGCCGGCCTCTTCGACGCCTCGGCCCTGCTGTCGTACAGGCGTCCGCTGCTCACCACGTCGACCGACGGCGTCGGCACCAAGGTCATGCTGGCCCAGCGACTGGACAAGCACGACACGATCGGGATCGACCTGGTCGGCATGGTCGTCGACGACCTGGTGGTCTGCGGCGCCGAGCCTCTGTTCATGACCGACTACATCGCCTGCGGCAAGGTGGTCCCCGAGCGGATCGCGGAGATCGTGGGCGGCGTTGCCGAGGGCTGCCGCCTGGCGGGCTGCGCCCTGGTCGGCGGGGAGACCGCCGAGCACCCCGGGGCCATGGACGCCGGCGAGTACGACCTCGCGGGCGCCGCCACCGGGGTGGTGGAGGCCGACAGGATGCTCGGCCGCGACAGGGTCCGGGCGGGCGACGTGGTCCTCGCGCTGGCCTCCTCGGGCGTGCACTCCAACGGCTACTCGCTGGTCAGGCACATCATCGACCGGGCCGGGCTGTCGCTGGAGACCGAGCTGCCCGAGCTGGGGCGGACGCTGGGCGAGGAGCTTCTGGAGCCGACCAGGATTTACTCGCTCGACTGCCTGGAGCTGGCCCGCGCGGTCGACGTCCACGCGTACGCCCACATCACGGGCGGCGGCCTGGCGGCCAACCTGTCCCGCTCGCTGCCCCCCGGGCTGGACGCGCTGCTCGACCGCTCCTCATGGACCCCGCCCGCCGTCTTCGAGCTGCTCGCGGGGCACGGCGGGGTGGCCCAGGCCGACATGGACCGGACGTTCAACATGGGCGTGGGCATGGCCGCGGTCGTCCCCGCCGAGGCCGTGGAGCCCGCCCTGGCGCTGCTCGGCGAGCGGAGCCTCCCCGCCTGGGTGCTCGGCGAGATCGTCGAGGGCTCGGGCCAGGCGCGTTTCCGCTGACCCATCCGTAATTCGCCGCGGGGAGGATCCACGCGCGGTCCTCGTCCCTCCCGGCCGGTGCCACCGGCCGGGAGGGACGGCGCCGGATACGGGGTGGGCACGGCGAAAAGCGCTCCGGACCACCGGAGCGCTGAATATCGTCGACTCACAGCGAGAAGAACACCCGGCTGCTTGTGCTCACCGCCGGGTGCCCTGCTCACGTCAACCTGAAATCCGCCTAGCGGCGGCCGGATGTCCCGTCGTCGCGGTCGTCTCCGGAGCCGAAGTCATCGGCGTAATCGGCGTACCGATCCGCCAGCTCGTCGTAGGCGTCGTTGGAGTCGTCATTGTGGTTGGAGTCGTCTCTGACTCCGAGCTCGTCGCGCAGACGCTCAAGATCAGTGCCACCGCTGTTGTACTTCAGCTGGCGAGCAACCTTGACCTGCTTGGCCTTTGCTCGGCCGCGCCCCATTGGCTCGACCCCCTCGTGTGGGGTCGTGCCCGACCCCTCGTCGCTAACGCACCACGCACTGACGCCACCTGACTTGAGGCGTCAGCTCTCGTTCGCCTACAACCGTACCCGTTTTACGCCCGGCTCGGTACGTCGTATGGGCGTGTGGGGCTAGTGGCCCAGCCAAATGCCCCTAATTCGCCCGACTTCCGACATTCTGCGCTCAGCCAGCCTATCGGCTGCGACGGCCGGGGGGACGCCATCCTCCGCCGCACTGGAGAAGATCTTGAGAGTCGTGTCGTAGATCTGGGTGGCCTTTGCCTGCGCCCGCTCCATGTTGAACCCCCCGATCTCATCCGCGACCTGGATGACCCCGCCGGAGTTGACCACGTAGTCGGGCGCGTAGAG
Source organism: Streptosporangium sp. G11 (assembly GCF_051192615.1). Taxonomy (NCBI): domain Bacteria; kingdom Bacillati; phylum Actinomycetota; class Actinomycetes; order Streptosporangiales; family Streptosporangiaceae; genus Streptosporangium; species Streptosporangium sp. G11. Next base: position 47,277 of record NZ_JBPJUQ010000059.1, read on the forward strand.
GATCCCGCGGTCGGCGAGCTGCTTCTCCACGCCGGGGTGGGCCAGCTGGTTGTTGGCCCCGCCGCAGACGATCGTGGCGCGCAGGCGGGCCACCGTCTCGTCGTCCAGCGCCCCGCCGAGGGCGCACGGCGCGTAGACGTCGATGTCGGCGGCGGTGATCTCCAGCCGGTCGGCGACGACCTCGATCTGAGGGTGGATCCGCCGCAGCCGCTCCACGGCTTGCTCACTCACGTCGCAGACCACGACCTCCGCGCCGTCCTCGATCAGATGGCCGACCAGGCGGTGGCCGACCTTGCCCACACCCTCGACTCCGACGCGCCTGCCGCGCAGCGTCGGCGTCCCGTACACGTGCTCGGCGGCGGCGCGCATGCCCTGGAACACGCCTAGGGCGGTCAGGATCGACGAGTCGCCGGCCCCGCCGTTGGCCAGCGTGCGACCGGTCACGTAGGAGCACTCGCGGGCCACGATGTCCATGTCCTCGCTGAAGGTGCCCACGTCGCACGCCGTGTAGTAGCGGCCTCCGAGCGACTGGACGAACCTGCCGTAGGCGCGCAGCAGCGCCTCGCTCTTGTCCGTCGCCGGGTCGCCGATGATGACGGCCTTGCCGCCACCGAGGTCGAGCCCCGCCAGGGCGTTCTTGTAGGCCATCGCCCGCGAGAGGTTCAGCACGTCCGCCAGCGCGGCCTGCTCGCTCTCGTAGGGATAGAACCTGGTGCCGCCCAGGCCTGGGCCCAGGGCGGTGTTGTGGATGGCGATGATCGCGCGGAGGCCGCTGCGCTCGTCGGAGCAGAAGACGACCTGTTCGTGCCTCGCCTGGCCGGTTGCCGGGCCCGCGTCCTTGTGGGACAGCCCGAAGACGTCGGTCACTGTGGTGACTCCCAGTCGTTCATTCCCGCCGCACCGTCGCGGCGGAGATCACCCTCAGCGTAACCACAAGTCCTTAATGGGGACGACGTGCGGGAACGTCCCATCTCAGTGACCGAGACGCCCCCCTCGGAAGCGGGCCCGCTACGGACAACGGCCGGTCCTTCGTGACACGATGCGGTCGTGCTGCCCTACGCCGCGTACCTCCGCGTCTACGAACCGCTGGTCGCGTTCGCCCCGGCGGAACGCGTCTCGTGGGCCGCCTACGCCGAGGCGGCCGACCGACCGCGCCGAGCGAGCGCCCTCCACGCCGAACACGGCGAGGCGGTGCGACGCCTCCTCGGGGTGCCGCCGGCTCCGGCACCCGTCCAGGAGAGCCCCAACGCCTATCTGAGGCGCGTGGAGGAGGTCCTGTACGTCTGCCCGTGGCAGAGCAGGCTGAGGTCCTGGATCGCCTTCTCACGCTTTCGCGGGTCGACCCCGCCCAAGCTGCTGGAGCGTTTCGTCCCGCCCGCCGTCGCGGAACAGACGGCCGACGACTTCGACCGGTTCAAGCGCCGCACCGACTCCGCCGCGCTGCGCACGCACATCCGCGGCTCCACATGGCACGTTCCCACCTCGTGGTTCGTCCCCTTCGACGGCAACGAGCGCTGGCTGGTCATCGACGGCGGCGAGGGCCAGGCGGGTACGACCACCACGCGCAACCTGATCTACGTCACGTCCATGGCCCACGCCAGGCGCCGCAGCGCCCGCGCCCTGCAGATCATCAGGAGGCAGGTCGGCGAGGTCTCGGTCACCGCCGAGGTCGAGGACGTGGCACGCTGGCTGGAGGAGTTTCACCCGCATTCGCTGGTCGAGCTCGACTACGGCGGCATCGTCAACCTCATGGACGACGAGACTCTCCAGGCCGACGAATCCGTGGCGGAGCTCGCGGCGGCGCTGACAGGTCTGGAAAAAGGCGAGGAAGAACTGGCGTTCGCCATGTACCAGCGCGTCATCCTCCGCTGGCGATCAATACAACTTCTCGAATCAGCAAACTGAGTCGCAAATCATCCCTCCGACCTGCGTAAGTAGGTCCGTCGATGACCGGGGATGCACCTACGAACTGAGTAGTTTGCCGTTTTCACTGCGATACCACGAAACGTGTCGCTAGAATCACCGAGCGTGACAACAACACGTGCACAAGAGAGATGAGTCGCTCAAAGGCTCGCCAATCGCTCTACGTGGCTGTATGGTCACATCGGGTGATGCCGCATATGGCCCAAACAGCCGCACGCAAGGGCCATAGGCGGACATCCGTGACAAGCGTCAAGTCGCAGGATCGCTGTCGCCGGTCCACATGGAGGAGAGGCCGCACAAATGTCAGCTCGTACACCCGAGGCAGAGCCGCTGCTCACCCCGGCGGAGGTCGCAACCATGTTCCGCGTCGATCCCAAGACCGTGACCCGGTGGGCGAAGGCGGGCAAGTTGACGTCCATCCGCACCCTGGGTGGACACCGCCGGTACCGGGAGACTGAGGTTCGCGCACTGCTCGCGGGGATTCCGCAGCAGCGCTCAGAGTAAAACGGGGGCCGTCACTGACCTAGGGGGATTGGTGCGCGCTCACCCTTTGAGCGTGTAGGCCACACGGGTTTGTGGGGAGCGGCGTCGCCCGCCCGGCGCCGCCCCAGCACGTGTCCCGCCCTCCGGCACGTGCTCCGAACGGCCGGCGCACACCCGGCGAACAGCCCGCGCAGGCGCCTCGAACGACGGCACGTGCTCTGAACAGTCCACACGGGCGCCCTTGAAGCGCCTGCTTCGAACGACCCGCGCGGGTGTCCCGGACGGCCGGGCGCGTGTCCACGAACGGCTCAGCGGTGCCCGAGGGCTCAGCCGCCCGCCCCGGATCTCTCCCGGTCCGCGAGGTGGCTCGCCTGGTCTCCGACCAGGTTGTCCAGCAACTCGCCGACTTGCGCGTCGTGCTCGGCCGCCACGCCGAGCAGCGCCACCATCTGACCGATCAGCATCCGCTCCAGCGCCGGTCGCTCGATGTCGCGGCGTTCCAGCCAGTCGAGGCCCGCGGTCTCGACGGAGGCGATCCACGAGCGCAGCGTGACCCGGAGCACGGACCCCGGCTCCTCGACCCGCAGCTGCTTCATGATCAGCCTGAGCAGCCGGTGCCTGACCGAGTCGACGACCTCCCCGATCTCGCCGCTGCGATTGGCGGGACCGCCCTTGAGCAGCGCGGCGAAGCCCGCCGCGTGCTCCTCGACGAAGTCGAAGTATCGGGTGAGGCCTCCGGCCAGCTCGTCCAGCGGGCGTCCGCCTCCCTGGGGTCTGAGCCTGGCCTCCAGCTGGGCCGCGGCGCTCTTCAGCGCGGCGACGTAGAGCTCCTGCTTGCCGCCGAAGTAGTGGTAGACCAGGGCTCGCGACGCGCCGGCCTCTGAGGCCACGTCGTCGATCGACACGTATTCGGCGTCGCGCCTGCTGAACAGCTCCAGGGCCGCCGCCATGAGCTCCTCGCGGCGCCGGTCGACGCTGAGCCTGCGCCGCGCCGGTCGCGCGACGCCCGCCGCGGGCTTCGCCCGTTCGGCGGCTCCGGATGTCGACCTCACACCGTGAAGACTATCGGAGCCGATCCGCCCGGCGGCTTGGTCAAGATCGGAGTTCCCTTCCGCGCAAGCCGTACCCCATTCGGAACTCGATCGTTTTGAGTGACAGGTGCCCATCCACCATCGCGGGGGAGAGCCATGTCAGGACCGCCGGTCAACACCACCGTCACCCGAGCCCGCGGGTTCGCCGAACCCGTCCTGTCCGACGGGGGCGGCGGGCCACGCCCGAGACCCACGATCCGCAACGTGGCAGAACGAGCCGGTGTCTCCAAATCACTGGTCTCGCTCGTCCTGCGCGGATCGCCCCACGTCAGCGAACATCGCAGGCAGGCCGTGCTCCAGGCGGCCAGAGACCTCGGCTACCGGCCCAACGCGGTCGCGCGCAGCCTTGTCGAGGGCCGTACCCACCTGGTCGGGGCGCTCGTCGCCGACCTGCACAACCCGTTCTACGCGGAGTTCCTGGACGGCCTGCAGGAGAGCCTGCACGGCGACGGGCTGAGGCTTCTCATCGGCAACAGCCAGTGGGACCCCGCCTTCGAGGACGAGGCGGTCGAGGCGTTCCTCGAACTGCGCGTCGACGGTCTCGTCCTGCTCGGCATCGCGCCCACCAGCGGGACGCTCATCGAGGCCACCGGCTACACGCCGACCGTGGTGGTGGGCGAGCGCGACATCGACCTCGGCGGCGTGGACATCGTCGTCGACGACGACCAGCTCGGCGCCCGCCTGGCCGTCGACCACCTCGTGGAGCTCGGTCACCGCAGGGTCGCCCACATCGAGGCCGCCGGCATCTCCTCCGGGCGCTTCCGGTGCGAGGGCTACCTGGTCGCGATGCGCAGGCACTCCCTGGCTCCGTACATCATGGTCGAGGAGGGCGAGTCCAGCGAGGAGGGCGGCGCCAGGGCTGCGCACAGCCTGCTCACGCGTGACCCCCGGCCCACAGCGATCTTCGCCGCCAACGACAGGGTGGCCATGGGCGTGCTCTCCGCGGCGGCCAACCTGGGTCTGCGGGTGCCCGAGGACCTGTCCGTGGTCGGGTACGACAACATCCACCGCGTGGGGACCCAGCCGATCTCGCTGACCACCGTGGACCAGCCGCGCCGCGCCATGGGCCGCTCCGCCGCCGCGCTGCTGAACGACCGGATCGGCGACCCCGGCAAGGCCTCACGCCTGCGCCAGGTCGCGCCCCAGCTGGTCGTACGGAACAGCACGAGCCCCGCAGAACGCTAAGGAGCCTGCCTGGAGCGTTACAGCGCGCCCAGGCAGGCTCCATGACCTCCCCAAGAACAGGTCAACATCGTGAACGGCGGCGCGTCGCCGGTGTTGACTCCGGTCAAGACGAGGGGGGTAACAATGCGTGATCCGGAACTGGTGTCATGCGCCCAGCGGGCCGCCGCCGAGCTTGAGCGGGCATGGGCGCACTGGCGGGCCGCCCGGGGCCGCAACGGCGATGCCGGGGCAGAGTCCGTGGCCAGCTACGTGGCCCATTCGATCGACCACCCGTGGGGACGGCCGCGCGTGGTCCTCGGCCTGGACGCCGAGGACGCCAGGGAGCTCGCCTCACTCCTGCAGAAGCAGGAGGTCGGCGAGCACGCCTGGTGACAGACAGGCACATATCGCGACAACGGCTGAGTCACGCCTCCGGTACACGTAAGTTGGGTGGTTGACGACTTTCTTGGGGTTTCTTGGGGGCGATGAGCATGACCGGTAAAGCAGTCGCGGCGACCTTGGTCCTGTGCGGCCTTGGCATCGCCGCCTGCGGCACCACCTCGGGCGCGGATCTCGCGCGGGAGCGCGGGCCCGTCCCTCCCGCGGCCGGCACGGCCGCGGCTCCGGCGGCCGACGCCCCGGCGGCCGGCACGGCGAGCGACTCCGCGGCGAGTCCCGCCTCGGAGCGAAGCGACCGAGGCGCCCAGGCCGACAAGCCGCTCAGCGGCAAGGTCGTGGTCATCGACCCCGGCCACAACGGGCAGAACTACCGCCACCCCGCTGAGATCAACAAGAAGGTCAACGTCCTGACCCAGTGGAAGGCCTGCGACACCACGGGCACCGCCACCGCGAACGGCTACAGCGAGGCGGCCTTCACCTGGGACGTCTCGCAGCGTCTGGCCAAGATCCTCAAGAGCCGCGGCGCGACGGTGAAGCTGACCCGCGACGGCAACTCCGGCGTCGGGCCGTGCATCACCCAACGGGCCGCGATCGGCAACAGGGCGAAGGCCGACGCGGCGATCTCGGTCCACGCCGACGGGTCGAGCACCGCCAACCACGGCTTCCACGTGATCATGCCGGAGAAGATCGGCGGCCCGGTCGACCCGGTGGTCAAGGCCTCCAGGAAGCTCGGCCTGGACGTGCGGAACGCCTTCAGGCGCGGCACCGGCCTGTCGTACTCCACCTACATCGGCAGGGACGCCCTCGACTACCGCAACGACCTCGGCGGCCTGAACCTCTCCACGGTTCCCAAGATCTTCATCGAGTCGGGCAACATGAAGAACCCCGCCGAGGCGGCCAAGTTCCAGCAGGCGGCGTTCCGGCAGAGGATCGCGCTCTCCCTGGCGAACGGGCTGCAGCAGTATCTGAAGTAGTCCGGGCGGCCCGGCGAGCGCCTCAGTGGCCCCCTAGGCCGTCCAGGCCCAGGGATTCGAGATTGTCGCGCGCCGGGTGGCGCCGCGCGGCCGGGCCCGCGGCGAAGGCGCGCAGGATGTTCCCCGTGGCCCTGCGGACGAAGGCCCCGGCCCGTTCCGTGACGCCGTGGCCGCAGCGGGCGCCCCGCATCGCGCACACCCAGCGCATCGTGCCCGAGCTGAACACGGCGGCCCCGCTCGGCACGGTGTAGTAGGCGCTGTGCGCGACCGTGGCGCGACCGCCGCAGTCGACCGGGGAGACCGACAGGACCTCCATCGGGCGCGGCACGCCCGCGCCGACCCTGTCGGTCTCCACGCCCACCATCCCGGGGAAGGTGGTGCCGCGCCGCACCCCGGTCCCCTTGAAGATCCAGTTGCCGGGACGCCTGACCACGTAGGCGGACTCGGAGGGAAAGCAGTCGTACATCGGGCCGGTCAGCGAGCTCTCCGGCCTGCCGGTGGCACGCCACAGGACCGTCCGGGCGTCCTCGGCGGCGTCCTTGTGGCAGACGACCAGCCTGCGGGGGCCCAGGGGCGTCGCGGCGAAGCGGACCCGCCAGTAGACGGCGTTGGCGCCGAGGAAGGCCAGGTTGGTGCCGTGGTCGCGGGCGGCCTCGACGGTGCGGCGCATGCCCGGCGACCAGTACTCGTCATGCCCCAGTGACACCAGGCCCCTGGCCCCGTCGAGAATGCGCGGGTCGCGGTCCAGGTCCACGCTCGTGACGTAGGCGAGCGGCAGGCCCCGGCGCTCGGCGAGCTCGATGGCGTCGCGTTCCATGTCCAGGAAGAGCCGCGCCCCCGAGGTGTCGTACGGGCGGTCGAAGCTGACCGCCCGGGACCTGTCCTCGAAGCCGCCGGGGCCCCTGTAGAGGCTGCGGCCGCCCCAGTCGTTGTACGCCTGCCAGGTGGTGACCGCGTTGACGACGACCAGGCGTCCCCGGGTGGAGGCGGACCTGACCGTGAGGGGAACGTAGCGCCGTCCCCCGGTGGCGGCGTCCAGCCGGATCAGGTAGGAGCCCTCGGGCCAGCCCGAGGTGTCCACCTCGGGGCCCGGTTTCCAGTGGGCGGCGGTCACCGTTCCGGTGGCGGCGATCGTCCTGGGTGGGGCCTGCCTCGTGCCGGGCAGCCCGGTCGCCCGCCAGACCTGCCTGGCCCCGGCCCCGCCGTACCAGCCCATCCGGAAGGCCCTGGCGGTGTAGCGGTCCGCGGTGGTCGAGACGTACAGCCGGAAGCTCTGTCCCGGCAGCACGCTCACCCGGTCGGCGAAGCCCTCGATCTCGTGCTCGGCACCGCGCCGGCGCACCCGCCAGCCGGGATCGCCCTCCCTGGCGTTCTCCGCCGCGGTGGCGTCGGGGCCCTGGGCGCTCCTGATCGCGGAGGAGGTCGTCGTGGGAGTGGGCGAGGGCGTGTCCGGGGGGCGCTCGACGGTGGCGGAACACCCGGCGGCCAGCATGATCGCCACCGATATCGTCACCAGGATCGCCAGCGGTGTGCGGGCCGGGTGCCTGGACGCTTGGAACATGAGCAGCAGCATGTCCGCGCGCGAGGCCTCCCCCGGTTCTCCCTCGCTGTACTTGGGCGGTTCTTGATCCCATGTCCAGGATCGCCGGCGTAGAGGGCTCATTTCTCTGGCGGTTTGGCATGATTTAAGCCATGACTGACCTCCTGCCGTTTCCCTCCGCTTTCACGCCTGCCAGCGGTTTCCTCGGCCTTCCCCACGGAGTCGTCGTCTCCGGCCCCGCCGAGCTGGTCGACGCCGTACGCCTCGCCCTCGCCGTCCTCGACCCGCGGCCCGGTGAGGCGGGAACGATCACGCTGGAGTCCGACGCCTCGCTCGGAGCCGAGTCGTACGTCCTGGACGTGACGGACGGGGGCGTACGGATCGCGGCCGGAGACCGGGCCGGAGCCTTCTACGCGGGCCAGACACTGCGGCAGCTGCTGCCCGCGGCGGCGTTCCGCGCGGTGGCGGGTACGGGGGCGAGCTGGAGCGTTCCCCTCGGCCAGGTGCGGGACGCGCCCCGGTTCTCCTGGCGCGGGGTGCACCTGGACGTGGCGCGGCACTTCATGCCCAAGCGCGAGGTGTTCAGGATGGTCGACATCATGGCGGCGCACAAGCTGAACCGCCTCCACCTGCACCTGGTGGACGACCAGGGGTGGCGGGTCGAGAGCCGCGAACACCCCCGGCTGCACGAGGTGGGCGCGCACCGCCCGCGCACGGCCACCAACTACTACCGGGAGGAGATCGCCTTCGACGACGTACCGCACGGCGGCTACTACACGCTGGAGGACCTCGCCGAGATCGGCGCCTACGCCCGCGCCCGCGCCGTGACGGTCGTGCCCGAGATCGACGTGCCGGGACACGCCTCGGCGATCCTCGCCGCCTACCCCGAGTTCGACGCCCGCGCCACCGGCGGCCGCCGGCCCGAGCCCTTCACGGTGCTGGACCGCTGGGGCATCTCTCCCGCGATCCTGTCCCCGCTGCCGGAGACGATCGACTTCCTGACCGGCGTGATCGAGGAGATCACGGGAGCGCTGGGCGAGACCCCGTACATCCACATCGGCGGGGACGAATGCGTGCTCGACGACTGGGCCGCCTCCCCCGAGATCGTCGCGTTCCAGGCGGAGCTGGGCCTGGAGAGCGTGAGCGACCTGCACGCCTGGTTCCTGCGCAGGCTGGCGGACGAGCTGGCCGAGCGCGGCAGCAGGGCGGTGGTGTGGGACGAGGCGTTCGTCAGCGGCACGCTCAGGCCCGACACGATCGTGATGCCCTGGCGCGGGCAGGGGGTGGCCAGGCGCGCCGCCGCCGCCGGGCACGACGTGGTGCAGACCCCCGTCTTCCCGCTGTACTTCGACTACGCCGAGGCCTCCTCCGAGCAGGAGCCCGTGGCGATCGGCGACGCGATCACCGTCTCGGACGTCGCGGCCTTCGCCCCGGCACCCGAGTCGTGGACGGCCGGGGAGCGGGAGCGCGTGCTCGGGGCGCAGTTCCAGCTGTGGAGCGAGCGGATGCCCGACGGGCGCGCGGTGGACTACCGGGCCTGGCCCCGGGGGTGCGCGCTGGCCGAGGTCACCTGGTCGGGCTCGGCCGGGAACGGGTTCGACGCCCGGCTGGAGACGCACCTGGGCCGCCTCGACGCGCTCGGCGTCGAATACCGGCCGCTGACCGGCCCGCGTCCCTGGCAGATCGGCGGGGCCGGCCACCGGCGCCACCGTCCGGGGGTCGTCAAGGTGGACGAGGTCATGAAGCACCTGGAGGAGATGACCCACGAGGCCGACTCGACCCGTCCCAGCATGTGACGGTCTCCCGGCCTCGAGGTCGGGGGTGACGCGGGCGGTGCCGGGACGGGAGACGTCCGTCCCGGCATGTGGTGATTTCCCGGTCCTCGGAAACGGGGATCTCTCAGGGAGACAAAGGGTTCGAGGTTCACGGCCCGGCCCGGCGGCCGAAGGGCTCCCCGCGCCACGGGGTCCGTCGAACGGTCACGGTCCGGCCCTTGACGACCCCGCCGGCGGGGATCCCGCCCGGTCGCTCGATCAGACGGCGACCTCGTAGCCCGCTTCCCTGACGGCGGCGCGGATGGCCGTGTCGTCGAAGGAGTCACCGGAGACGTCGACCTTGCCGGTCTCAAGGTCGACGTCGACACCGGTGACACCCGGAACCTCGCCGACCTCCTCCTTGACCGAGCTCACGCAGTGGCCGCAGGTCATTCCGGTGACGGTGTATGTGGTCGTGCTCATCGCGCCCTCCAATGTCTCGGGGTTACCCACCCAGGGTATAGCGTCGGCCGCCTTCCGGCCCGTTGGGGGTAACGAATCAGGCCCCGCCGCAAAGGTTCGGGCGGGATCACTTCGGATCGCACCGCGACCGAATCAGGCGGCGGCCGGAGCGCGGACCGGAACGCGGACCGGAGCGCCGCGACCGCACCGGGCCGCGATCGGATCGCGTCGCAGCCGGATCGGGCCGCGCGAACGGGTCATCGCGTCGCGGCCGGGCCAGGTCGTGACCAGGCCGGGCCAGGTCGTGACCCGGTGGTGACCAGGCCGGGTCAGGTCGTGACCCGGTGGTGACCAGGCCGGGTCAGACGGTGGTGCTCCGGCCCGCGGTGCGGCCGATGATCTGGCGGAGGTCGGCCACGCCGTGACGGCGGAGGCGGCGGGAGAGGTCACGGTTGACGCGGTACGCCCAGAAGGGCCCCTCGTAGATCAGCGCGCTGTAGCCCTGGACGAGCGTGGCCCCGGCGAGCAGGCGCTCCCAGACGTCGTCCACGTCCTCGACCCCGCCGACGGAGACGAGCACCAGGCGGTCGCCCACCCTGGCGCGCAGCCTGCGCAGGACCTCCAGCGACCGGGCCTTCAGCGGACGCCCGGACAGGCCGCCGCTCTCGCGGCTGTGGTCACGGCCCGCGGGCTCCGCGCCGGTCAGCGCCTGCCTGCCGATCGTGGTGTTGGTGGCGATGATGCCGTCGAGCCCGAGCTCCAGGGCCAGGTCGGCGACCGCGTCCACGTCGGCGTCCGCCAGGTCGGGAGCGATCTTGACCAGCAGCGGGGTGCGCTTGGGCGTGGCGTCGGCGACCTCCTTCACCGCCCGCAGCAGCGGGCCCAGCAGCTCCACGGCCTGGAGGTCGCGCAGGCCGGGGGTGTTGGGCGAGCTGACGTTGACGACCAGATAGTCGGCCAGGGGGGCGAGCTCCCTGGCGCTGGCCACGTAGTCGGCGACGGCCCCCGACTCGGGGACGACCTTGGTCTTGCCGATGTTGACGCCGACGATCGCGGGGACGCCACGGGGCCTGGCCAGCAGCCGGGCCGCGGCGGACGCGCCCGCGTTGTTGAACCCCATCCGGTTGATGATCGCCCGGTTTCTCACGAGGCGGAACAGGCGGGGCCTGGCGTTGCCCGGCTGGGCGTGGGCGGTGATCGTACCGACCTCGACGTGGCTGAAGCCGAGCGCGGACATGGCCTCCACGCAGCCGGCGTCCTTGTCGAAGCCGGCCGCCAGCCCGAACGGGCCGGGAAAGTGAACGCCGAAGGCCTGCACGCGCAGCGCGGGGTCACGTGGCGCGAGGCGGCGGTGGACCAGCCGCCTGACCACGGGCGTCACCGAGAGGACGCGCAGGGCGCGCACCGTCAGATGGTGCGCGTCCTCCGGGTCGAGGCGGCTGAGGACCTGCGAGAAGACGAATCGATACATCACCGATCAGGTTAGTGCCCCGGCGGGGTGCGACTCGCGCCGACCGCGTCTCCGGGGTGCCCGATCAGGAGGTACCGGTCGAATCCGAGCAGCCGCAGCAGGCGGAGCACCGGACCCGACGGTCGCAGGATGATCATCTCGCTGCCCGACCCGCGCATGTGCTCGTCGGCCCGGAGCAGGGTCCGGGCGCCCGCGCAGTCGATGAAGGCCACGCGGGCCAGATCGAGCTCCACCGTCGCCGCGGTGAGCGTGTCGAGGACGTGCCGTAGCTCGACGCCCCTAACGGCGTCGAGATCACCGTAAACGGTGATCTCGATCCTGTTCTCGGAGGACTCCGGCGACGTGAGCAGGATCACCGTATTTCGCCCGCCCCCTCACCGAGTACCTCGGCCGCCAGGTCGGCGACGCGGCGGCGGGTGTCGCGCGCCTGCTTGCGCAGGCCGGTGAAGGCCTGGGTGGCGGTCAGGTCGTGCTTTCCCATGAGGTAACCGACCGCCCTCTCGATGACCACGCGATAGTCGAGGGCGTACTGGAGCTGGTCGGCCAGAGCGCTCTTCTCCTCGGCGGCCATCGCGGCGGTGAGAAGCTGCTCGATCACGTCCGCATAGCCGTAAAGCGCTTGGACGTCCGACTCGTCCCACTCGTAGAACCCGGCCTGGTAGACGTTCAGCGTGCCCACCGGCTCGCCTCCGAGCCGCACCGGCACCCCGGCCACCGCCCGCACCTCCGGGTGGAGCCGGTCGGCGAGTTTCGGCCAGCGCGGGTCGGCCTGCACATCGTTTGAGGTCACCGCGGAATTCTCCTCGTACGCGGAAACGCACGGGCCCTGACCGAGATGAAGTTGCGCACCCTCAAGGCTGCGCCCCCGGTCATCGGTGGCGACCAAATAGCGGAGATCTTTACCTTCTTCCGCGAACATCAGCCCCGCACCCGCATATCCGAACAGCGAGTTCACCGCATCCACGGCACGCTCCAACTGATGAACTATGCCTGTGGTGGAAGAGGTCGTCTGGAGCCTCCTCAGGCTCGCGACCAGCGCTTCCGGATCAATGTGAGTCATACTTGGGGCGCCTTTCAGCGTCGACCTGGTTCCTGACGTGCACACTACGGCTTCCCTGTAGGAGGGGAACTATGGGCCATGGTCTGAAGGACCATCACCATGAGCTCGCCGAGACGTTCTCCCGTACGGACTTTCGCGGGTTGCCATTCATGGCTTGTCCGGTCATAGAAATTCAGAGTGCCGATCAACCGTTCCTCCGCCCGCAACGGCACGGAGAGCACCGCCCGGACCTCCGAGACCCGCGCGGCCACACCGGGAAAGCCGAGAGGTCTGGCCGCCCGCAGGTCGTCGACCACGACGTCCTGCCCGCGGGTCAGGGTCTCGATGGCCGGTCCGGCGCCGATCTGCTCCTGGATCAGCTCCAGCCGCCGGCCCTGGTCGTCGGCCCCTCCGACCGCGCGTAACCGGTCGTGGTCGTCTATCAGCATGAGCGCCGCCCCGTCGGAGCCGAGGACGTCGGCGAGGGCACTCAGGGTGCGGTCGACGAGCTGAGAGAATTCAAGGACCTGGGTCATGGGCGGGCTTCCTCCACGTCGAGGTAGCTCCGCGAACACAGGGCGGAATGATCTGCGGATGAGAGCCTAGTGCTGCCTGGTGACTCCGGCCAAGCGGTTGCCTCCCGCAGGTGTGACCCCAGTGATAACCGTTACTGGCCGAGGGCCTGTGCCGGCACTCGAAGACTCGTTCCCAGCGGGAACTGTCATCGGCTCCCAGAGATAAATGTCACCTGTGAGGACTTCCCGGCTGTTATCAACATGATCGCTCCATCGCCAAGAAGACAACTGCCACTTTGAGTATATAGATGTATACCTATGGTGATTCCTACCGTGCTGCGATGGCGCGGCCGAGGCGACGACGTGCGGACACACGGCCGCGCGGCAGCATGAGGGCCGCGGCCGTGGTGGCCACCAGCATCACAACATCGACGCACAGGGCGACCCGCAGACCCACGATGAACTCACCCCGGTCCGCGACCAAGGCTCCGAAGACGGCCACGGCGAGCGCGCCGCCCGGTGGCCGGACCACGACGCGATGACGCTCCTCGACCTTGCCGCCTCCGATTCGTCCGGCGAGACCGCGCCCGTTTCGCCCTCCCGGGGGCAGGGCCAGTCGGCCGGTCCCATTTCCCGGACCAGGACGGCCGCCTGAACCCCGCTGCGCAGCCCGAGCTCGGCCGATATCCGGCTGACACGAGTCTTCGTGGTCGTCTCCGCCATGTCCGGCCGGCGGGCGATCACCCAGCCGCCGGCAAGACCTGGGAACCGCCATCCGTAACCGGAGGCCGCACCGTTCCACACTCGCAGGAGAATCGTGGTGACGGATATCGCCGGCAAGTGACAGCCATTGCCTGAGGTCACCGCAGGTGCCGCCGCCAGCCGCTGGTGTCCCCAGTGCCTGGCCGGTGACGCCAGCGTGATCCAGGGTGAGCTCGGCGGCCCCTGGCGCAAGCAATGGCACCTGCCCGCGGTCTTCATCTGCCCGAAACACATGACGCTCTTGTCTGATCGGTGCGGCGTCTGCTTGCGCACCACCGCCGAGCAGACCCCGCCCTGCACGATCGGCAGGGCAACCGATCCTCAACTGCATCCTCTCCAGTGCCGCACCACCATCGGGACCACTCTTCAGAAAGTCCCCGACGCGCTCGTGCTCCGCAAGCATGCCTGCGGAGCCCGGCTGACCGATACCTCCGCGCCACTACTGGACGTGCTGGATATGCGCCGCCTTCTCAAACTGCAGCGAGAGCTGCTCCGCTACATCGAATCCGACGGAACCTCGACACAACCTAAGGTTTTGGGCAGGGCCGTGGGTCCGCTCCAGTACTTCGTCGACACCGCTCTGACAGCAGGCTTGGTGCCGCTCAGGCATGGCAGAAGCGCGGGGAACTCCTCCCGGTTGAGGAGGCCTTGGCCGCAGCTCGCACCGACCCCAACCCAACAGCGGACGTCGCGATCGCGCTCGTGAAGGTGACCACGGAACGAGCTCGACGGATCCTCCGAGAACTCGATAAGGAGGAGTACGAGGCCCTCACCATCGCCAGGAGCCTGCCCAAGCCCGTGAGCTGGGCCGAACTCGGCGAGGTCCTGGGTGTGTCGGCCCAGGGGATCCACCAGCAATACGCGCGACTGCAAAGATTCGCCACTCGCAGTTACCGGCGAATGGCCTAAACCAGCCGTTCCATACGGTCCCCTCTCACTGCATCCGCGCTGTCGGTGCAAAATGCGGCCGACTCCCCTAGCCTCACCGCTGGCGGCAACTGAGCGTAGCTTTCATGATCGTTAGAGTGATGGCGGCCCTGGCCTTCGATCGTTATCTGGGGTTGTCAAACGAACTTGCTGGTCAGCCGCATGCCTGGATCAGCGCGACGGTCTTCTGATGCGTAGGAAGCGATTGATCAGTAATCGGTCGTTGCTATGAGGCGTCGCAGCGCGGCGTGGGCGGGTGGGCCCCAGATGGCCTTGCCGACTGGGCGGCCGCAGACGCCAGCCTCTCTGATGAGGATGCCGCTGAGGGTGCGGCCTACCGCCCATCTGCGGGCGCTGCGCAGGGGCACGGCGTCCGAGGCCGGCTGGTAGTTGTCATGGAGGCGGTCGGCGGTGCCGTCCGGCAGCAGAATCCAAGCGGCAGCGAGGTTGCAGGCTGGATCGCCCGGGAAAAGATCGCGAAAGTCGATCGCGCCGCAGATGGTGCCGTCCGTGGTGAGGATGTTGGCCGGATGCAGGTCGCAGTGGAGCCATGGCGCCGGATCAGCCCAGCGGACCGGGTCAGGGAGAACAACGATTAGGGCGACGGGTATTTCGTTGTGACCGGAGCCCCGGCGACCGTGTTTAGGTCACCGGGGCTCCGTGCTGGTGTGCACGAACGCCAGACAGCCTCGCACCTTTCTCGTCATAGCTCGGCCGCAAGGTGTCCAATCGCGAACTCAAGGAGGCGGCCGCCTACTTGGGCCCGTTGCCGTTCACCAGCCAGTCCACTGCGATGAGGATCGCTCGAAAAACGAGCGTGCCCCACTCGGGCCACGCTGAAGGGTTCGGGCGTCGTCGCTGTCCCTTAGCAACCATCATTTCCCTTTTTCTAGACAGACGTTAGAGAGAGATCGACATGGCGGGTCGGGGGTGTTCAATTGACCCCGGGCCTCTTCGCGCGGGATATTTTCGCGAGGCTCTGACCTGCTGTGATGCGACAGCGATTGCTCAAAGAGGGTTTGTGGCCAATGGGCGCACGATGAGATTTCTTCCGGTCGACAAGACGTGGTTCTGCCCCGCATGCTTTCCTGCATCAGGAACTCACCGTCCAGTAAGGAGGAGCCGATGGACAGTCATTGGAGGGCACGCTATGAGCTGGCCCTCCGTCCTCTCGTCACACCGCTACGTGAGCGCCTAGAGAAGCAAGGGGTAAGCCGCGCGCAGATTGGGATACGCATTGACGTTTTCTCACTGAATCTCAATTGATTCGGCCGTGCTCGAAATGTACGAGGACGAGGGCGGCGCGGACAAGATCGCCGAGGCGATTTGGGCTAAGGCTCGTGTGCTGAAGGGCGGTCCAGCGTGTGGTGAGAAGCGCGAAGCCGCGTTCACCGAGGCTGCGGAGGGAGCGTTGCAGAGCGTTATGGGTGCGGTTGTCGACGCTGAGGACGTTGCCGTCAGCTGGTTGCTTGAACGGCAC
>NZ_JBPJUQ010000060.1:0-61792 GCF_051192615.1 Streptosporangium sp. G11
TCTGGGGCCGTCCGGCTCCTGAGCCTCGCCGCCGTCGACGTCGGTTTATCTACCTGCTTTGAGGAACGAAGCACTAGACGCCGGCGCCGCTCTCGCCACCCGCTCGACGGCCGGGGCCGGCGGGCACCCGGCCGTCGTGGCGTTCACGGCCGGCCGCGTCGCTCACTTGCGGCTCTCGCCGGCCGACGCGGGGCGGCAGGTGTCGAGCATCTCGGCGAGGGCGGCCTTCTCCTCGGCGGTGACGGCGAGGCGGTAGTGATACTTCACATCCACCCAGGCGCGGGCGTACAAGCAGCGGGAGGCGGCGAGCGGCGGTTTCCACGACTCCGGCCCCTGGTCGGCCCTGCTCTTGTTCGAGGCGGCGGAGACGGCGAGCAGTTGCGGCCGCTCCAGGTCGTTGGCGAAATTCTTGCGCTCGACGTCACTCCAGGCGTCGGCGCCCGAACGCCAGGCGTTGGCCGGCGGCACGATGTGACTGACCGCGACGTCGTCGGCGGAGCTGAGGGTGCGCCCGTCGTACACCGAGTACCAGGAGCCCGACATCGCCCGGCAGGCGGCGTCGCGCTCCACGTTCTGGCCGTCGCGCGCCAGCACGGTCTCGCGGGCGTCGCAGGTCGGGGTGCGCAGGCCCCAGTGCGGGAAGCGGTCGCGGCTGTAGCCGTCCATCGACCGCGGTTCCGCGACGGTCAGCAGGTTCAGCTCGGCACGGGCGATCGGCGGGACTGACGGCTCGGGCAGCTTGACCGCGGCGGCCGCCGACCCGGCGAGGGTGACGAGAAGGGCGGGTAGGACTGTGAGGGCGGCGGCCGTGTGGCGCCGCTGTCGTGTCAGCATGTGCCACCACTACCAGCGGTGATCGCTTTGAGTGACGAGAAACGCCGTCGCCGCCACGGGCAATGGCGGATCTGTGGGAGAACATTCCGCACCCGCGGGAATGGCCGGCCGGAGCCCGGCCCATCACGGCCCAGGGGTCCGGCACCTCCCCCGGGTCCCTTCCGCGCCCTTCGGGCCGTTCCGGAACACGTACTTCGGGCCGTTCGGGAGCATGCACTTCGGGCTGTTCCGGAACACGTGCTTCAGGCCGTTCCGTAACAGGCGTGAACCAGTGGTGTGTACTACCGGTACACTCCAGATATGCGAGTCGTCGTCAAGACCGTGGGCACCGTCCTCACCGCCATCCTTCTCGGCTATCCGCTCTGGGCACCGGAGTGGGGGCTGGGGATCCTGGGCGAGATCGGGGCGCTGGGGATGCCCGGCGGGCTGATCGCCGTCGCCGCCTTCTTCGGGCTCGTCGCGCTGTACTGCCGCGCCCTTCATCGGACGATGACGCTCCTGCCGCCCGAAGCCAGGACCGGGGCTCCCGCGTCGGTCTGGTGGATGTTCGCGATCCCCTACAACTTCACCGAGGACTTCTTCATCGTGCGGACCGTCTCCACCTCGATGACCGCCTCGGTGACCGCTGACGCGCGCGTGACGGGCGGGTTCGTCCGATGGTGGGCGGCGCTCGGATACGGCTGGTGCGCCTTCCAGATCCTGTCGCTCTTCCCCGGGACGGCCGGATACGTCGGCGGGGCGATCGCCCTCCCGCTCTGGGCCGCACACTGGATCATGACGGGCCGCGTCAACCGCAGGCTTGCCGCCCGGCAGCCGGCCGCCCCGCTGACAGAGAGCCTTTAGGGACACCCATGCCGCTTCCACGCTTCGACCGGCTGCCGGCCGACGCCCGGGTCTCCATCCTCGCCGTCGCCCGCACCCACTTCGCGCGCGACGGCAAGGACGCCGCGTCCTTCAACCAGATCATCGCCGAGGCGGGCATCTCCAAGACCTCCGCCTACCACTATTTCGACGGCAAGGACGACCTCTTCGGCGCCGTGGTCGCCGACGCGGGCGCCCGGACGCTCGCCGCGCTCGGGCCCTGGGCCGACGTGGCGGCCGAAGACGAGCTGTGGGAGCAGGTGACGGCGGGCACGACGCGGCTGGTGGCGCACCTGCGCGAACATCCGGACGACCGGGCCGTGCTCGCCGAGCGGTCCCACCTCGCCCACGACAGCCGTTCCTGGATCCACAAACTTGTCGCGAACGGCCTGCGCATCGGCCTGATCGACCCGTTTCCCGGCGCCGAGCTGATCACCGTGGCGACGATCGGCGTCTTCGACGCGCTCGACACATGGGCACTCGACCACCCGGGCGAGCCCGGTGACTCCGTCGCGGGCACGCTCACCCTGTTCCTCGCGCGCCTCTGGAACGCCGCCCCCGGGAACGAGAACGCCGGGGTGTAAGACCGCGCCGGTCACCTCGGCCGTACGACGGAAGAGCCCCTCCACCGGCACGGGTGGAGGGGCTCCGGGTCAGGGGCTCAGCCCGGGGGGAAGTTGCCGTTCTTGGCGACCGGCAGGGCCAGCTGGCTGGCGCCGCTGAGGACGGCCTGCTCGGGCGGGAGGCCGGCCAGGACGGGGTTGATGTGCCGCAGGGTCAGCGAGACCGCGGGCAGGGCCGGGGTGGCGAGGTCGAACTTCTCCAGGTCGATCCACCGGACGATCTTGAACACCTCGTCGGGGATGACGTCGCCGGCCTTCTGCACCGGGACGCACAGCTGGCGGGCGTTGAGGACCTGCGCGCCGTGCGTGGGGATCATCGGGGTCAGGACGGGGTTGAGCTGGCGCAGGGACAGCTGCTGGTTCAGCGGGGTGTTGGGGGTGATGCCGTAGCACTTGAGGTCGATGTGACGAACGAGCGACAGCACCTCGGCGGGCGGGAACACGTTGTTCTTGATGACCGGCACGCACAGCTGCTGCGGGGTGTTCATGAAGATCTGCGTGCGCGGCAGGCTCTGGAAGAGCGGGTTGAGGTGGCTGAGCACGAGACCCGTGCTCACCGTGGTACCGGAGATCTTGTAGCAGGCCAGGTCGATGAACCTGATGAAGTCGAGCGCGGGCGACGGCGGCAGCTGGTTGTTCTTGGCGACCGGGACGCACAGCTGCTCGCGCTGGCCGAGGGTGACGGTCTCGATCGGCAGGTTGCCGAGCACGGGGTTGATGTGCCGCAGCGTGAGCGTGGCGGCGGGCGGCTGGTACGGGCTGGTCTTGAAGCATTCGAGGTCGAGGAAGGCGGTCAGATCCTTCGGCGTCGGCAGCGCGAGTGCGCTGGCGGGCGGCACGCAGAGGAATGCCAGGGCGAGCAACGCGACGGCGATGGAAATGAGGCGCCGGAGCATCGGTTTTCTACGCCCATGAATGCCGGTTACGGCTGTGTTCACTGTGGCTCCAAAAGTCTGGGGGGTGACCTTCTCAACGCCGATTGTGTGCCGCCACGGCCGGACTTTCAATATAGCTGTCGGCTTTTTGTTGCACGCAAAATTCGGGCCGACTGACGGGGGATTTATCATCAGACATAAAAGCGTTGTCAGGTCGCCGGTAATCGGAACACGGCGATTTTATTGAAACCCTGTCAACCTGATGGCACAGGTCACCGGAAATGCGCACCGGAGCGGGCCCGCACGAGAACGTGCTCCCGCTAAGACGGCGGCCGAGCCGCATGACGAGGTCGAGATGTCGTCCGGGTCAGGCGAGAACGCGGTCCAGCCGGACAGGGCTCCCCGATGCTCGGCGGAACCCAACGCTTTTGGCTTCGACGCGAGAAGTGTCACGCAGGGCGACAGGGTTCAGATCCGCTTCACGGCTCCGCCGGGGAGCGAGCCGGGCGCTTATGCGCCGGCCGTGCACCGCATGAGGCATGAATGAATACGGGCGCCCGGTTTTCCCGTACAAAACCGGCGAAAGAGTCCGTATCAACTTCAACCGGGATGCTTTGGCCGACCATAACGGAATATCCCTCCCCGAGCGGGATCCGCCGTTGTCGCCTCGGGGACCACGTCGCCGGCGCGAAGATCCGCCGCTGGAAGAGCACCGCCCCCTCAGGACCGGTGGCCGCCCGGGCAAAGCCGGTCTCCGCGGCACCGCGCCTTCCGGCCGGTCGCGTACGCCCCGTCAAGGTGCCCGGCGGGCCGTCGTCACGCCTCCCGGTCGGGCGATGTCGTGGGCTTCAGCACCTTCTTCGCCTTCGCCATCAGCGTGAGCGCCACCATCGCGAAGGCGAGCGCGAGCAGGGTGAAGACGGTGAGCGACAGCTCGTCCGTCCAGCCCAGCAGCCGGGGCGACGCCGTAGAGACCGTGAAGAGGGCGAAGAACAGCAGCGACCAGGCGTACGGCCTCACCTTCAGGACCTGGCTCCGGCCGGAGGCCGCGCGCGGGGCCCGGCCCGTCACCAGCACGTGAACGCTGTGCGCGGCCATCACGCATCCGGCCGCCAAAAGGACCCAGCTGAACGCGACTGACAGTGTGTGCACGCCCATCGGGATCGCACCTCCCTCGCTGCCGGCGGTGAGCGGAAACACCATTTCCGATCTTCGCCCGCCTGCCCCGCGAGGGGTGCGGCAAACCATCCGCCCGTACGGCGGCGCCGGTCCGGGTCCGGCCGGGAGCACGCCCCCGCGGTCGGCGCCACTCCACGGCCTCGGGAACGTCCCGGCGGCCGGGAAGCACCGACCCGCGAGAAGTCCTACGCCCAGGTATGGCGACGTGCCGGGCTAGCTCGAATGCCCGACACTGATCACCACGTTTCCGATCTTCTGGCCCGTCTCGACGTACCGGTACGCCTCGACGATCTCCTCCAGCGGATATCGCCGGTCGATGACCGGCGTGAAATCTCCGGACTCGATCAGTCCCTTGAAATATCGCGCCATCTCCGGGTCGTTCTGCTTCGGGATGGGAAACATGACCTTCTTGCCGCCGAACAACGGGGTGACGAGCGCCAGGAACAGGTTTTGCGACAGGGTGCCCAGGTCCGATGAGAGATAGATCCCGCGCGGTTTCAGCAGCCGCCTGCATCGGCCGAAAGAACTCTTGCCGACCGCGTCGATGACGACGTCGTATGCCCGCTCGTCCTTCGTGAAGTCCTCGGCCGTGTAGTCGACGACCCTGTCGGCGCCCAGCCCCCTGACCAGCTCGACGTTCTTCGTGTCGCAGACCGCGGTCACTCCGGCGCCGAGGCTCTTCAGGAGTTGGACCGCCGCCGAGCCGATGGCCCCGGTCGCGCCGTAGACGAGGACGTCCTGCCCGCTTCGGACCCTCGCCGCCCTGATGATCGTGAGGGCGTAGTGCGAACCCTCGGTGCTGGGGGCGGCCTCCTCGTAGGTCAGGCCCTCCGGCATGATCGCGAGCGCGCCGTCCTGCGGGATCGCCATGTATTCGGCGTGGGCCCCAAATGTGCCGTCGTTGTATCCGAACACCCGGTCGCCGACCCTGTAGGCCGTGACGCCACCGCCTACCGCCTCGACCTCTCCCGCGAACTCATTCCCGAGAATCCTTAGCTTGGGCCTGACAAGCCCGGTGAAGAATCTCCAGATGAAGGGCTTCGCCGCCCTCAACGCGCAGTCCGTGCGATTGACCGTCGTCGCGTGGACCTTGACAAGCAACTCGTCGTCCTTGACCGCCGGCTTCTCCGCCTCCGCGAAACGAACCACTTCCGGCGAGCCATATCGGATGCGGACCGCGGCCTTCATGACTGAATTATAACGACAATACGGAGATCTG
Organism: Streptosporangium sp. G11; assembly: GCF_051192615.1. Classification (NCBI taxonomy): domain Bacteria; kingdom Bacillati; phylum Actinomycetota; class Actinomycetes; order Streptosporangiales; family Streptosporangiaceae; genus Streptosporangium; species Streptosporangium sp. G11. The sequence goes on from NZ_JBPJUQ010000060.1 coordinate 5,592, forward strand.
CTGAAAATCACGCGCGCACCATCCGGCCGTTTCCGGCGGGCAGCCGGACACGGAGCCTTTTCCTCACGCCTCGCCGCGTTCCCGCACCGGGGGCGCACCCACTCTCCCGGCGGCGGGTTCGAATCGTGGCGGGACACGACACCGCCGGGGACCGTTTCCGGTCCCCGGCGGCCCGCCCTCAGCCGCCGAAACGCGCCCGGTCGATCGGGGTGAAGGGCGTGGCCTTCACCCCCCTCAGCGCCGCGACCATGGTGTCCTTCCAGATCGGCCCGGGAATGGTGGCTCCGAAGACGGCGCCGTAGTACCTTCCGCCGATGGTGACACCGTTGAGCTTGTGCGCGATGGCGCCCCGGGGGTCGCCGATGCTCACCGCGCCGGCCAGGTCCGGGGTGAACCCCGCGAACCACGCGCTGGCCTGGTCGTCGTTGGTGCCGGTCTTGCCGGCGGCGTCGCGGCCGATGCCGCCCACCGCCCGCATCGTGCCCTTGGTGAACACCCCCGACAGGATGTGCGCCGTGGCGTCCGCGATCTCGGGATCCAGCACCTGGCGGCACTTCGGCCGGTGGCCGGTCACCCCGCCGTCCCGGTCGGTGACCCGGGTGACGGCCATGGGAGCGCAGTACCTCCCGCGCGCGCCGATGGCGGCGTAGGCGCTCGCGACGGTCACCGGGTCCATCTCGTTGATGCCGAGGGTGAAGGTCTCGTACTCCTGCAACTTCCGGTTGTCGGCCCGCTTGATACCCAGCGATCTGGCGGTCTGGACGGTGTCGCACAGGCCGACGCGGCGTTCGAGTTCCATGAAGAAGGTGTTGACCGACTGCCAGGTGCCGGTCTGCAGCGACTTGAAACCGGGGGTTCCCTCGTCGTTGGTGACGGTGTGCGTCGGGTCGCCGATGTTGCCGCCCTCGCAGTTCTTGAAGTCGGCGTAGCCCGAGGCCCGGTAGCCGTTTCCGACGGTGAAGCCGTCGTCGATCCTCATGCCCTTCTTCAGGGCCGTGATCAGCGTGAACGTCTTGAACGTCGAGCCCGCCTGGAACCCGCCGATGCCGCCGTGGTCGTTGTCGGCCACGATGTTGTACGACATCTCGTTCCTGCGCGCGGAGGTGCCGTACTCGCGGCTGGCCGCCATGGCCCTGATCATCCCGGTGCCCGGCTGGACCAGGGCCTCGGCGGCGACGGGCTCGTCGGAGGCGTGGACGTGCCTGCCGACGGCCTGCTCGGTCGCCGCCTGCATGCGGGGGTCCAGCGTCGTCCTGATCGTCAGGCCGCCGCGGTAGAGGAGCCTGGCGCGCTCCTCCGCGGTCCTGCCGAACGCGGGATCGCGCAGGAACTCCTCGCGCACGTACACGCAGAAGTAGGGGTACGGGCTGGCCTCGCAGTTACCGGGCAGGGGGGTGCCCCGGTAGCCGAGCTTCCTGGACTTGGCCTCGGCGGCCTGCCGCGGTGTGATCTCGCCGAGCTCCGCCATCCGGTCGAGCACGACGTCGCGCCGTTCCAGCAGCCTTCGCCGGTTCTCCTTACCGCCCTGCGGATCGGTGGCGGTGGGCAGCTGCACGGCTCCCGCCAGGGTGGCCGCCTGCGACAGGTCGAGCCGGGAGGCGCGCACGCCGAAGAACCGCCTGGCCGCGGCCTCGATGCCGTTGGCACCGGCGCCGAAATAGGCAATGTTGAGGTACTTTTCGAGGATCTGATCCTTGGTGTACTTCTGCTCGATCCCCATCGCGTAGCGCAGCTCGTTGAGCTTGCGCGGGTAGCTGGCCCTCAGTGCCTCCTCCTTCCCCTCCCTGGTGACGGCCGTGTTCAGCAGCACCTGCTTGACGTACTGCTGGGTGATGCTGGAACCCCCCTGGCTGACCCCTCCGGCCTGGAGATTCCTCGCCAGCGCCCGCACGGTGCCCGCGACGTCGATCGCGCCGTGCTCGTAGAAGCGGTAGTCCTCGATCGAGACGATGGCCGTCTTCATGACATCGGACACCTGGCTGAGCGGTACGACCTCGCGGTAGACGTCCCAGAACTGCGCGATCCGGCGGCCCCTGGCGTCGAGGACGGTCGTCTTCTCGGCGAGCGGGGGCTCGGCGAGTACGGCGGGCCTGAGGTCGAGCCCGTCCGACGCGCCCATGATCATCACCCCCGTGCCCCCGACGGCGGGCAGGGCCAGTCCGGCGGCCACCACCCCGGCCACCGTGGCCGTCGCCGCGAGACCCGCGATCTTCGCCCCCGCTGACGATCGCGTCTCGGCCCGCCGCGGGCGGCGCCCGCCCGGCGTGACGGCGCCGTCCGGTTCGTCGAAGAGGCTCATCGCCCGTCACCGCCCCCGGTGCGCGCCGGAAAACCGAGACCGGGCGGCGGAACGAGCCGCCCGGTCCGTGCCCCTCCCCCGCGTGACATCAGAGCCTGCCGAGCCCGCGGGCGAGGATGGCGGCGGTGTCCGCGACGACCTTGTCGGCCACGGCGCCGTCCACGGCCCTGCGGTTGGTGTAGATCGACATGATGACGGGGGCGGCCGACGCCGAGGGCCAGATGACCGCGATGTCGTTCCCTGCCCCGTAGGCCGAGTTCGTGCCGGTCTTGTCGCCGATCGTCCAGGTCTTGGGCAGGCCCGCGCGGATGCGGGCGTCCCCGGTCGTGTTCGCGATCAGCCAGGCGTTCAGCCGCTGCCGGTCCTTGGCGTCGAGGGCGTTCCCCGCCGTGACCGCGCGCAGGTCACGGCCCATCGCCGCGGGCGTCGTGGTGTCGCGCCTCTCCGTGGGACTCCAGTCGTTGAGCTCGGTCTCCCACCGGTCCAGCCGGGAGACCGGGTCCTTCAGCGTGCGGAAGTACCCGGTCAGACCGGCGGGGCCGCCGATCTGCTTCAGCAGCATGTTGGCCGCGGTGTTGTCGCTCTGGGTGATGGCCGCCTCGCACAGCCGCGCGACGGTCAGCCCGTCCTTCACGTGCTTCTCGGTGACCGGGGAGTGCTCCTCCAGCTCGGCGGCCGTCCAGCGCACGATCTTGTCCATCAGGCCGGGGTCGGAGGTGCGGGCCTTGTGCAGCACGGCCGCGGCGGCCATCGCCTTGAAAGTGGACAGCATCGGGAAACGCTCACCCGAGCGGTATCCGATCGTCTTGCCGGTGGCGGTGTCGACGGCGTACGCGCCGATCCGGCCCTTGAAGGACGCCTCCAGCGCGCGCAGTTCTTTCCTGGCCCCGGCCTCGTCCGGCACCGTCGACGGCACCGCCGGTCCCGTCGCGTACAGGGCCGCTGACGATGTGGCGGACGCGTGGCCTGCCGAGGTGGCACCCGTCAGGGAGACGAGCGCGAGCGAGGCCAGCGCCGAGAGTGCGGCGCGTCGAAGCTGCTGGGCAGGCATGGTCAGGCCTTCCTGTCGTGGATGGGATGTGAGGGGCAGTCTCGCGACACCGCTCGATGCCGTCAAAGATGGAAATAGCGGGTTCCATGCTGAAACGACATACAGGTACCTCGCGGACGTCCACGGAGCCCGGAGAGCGCTCGCCACCGTGAGGGGGCCGGGACGCCTCACCGGCTCCGAGTCGCGGCGGCGCGTTCGCCCGTCGCCTCTCCGCTTCGCGGCCTCCTGGCGGGGCGAAGGACCGTGGTGGCCCGGCCCGCGCTGTCGCTACGCTGAGGGCCCGCGCCGACGTGCATGGAGGAGCTCATGGCCGCTGGCCCGCTGGAGCCGGGTGACCCGCGCACGCTGGGGGCGTTCCAGGTCGTGGGGCGCCTGGGCGAGGGCGGGCAGGGGGTCGTCTACGAGGGCTGGAGCGCCTCCGGCGACCGTGTCGCGATCAAGGTCCTCAAGGGCGGCACGAATCCCGACACCCGCCGCCGGCTGGCCAGGGAGCTGGAGTCGGCCCGCCGGGTGGCTCCCTTCTGCACGGCCCGGGTGCTGGCGGCCGAGCTCGACCGGCCGGACCCCTACGTGGTGAGCGAGTTCGTCGCGGGCCCCTCGTTGCAGGAACGGGTGCGCGACGGCGGCCCCCTGCGGGACGGCGACCTCGACCGGCTGGCGGTCGGTACGGCGTCCGCCCTCGCGGCCATCCACGGCGCCGGGGTGGTTCACCGGGACTTCAAGCCCGCCAACGTGCTTCTCGGCCCCGACGGGCCGCGCGTGGTCGACTTCGGCATCGCCCGGCCGCTCGACGCCGACACGGCGCCTTCGGCACTGTCGGGCACCCCGCCCTACATGGCGCCCGAGCAGCTGAAGGGAGTGCACGGATCGCCCGCGGCCGACGTGTTCGCCTGGGCCTCGACCATGGTCTACGCCGCGACCGGCAGCGCGCCGTTCGGCGGCGACACCGTCGCCGCGGTCTTCAGCCGCATCCTCAGCCAGGACCCCGACCTTTCCGGCGTTCCCCAGGGGTTGCGCGAGACCCTGGCCCTCTGCCTGTCCAAGGATCCGGGAAGACGTCCCTCGGCCCGGTCGCTCCTGGTCCGCCTGGTCGACCCCGGGGCCTCCACCGTCACGGTCCCCGACGTCGGCCCGGTCCCCAGCGCGTACGTCCCCGCAGGCTGGCCCGGCCGCGCCCCTGCCGGTCGGATCCCGGCCGATCCCCGTACCGACGGAACCGGGCCGCCGCCGGTCGTCCCGCCCGGAGCGCACCTCCCGCCGCGGCATCCGCCCGGCGAGCCGGCCGAACCCGTGCGGGACGCGGTGACCCCGCCCCCGCGCGGGCCCGAGCCTCCCGGCGGCGCCGGTACCGCGGGCCGTGACACGAAGGTCTCCGCGCCGCCGTACGGCGAGCGGGCCACACGGCGGACGAGGCGCACGGCCGTGCCGCTGGCCGCCGTCGTCGTCGCGGGGCTCGCGACGGTCGGCGTGCTGTACGCGACGGGGACGATCGGGGGCTCCGCCGCGGACGGGGCGACGCCCCGGAGCGAACCCGGCGGGACCGCCGGCCAGGCGCCGCTCTCCGGATCGCTCCCGGCGCCGTCCACGGCCCGGGGAACCGGGATCCCGGCGGCCTTCGCGGGGACCTGGAGGGGGCGGGTCGTCTCGCGGGACGACCGCGGGCGCACCGCCGACGTCACGATCACCCTGGACGGGGGGCGGTCCACCGGGACGTGGGCGACCGGCGACTGCGAACAGCGGGCCACGCTGACCCGCGTCAGGGGCGACACCGTGCTCGAACTGACCGTCGCGCAGCGCGATCAGTGCGTGAGCGGGGACATGACCCTCACGCTGCGGGATGCCAAAACCCTCGACTGCGTGCGGCAGGAGGGCGCGGGCGCGCTGGAATACCACGGGAGCCTGCGCCGCTCCTGATCGTTCAGCCGGCGCGCACGATCTGGAAGGAGTAACTTCCGGTCTTCGCCGCGGGGGATCTGACGACCAGCGCGTAGCGCCCGTCCCCGCCCGGGAGCGGCATCTCGAACTCGTTGCCGCACAGCGGGTAGGGCTGGCGGGGGTCGGCGAGGCTTTTTTCCGCGGCGTCGTAGAGCTCGATGTCAATGGCGGTGCACGGCCCGCCGCCCCCGATGACCTTGATGGCCGTGGCGCCGTCCGCGTCGAACTCGAAGCGGTCGATCCGCCCGGGAACGTCCAGCGACCCCGCCCCGGCGGGACTGCCCTCGCCGATCTTCAGGCCGATCGTCGCGGGGAACGTGCGGACCTTCACGGTCGCGATCCGGAAGCTGTAGGCCCCGATGACGTTGGTGTTCCCCCAGACCTCCAGCCGGTGGCCCCCCACCTTGGTCAGCTTGTTGCCGAGCGACGTACCGGCGGTGAAACTGACGCCGGCCGGGCTCAGGGGCTCGTCGTCGACGTCGGAGAACACCTGGAACTGGATGTCGTCGCCCTCCATGTCGGTGACGTAGAACTCCCTGGCGTCGCCCAGGTCCAGCGTGAATTCGTGCCTCTCCCCCGCGCGGGTCAGCTCGGCCGAGACCGTGCTGCCGTCGACGAGGGTGCCGCCCGGCTCGACGGCCGCCGAGGACCGGTCCTGCCCGCCGGTTCCGGCCGGGGCGGGCGCGCTCTCGGCCGGGGCGGGCGTGTTCTCAACAGGCGCGGCGGCGGTCGCGCCGCTCGTCACCTGTACGGGAGCGGCGGCACCGCTCCCGGTCTCACCGCCGGCGAGGCCGCACCCGGTGAACGCCACCAGCGCGAGGACGAGGAGGGCGCCGTGCCTTAACGGCGGCCTTACCGGCGCGACGAGGCGCGTCGTGGGGAGATTCGTCATGGCAGCCATTCTTCGAAGCCCGCTTACAACCCGGTTGCCCGTCACTTTCCCACTCCCGGGGGCGCCTCCTGAAAACCGCCTCTCGAGGCCCGCCTCCTGAAGGTCGCCGGGTACGTGGATCGCCCGGACGCGCTGGGCGACAACGCCGGAGCCGGTGGTCCCGCCACCGACATGAACGGTCACCCGGGTGTCCACACCGTCACCCGGGGCCGACGCGATCACCGGGTCGGCCACCCCGGCCCCTCACGGCCCGGCCGGAGGCCTCTCCGACCGTGACGGCCCCGTCCCCCGCGCTGTCACCCCTCAGTGCCCGCGAGCATTCAGGGCTATTACAGGATGAATCGCGACCTATGGCCTTTTCAGAAAGGGCGGTATACGTAAAGAAATCAAACCGTCGGTAGCGACATGACGGACAGCTGGTGATTATCGCCCTCGACTAAGGTTTCAGCTGTTAGCGAGCCGGTTATCCTCCTAGGGCTGCGGTCATGACAATGCCGCCGCAAAAGCCCGACCCCCCGTTCAACGATTCGGTGTCAGCCGCCGAATTCCTGCGGGAGGTTGGCCTTGCTGCCCTGGGATTATGAGCATGGGAGCTTCCTTAGAAGCGCCTTGTCAGGATTTGTTCTGTGTGCGGTTGGTTTGTGGCCAATAGCGCATACCTCTTCCGCCGCATCCGGCAGTGAGGACGACATCCCGTCATTCATGATCGAATGCGGCCGGGGCCAGACCGGCCCGACCCTGCGGCTGACCCGGGAGGCACGGCGTGACGGCGATCGTGCGATCGTCACGGTGCGCGTCGCCAACACCGGTGAGGTCGACACGGAGGGGGCGGGCTTCGCCGAGGATCTTTCCGCCGTTCCCGGCAACGAGACCGTGGACGACGCGCAGGCGACCTCGGGCACGTTGACCTACGACAGGCCCCTGCTCAGGTGGACGGGTGACCTGGCCGTCGGTGACAGCGTCGCGGTTCGGTACGCCGTCCGGATGCCCGGCGAGCGGCTGCCCATCCCGACGGTCGACGCGACCGCGGGACGGACCTGCCAGGAGGCGACCGGTCACGCCGAGGCCACGGATACACCGGTGGGTGAGGCCGGCGTCCCGGCCGAGGCATCGGCGGGCGAGCAGCCCGCACCAGCCGGCGTCCCGGCCGGGGCACCGACCGGCGAGCAGCCCGCACCGGCCGACACCCCGGCTGATCCGACGTCGAAGGCCCGGGAAGGCGCGGCCGCCCGGCGCGGACCGCCCGCGAAGGCCGAGGCCGGGCCGGCTCGATCGGGCACGGACAAGAACGCGCGACCGGCGCCGATCGCCTTCTCCGAGCGATACACGAGCAATCACCGGGGGGCCGTGACCCGGGCGGCGAACGCGGTGGTGACCTGCCATCCCCCGGCGGTGGCGGACTGCGCCACACGCCGGAACGGCTCGGGCAACAACAATGTCGCCGCCGCCTTCATCGACGTGGACACCGACACGACGACGTTCAACTCCAGCACGGCCGACCTCACGATGTCGGCCGGTGCGCAGGTGGCCTACGCGCGGCTGTACTGGGGTGGGCGAAGCCAGACCACGACCGGCACGGCGGGCCTGCCGGCGGGCAACCGCCTGGCCCCCGACATCGGCCTGCGCGGAAGGGTGCTGATCAAGGCCCCGGGTGACACCGCCTACCGGACGGTCAACGCCCTGGCCGGCGACATCGGCGAGACCCCCGACGGCGTCACCAGGGCCGGAATCGTCTACGGGGCCTCCGTGGACGTCACCTCCCTGGTGGCGTCGGCGGGGGCGGGCGCCTACACGGTCGCGAACGTGCAGGCCGCCCGAGGGCTCGACAGTCTCGGAGCGTTCGGCGGCTGGTCGCTGGTGGTGGCCTACCGGGACTCCACCCTGCCACTGCGGAACATATCGGTGTCCGACGGCTTCCTGCGGCAGGGAAGCGGCGACCCGAACACGACGATCGACCTGTCCGGATTCCGGACCCCGAGCGTCGGCTCCGTGAACGTCCAGCTGGGCGGAATAGCCTACGACGGCGACAACGCCATCGTCGGCGACTCCTTGAGCGTCCAGACCACCAACGGGCCGTCGACCGTGCTCAGCGACGCCCTCCACCCGGTGAACAACTTCTTCGACTCCACCATCGCCACGCTCGGCAGCCAGGTGGCCAACCGGAATCCCATCCATACCAACACGCTCGGGTACGACTCCAGCGTCATCAACGCCTCCTCGGCGTTCCGCAACAGCGACACGTCGGCCCGATTCACCCTCAGCACCGTGGGAGACGCCTACTGGCCCCAGGCGTTCTTCACGCAGATCGACCTCCACCAGGCGAACGTCCAGATGACCAAGACCGCCGAGCTGGTAGGTGGTGGAGATCCCCGGCCCGGCTCCGTTGTCGAGTACACCATCACCGCGACCAACACAGGAGACGACAGCGTCGTCAACGTGGAGCTCTCCGACCCGATCCCCGCCGGCACCACCTACGTTCCGGGGACCATCTCCGTGGCGTCAGGGCCCAACACCGGACCCAAGACAAACGCCCAGGAGGACGACCAGGGAGAGTTCGTCAACAATCAGGCCGACGTACGGCTGGGAACCGGAGCGACCGCCTTCAGCGGCGGCACGCTGACGCCCGGCCAGTCCACTTCGGTGAAATTCCGGGTCACGCTCGGACCCAACTCGCCCGGCACGACGGTGACCAACAGCGCGACCCTCACATACGCCGGCTCCAACACCCCGACCCAGCGGAGAACGGGTGCCGCGGCGGCTTCGACGGTGGTCCCCGTACAGACTTCGTCATTGGCGTTGTTGAAGACGGCGTCGCCCAGCACTGTGGCATCGGTGGGCCGGACCGTGACGTACTCCTACGCGATCATCAACACCGGCATGATCCCCCTCACCGATGTCGGCGTGACGGACACGTCGTTCTCCGGCACGGGAACGGCACCGGTGATCACCTGCCCGGCCACCGCCCTGGCACCGCAAGCCTCCACGACCTGCACGAGCACGTACAGCACCACCCAGGCCGACCTCGACGCCGGATCGATCACGAACACCGCGGTCGCCTCGGGTAATCCGCCGACAGGGCCCATGGTGAGCTCCGCCCCCTCGACGGCGACGGTCACGGTCACGTCCGTTCCCAGCCTGGCACTGCTGAAGACCGCGTCGCCCAGCACGGTGGCATCGGCGGGCCGGACCGTGACGTACTCCTACGCGATCACCAACACCGGCAACGCGCCACTGACCGGCATCAGCGTGACGGACACCTCGTTCTCCGGCACGGGAACGGCACCGGTGATCACCTGCCCGGCCACCGCCCTGGCACCGCAAGCCTCCACGACCTGCACGAGCACGTACAGCACCACCCAGGCCGACCTCGACGCCGGATCGATCACGAACACCGCGGTCGCCTCGGGTAATCCGCCGACAGGGCCCATGGTGAGCTCCGCCCCCTCGACGGCGACGGTCACGGTCACGTCCGTTCCCAGCCTGGCACTGCTGAAGACCGCGTCGCCCAGCACGGTGGCATCGGCGGGCCGGACCGTGACGTACTCCTACGCGATCACCAACACCGGCAACGCGCCACTGACCGGCATCAGCGTGACGGACACCTCGTTCTCCGGCACGGGAACGGCACCGGTGATCACCTGCCCGGTCACCGCCCTGGCACCGCAAGCCTCCACGACCTGCACGAGCACGTACATCACCACCCAGGCCGACCTCGACGCCGGATCGGTGGTCAACACGGAGGTCGCCTCGGGCAATCCGCCGGCGGGGCCCGCGGTCACCTCCGCTCCGTCGACGGCGACGGTCTCGGTCACGTCCGCTCCCGGCCTGGCACTGCTGAAGACGGCGTCGCCCAGCACGGTGGTATCGGTGGGCCGGACCGTGACGTACTCCTACGCGATCGTCAACACCGGCAACGTCACGTTGACCGGCGTCGGCGTGACGGAAACCTCGTTCTCCGGCACCGGAACACCACCGGTGATCACCTGTCCCGTGACGACGCTGGCACCGCAGGTTTCGGTGACCTGCACGAGCACATACGTCACCACGCAAGCCGACATCAACGCGGGATCGATCACGAACACCGCCGTCGCCTCGGGCACCCCGCCAACGGGACCCGAGGTGAGCTCCGCCCCCTCGACGGCGACGATCACGGCCGCGCCCGCTCCCAGCCTGGCACTGCTGAAGACGGCGTCGCCCAGCACGATGGTATTGGCGGACCGGACCGTGACGTACTCGTACGTGATCACCAACACCGGCAACGTCACGTTGACCGGCGTCGGCGTGACGGAAACCTCGTTCTCCGGCACCGGAACACGACCGGTGACCACCTGCCCGGCCACCACCGTGGCACCCCAGGCCTCGACGACCTGCACGAGCACATACGTCACCACGCAAGCCGACATCAACGCGGGATCGATCACGAACACCGCCGTCGCCTCGGGCACCCCGCCCGCAGGGCCCGCGGTGAGCTCCGCCCCCTCGACGGCGACGGTCACGGCCGCGCCCGCTCCCAGCCTGGCACTGCTGAAGACCGCGTCGCCCAGCACGCTGACAGCGGCAGGCCGGACCGTGACGCACTCCTACGCGATCGTCAACACCGGCAACGTCACGTTGACCGGTGTCGGCGTGACGGACACCTCGTTCTCCGGCTCAGGGACGCCCCCGGTGATCACCTGCCCGGCCTCGACGCTGGCACCGCAGGCCTCGACGACCTGCACGAGCACGTACGTGATCACCCAGGCCGATCTCGACGCCGGATCCATCGTGAACACCGCGACCGCCTCGGGCACCCCGCCATCGGGACCCACGGTCACCTCCGCCCCCTCGACGGTGACGATCACCGCCGCGCCCGCTTCCAGCCTGGCACTGCTGAAGACGGTGGCACCGAGCGTAGTGACGGCGGCCGGACGAACGGTGACCTATTCCTACCTGGTCACCAACACCGGCAACGACACCCTGACCGGCGTCGGCGTGACGGACACCTCGTTCTCCGGCACCGGAACAGCACCGGTGATCACCTGCCCGGCCTCGACCCTGGCACCCCAGGCCTCCACGACCTGCACGAGCACGTACGTGGTCAACCAGGCCGACATCGACAGCGGATCCATCGTGAACACCGCGACCGCCTCGGGCACCCCACCATCGGGACCCACGGTCACCTCCGCCCCCTCGACGGTGACGATCATCGTCGCGCCCGCTTCCAGCCTGGCACTGCTGAAGACGGCGGCACCGAGCGTAGCGACGGCGGCCGGACGAACGGTGACCTACTCGTACCTGGTCACCAACACCGGCAACGCGCCACTGACCGGCGTCGGCGTGACGGACACCTCGTTCTCCGGCACCGGAACAGCACCGGTGATCACCTGCCCGGCCTCGACCCTGGCACCCCAGGCCTCCACGACCTGCACGAGCACGTACGTGGTCAACCAGGCCGACATCGACAGCGGATCCATCGTGAACACCGCGACCGCCTCGGGCACCCCGCCAACGGGACCACCGATCACCTCCGCCCCCTCGACGGCAACGATCACCGTCGATCCCGTTTCCAGCCTGGCACTCCTGAAAACGGCATCACCCGGCACGGTGACGGCCACCGGGCAGACGGTGACCTACTCCCACCTGGTCACCAACACCGGCAACAACACCCTGACCGGCATCGGCGTGACGGACACCTCGTTCTCCGGCACCGGAACACCACCGGTGACCACCTGCCCGATCACCACCCTGGCACCGCAAGCCTCCACGACCTGCACGAGCACGTACAGCACCACCCAGGCCAACCTCGACGCCGGGTCCATCGTGAACACCGCGGTCGCCTCGGGCACCCCGCCAACGGGACCCACGGTCACCTCCGCCCCCTCGACGGCGACGATCACCGCCGTACCTGTTTCCAGCCTGGCACTCCTGAAAACGGCATCACCCAGTACGGTGACGGCCACCGGACGAACGGTGACCTACTCCCACCTGGTCACCAACACCGGCAACAACACCCTGACCGGTATCGGCGTGACGGACACCTCGTTCTCCGGCACCGGAACACCACCGGTGACCACCTGCCCGATCACCACCCTGGCACCGCAAGCCTCCACGACCTGCACGAGCACGTACGTGGTCAACCAGGCCAACATCGACACGGGATCGATCGTGAACACCGCGGTCGCCTCGGGCACCCCGCCAACGGGACCCACGGTCACCTCCGCCCCCTCGACGGCGACGATCGTGGCCACGGCCGCTCCCGGTCTGGCACTGCTGAAGACGGCGTCGCCGAGCGTGGTGACGGCGGCGGGGCGGGCGGTGACCTACTCGTACCTGGTGGTCAATACCGGCAACCTCACGTTGACCGGTGTGGGCGTGATGGATGCGTCGTTCTCGGGGTCGGGGTCGCCCCCGGCGACCACCTGCTCGGTGACAACGCTGATGCCGCAAGCCTCGACGACCTGCACGGGCACGTACGTGACCACCCAGATCGACATCGACGCCGGGGCCATCGTGAACACCGCGACCGCCTCGGGCACCCCGCCGACGGGACCACCGATCACCTCCGCCCCCTCGACGGCGACGATCGCCATAGAGTACGTTCCCGGCGCGGCACTGCTGAAGACGGCGTCACCCAGCAACGTGGCAACGGCGGGTCAGACGGTGACCTACTCGTACCTGGTGGTCAATACCGGCAATGCGACGTTGACCGACATCGGCGTGACGGACACCTCGTTCTCCGGCACCGGAACACCACCGGTGACCACCTGCCCGATCACGACACTGGCACCCCAGGAATCGACGACCTGCACGAGCACGTACGTGACCACCCAGGCCAACCTCGACGCCGGATCCATCGTGAACACCGCGACCGCCTCGGGCACCCCGCCAACGGGACCCGTGGTCACCTCCGCCCCGTCCACGACAACGATCGCGGCCGCGCCTGCTCCCGGTTTGGTGGTGTCGAAGCCCGCTTTCTCGTCGGCCGTGGAGAACGCGGGTCAGACGGTCACCTACTCGTACCGGATCACCAATACCGGCAACGTCACGTTGACCGGCATCGGCGTGATGGACACCTCGTTCTCCGGCACCGGAACACCACCGGTGACCACCTGCCCGATCACGACACTGGCACCCCAGGAATCGACGACCTGCACGAGCACGTACGTGACCACCCAGGCCGACCTCGACGCGGGATCGATCACGAACACCGCGGTCGCCTCGGGCACCCCGCCAATGGGACCCGCGGTCACCTCCGCCCCGTCGACGACGACGGTCACCGCCGGGTTGATCGCGAATCTGGCGTTGTTGAAGACGGCCGATCCGTCCGCCATGACGGTGGCGGGCCAGGTGGTGACGTACTCCTATCTGGTCACCAATACCGGCAACGTCACGTTGACCGGCGTCGGCGTGACGGACACCTCGTTCTCCGGCACCGGAACACCACCGGTGACCACCTGCCCGATCACCACCCTGGCACCGCAAGCCTCCACGACCTGCACGAGCACGTACGTGGTCAACCAGGCCGACATCGGCAGCGGATCCATCGTGAACACCGCGACCGCCTCGGGCACCCCGCCAACGGGACCACCGATCACCTCCGCCCCGTCGACGACGACGGTCAGCGGGAAGCCCGCTCCCGGCCTGGCGCTGCTCAGGACGGCGTCACCCGGCGGCGGTCCAGCCGCCGGCCGCGCCCGATTCCATGGCGGGCGAGACGGGTGAATTCCGTCCCGCCCGCCACGGAAAGCGCGTGAAGCGGTCAAGGCCGGCTACGGCCTCCGTCGGCGTGGAGTCTTCCTGACCCACGGCGAAGTGCTCCCAGAACCCAATCCCGCCGAACGTGAACATTGCCTCAAAACGGGGTCAGTTACGAATAATAAAGAATGTCTGCCACCGAGAACGGTTGTAGCATCGTTGGCGATATGATATTCGCCACTCCATGGCAATAGCGAAAAAGGCAATTTCGGCGGTCATCCGGCGCACAGCACACGCGGGTTCCGCGAGAGTCCGGCGCACCCGATGAATGTCCTTGACCTGATACCGATATGCCACGTCGGCCAATGAGCCGAGTTTTAATAGAAATCAAGCGATACTGCGGGAGTCGTTCAGTGAACATACGATTTGCGGCATCTTCGGTGGTAAAAACCTCCGTACTGGTGATGCTGGCCGCCGGATGCTCTTCGAACGTGGACTCCACGCCCAACACCTCGAGCTCGTCGGAGAAACCGCCGACGCCGACACCGGCCGCGCGGGCGACCGGGACGAATTCGCTGCCGGCGAAGCTGGCCAACGACCCCGGCATCCGCAAGAACATCGTTCAGACCGGATGCGCGTCCGTGCCCGGCGGCTGGGGTGCCAGGGGAACGGCGAAGAACCCCGAGGACAAGGCCGTGACCTACAAGATCGTTGTGTACTTCACGACCACCAGGGCGACGACGCTGGACTACGCCCAGGCCCTCGTGAAGGTGCCCCCGGGAAAGACGGTCGGCTGGAGCGCGACGAAGCACTTCGACGCGGAGCGGCAGATGCTCTGCCCCATGCCGGGGATCAGCATCGTGTCCTGACGGCGCCCGCGAGTGCTCACCGGCGGCGCCGCCGAGCACTCGCGGGCGCCGCCGGTGAGCGGGCCGTGATCACGGCCCGCTCACCGGCGGCCTCGGCCGCTCAGTTCGGGCCGGTGACCGTGAAGGTCAGCCCGACCCGGGTCGCCGAGTCGGCACCGGCCAGCGTGATGCCGGTCGGACCCGGCTTCGCCGTCCCCGGAACGCTGACGGTCTCGCCGGAGATGACACCGTCGCCGTTCGCGTGCACGGTGGTGGAGGCGAGGCCCTCACCGAAGCCGATCGTGACCGCTTCGTTCGGCGCGAACCCGGAACCGTCGACGGTGATCGCCGTGCCGCGCGGACCGGAGGTGGCCGACAGCATCACCTGCGGCCGGTAGGTGCGCGCCGCCGACTGCTCGGTCACCTGAACGGTCGCCGTCGCCGCCGTCTCCGAGGACGCGCCGGCGGCGGTGACGGCGTACCGGCCGGGCCGCGCGTCGTCGGACGCCGCTATCGAGGCCTGCACCTCTCCCTTCTCCGAGGCCACGACCGTCGAGCCGGCCGCCGGGCCGGCGCCGAGCTTGACGGTCACCCGCTCGCCGGCGGCGAACCCGCTGCCCTTGACGGTGATCGTGTCACCGGCGGTGACGGGGGCGGATGCCGACACCGAGATCGACGGCTGCGCCCCGGCCCGCGTCACGGTCACGGTGAACGTCGTCGTGCTGCTCGACAGCGTGTCCCATGTGGTGACGCGCACCGTGTACGTGCCCTCCTGCGCGTACGTGTGCTGCCCGCTCATCGCGCCGGACGGGCCGACCGTGACGTCGGCGGGAACCGTGCCGTCGCCCCACTGGACGCGGGCGTGGTAACCCGTCGAGCCGATGACGCCACCGGTCACCGAACCGAGGTCGGCCGACAGGACCTGCCCGGCGGTGGCCTTCTGGTCCTTGGGCGCGGTGCTCTCCAGCGCGGCGCCCGGCGTGCCGTCGTCGGCGACGGCGAACACGTGGATCCTGCCCGTCGAGCCCGGGTCGCCGGTCTGCGCCGGCAGGGTCACCGACAGGAGCTTCTTGCCCTCCGGGATCCGGTACGGCGCGGTGGCGAACAGGAACGGCTGCGCGCTGTTCCGGCTCGTGCCGAGCAGCCGGTACGCGGCCTTGGCGACGACGATGTTGCCGTAGGACGGCGTGCCGTTGGCGTTGCCGCCCAGCGTCCAGTCGCTCATCTGGATCGGGATGTCGGCCGTGGTGCCGTCGCCGAACGTGGCCGTGCCGGTGGTGCTCTGGTTGCCCTGCGTTCCGGCGCCGATGAACGAGATGCTCTTCGCGTCGTCCGGCAGGTTGAGCACGATCTTCTTGCCGTTGCCGGTCGCGTTGTCCGGCTGCCCCGCCGGGATCACCGGCAGCGTGAAGCGCAGCGCCGTTCCGGGGACCTCCTGCCGGCGGCCCTGGGTCACTCCGGCCTCCGCGAGGGCCGCGCGCGAGTACGCCCACGACTTGGCGTCGCAGTTGGCCGCGACGGCGCCCTCGTCGCCGATGCAGACGGTGTCGAACGCCGCGGGGAGACTGGACTCCGGCGCGTAGACCACGTCGACGCCGGCCGTTCCCGAACCCTGGCCGGTGCCGTCGGTCACCGTGACGCTCGCCTGGTAGTGACCCGGCTTGGCGTAGGTGTGCGAGCCGCTGACGCCGTACACGCTCCGCGAGCTCAGGGTCAGGGTGCCCTTGGTGACCGGTGAGCCGTCACCCCAGTCGACGGTGGCCTGGTAGCCGCTCGCGGTGCCCCCGGTGACGGAGGCCAGTACCACCGACGCCTCGACGCCGGAGGTGGCGTGCACGCTGCTCGCGGGGGTGACGGTGATGTCGCCGCCACCGAGCTGGACGTCGCCGCCGGCGAGCAGCTCGATCTCGGCGAGGTTCGTCTGCGCGCCCCCGACGGCCTTCGTCACGGCCAGGCGGAACCGCGTGAACCGCCCCGGATCGCTGATCTTGAACGGCCGGGTCTGGTTACGCCACGAGAACACCTCGCCCTTGCGGGAGTCGACCGTGGCCCAGGTGATCCCGTCGTTGGAGCCCTGCAACCGCCAGTCCGCCGGGTCGCCCGTGGTCGCCCCGGAGGTCGGGTCGCCCTTGTTCGCCCCGGAGGCCGGGGCCCCGGTGCTCGCGCCGGAGGTGAGGGTGTAGTACACGGGTGCCTGCTTGCCACCGCGGAAGGCCCAGCTGATCTGCGGCGTGCCGGAGGTGAAGGTCATCTGCGTGGTCGACGAGTCGTCGAACAGCTTCGACGCGTCCTGCCCTCCGCTCGCGGTCCCGGTGCCGAGGCCGGGACCCGTGGTGTCCTGCAACGGCTTGGGCACCGCCCTGCCCTTGGTCAGCGACGGCGGCGCGTCGTTCTCACCGGTGCCCCAGGACGACGGGTTCGGGCCCATCCGGAAGTCGATCGTGCCGCCGCGGGCGAGCTTGGAGGCGTCGACGGACACCTCGCGCTGCGGCTTTCCGTTGACCTTCACGCTCTGCACGTAGACGTTCTTCGTGCTGTTGTTCGTCGCGTTGACGACGATGTCGCCGCTCTTGCGGTGGACGGTCATCCGGGTGAACTGCGGCGAGCCGATGGCCCAGTTGGACGAGCCGGCCTGCAGCGGGTAGATGCCCAGCGAGCCGAGGACGTGCCACGCCGACATCTCGCCGTTGTCCTCGTCACCCAGGTAGCCCTGGCCGATCTCGCCGCCGACGTAGAGGCGCTGCAGGATCTCTCGCACGATCGCCTGCGTCTTCGCCGGTGCCCCGACATAGTTGTACATGTACGGGATGTGGTGCGACGGCTGGTTGCTCATGCCGAGCTGGCCCATGCGCACCGCACGCGCCTCGAGCATCTCGTGGATCGTGCCGCCGTACCCGCCGGGCTTGTCGGCGTTCTCCGGGGTGGCGAAGAACTGGTCGAGCTTCTGCCGCAGCGCCTGCTGCCCGCCGTGCAGGTTGGCCAGTCCCTGGCCGTCCTGCTGCGCGGTGAACGCGAAGTTCCACCCGTTGGTCTCGGTGTAGACGCCACCCCAGTCCAGCGGGTCGGCGGCGATGAAGTTGCCGGCGGCGTCGCGGCCCCGGAAGAACTTCGTGTTCGTGTCGAAGAGGTTGACGTAGTTGCGGGCCCGCTGCAGGAAGTACTGCGACTCCTCCTTGAGCCGGTCGCGCTCCGATCTCGGGGTGGCCGGGTCCTTGGCCAGGGCCGCGCCCATGTTGCCGAGGCCGTAGTCGTTGATGAAGCCCTCCAGCGCCCACGACACCGACTCGCCGGTGGAGATCGGCGTGTAGCCGAGGAACAGCGATGTCTCGATGCCCTTGCGGCCGACCTCGCCGCGCCCGGACGCGACGGTCGCGTCCTTGACCGCCGAGTCGTACGCGCCGAGCGGGTCGGGCAGCTTGACGCCGTTGAGGTAGGCCTGGGCCAGCGAGACGTTCGCGCTGGTGCCGGTCATCAGGTCGGCGTAACCGGGTGACGACCAGCGGGCGACCCACCCGCCGTCGCGGTACTGCTGGACGAACCCGTCGGCGATTTTGGCCGCGACGTCCGGGTAGAGCAGCGAGTACGCGGGCCACACGGTGCGGTAGGTGTCCCAGAACCCGTTGTTGACGTAGATCTGCCCATCGACGATCTTCGCGCCGGTCTGCGTGGCGGTCGACGTGCCGGTCGGCGCCGACACCGGGCTCGCGTACTGCCAGCGCGGGGCGGCGGCGGTGCCGGTGTTCTCCGACTGCGAGTTCGGGTAGAGGTTCAGCCGGTACAGGTTCGAGTACAACGTCACCAGCTGCGTCTCGGTCGCGCCCTGCACCTCGACCCGGCCGAGCCGGTCCTTCCACTCCGCGGTGGCGGCGGCGTGGATCTGGTCGAAGCTCCTGCCGGTGACCTCCAGGCCGAGATTCCGGTGCGCCTGGTCGACCGAGAGGAACGACGTCGCGATGCGCAGCGTCACCTGCTGCTTCTCGGAGGTGTCGAAGGTGGCGGACGTGGCGGAGGACGCCGTCGGCGCCCGGTCGAAGGTGCCGGACACGAACATCCGGCTACGACCGGCCGACAGGCCGCTTCCGTTGTCGACCCAGCCGGTGAACGTGCCGTCCGTGCCGATGGCGAACGTGCCGTTGTAGAAGACGAGGCTTCCGGTGGCCTGCCCGGACGGGAAGGTGAACTGCATGATCCCGCCGTGGTCGGTGGCGGTCATCTGCGCGACCAGGCCGTTCTGCAGCGTGACCCGGTAGAGGTCCGGCCGCGCGATCTCGTCGTCGTGGCTGAAGGCGAGTCCCCTGCCGCTGGGCTCTCCGGTGAGCGATCCACCGGCCGGCACCGGCATGACCGACATCTGGTTGCGGTCACCCATCCACGGGCTGGGCTCGTGCGAGATCGCGAGTCCCTGCAGCGTGGGCAGGTTGGCCGCGTTGTTGCCCCGCTGGTAGTCGTACTCCCAGGAGTTGGACGCGGCGTTGGTGACCGGCGTGAAGAAGTTGAAGCCGTTGGGCACCGCGGTGATCGGCAGGTTGTTGCCGCGCGAGAATCCGCCCGTCGAGTTGGTCCCGCGCCGGGTGTCGACGTAGTTGGTCAGGCGGGAGCCGTCGATCGGCGCCGGGACGCCCGTCAGGGTGACGTCGTCGAGCCAGCCCTGGAAACGGGTCGAGGCGGTCGCCTGGGGGGCGTCGTAGGCGAGCAGGACGCGGTCGATCGTCTTGCCGTTCGCGACCGCCCCGATCTCGGACCGCACCGCGTTCCACTGGTCGACGTAGAGCACCTTCGAGGCGCCCTGCCCGGCGGCCGTGAGCGGGTAGCCGTGCTGGTCGAGGGGCGAGCGCGCGCTCAGGTAGCTGCCGTCGGTGAAGTGCAGGTCGACGGCCACGTAGGTGGACGGGTACTGGGCGTCCTGACCGGTGAACTCGGGGAAGACCTTGTAGGACAGCCGGGTCTTCGGCCCGACCGGGATGTTGACGTCGAACAGCCTGTTGGTCGCGTACGAGCGGCCGGCCGCCTCGGCGCCACCCGAGTATCGCAGCGAGGCCGTCCCGGTGAATCCGGCCCGCGGCTTCATGTTGTAGCCGCTGACCGGGCCGGTGCCAACGACACTGACCATCGGGGTGACCGGTGGCCTGACGTCCGAGCCGTCGCTGATGTTCCAGTCGGCGAGCTGGATGATCGAGTCACCGGAGTTCGCGGTGACGTTCAGCCGGTAGTGCTCGTAGGCGGTCGTGTTGGTGAAGTCGTAGACGTTGGTGGCGAACCGCCCGCTGAAGCTCTGGCCCGTCCGCCTGTCCAGGTCGGTCCACGTGTCGCCGTCGTTCGACCCCTGCACGGTGAAGTCCTTGGGGTCGCGGCCCGGCGCGTCGTCCGCGGAGGTCAGCGAGTACCGCACCACCACCGCGGGCTTGGCCAGCCGGTAGGCCACCCAGCCGGTCCTGGCGAACGCCAGCCACTTGGTCGACGGATTGCCGTCCTTGAGGGCCGCGGCGGTCTCGTTCGGCGCGTTCTCGGCGCTCGCGGACACCGCGCCGACCTGGCCGAGCAGGCTGCCGGGCAGTCCGGTCGGGCTTGAGCCGCTCAGGTTCGCCTGGATCGGCGAGCCGTTCGCGCCGACCTCGACGGTGCTCGTCGCGGGTTGCGGGTCGGGCGACTCGAACGAGGAGCCGAAGTCGCCGGGAGGAGCCGCGGCGCTCGCCGGGGGTACGGCGACGAGCAGCCACACCGGCAGCAACAGCGCCGTGGCCGCGGCGAACCGTCGAAGGGACAGGATGCGAGGAAAGGGGGGATACGACATGGCGGGGCCTTTTGACTCGATAGGGGGGTCGAGAGCATCAACGTCGGGGATGAAGATCGTGATCGTGGCTGCCGCGATGGAGCGAAGGTTCCCGCCGGGCATCCGGGACGCTCGCCGCACGCCGGGGTGAGCGTGGGCGTCGTCGTCGGTGCCGGGACGTAGGCCTCAGACCATGCGGAAGCTCCATGGGGGATGGCGGGCTCGCGGAAGGGCGCACCCGGAGGTGGATCGCGGCCCAACGTTTCCCCTGCGAGACAACGTTGTCAAGAGCTGGCCGTGTAACCTGTTCGAAACCGTGAGTTTTCCCGGGCCGGGTGAGCGGGCCGGTTGAGCGGGGCAACGTCACGGTTGGGGCACGCGACCGCCGGCCGTTTCCGGCGTCCGGCGACGGCCCCTTCGGCGTTGACCAGGGGGCAACGAGCCGGACAACGTTGTCACCATGGCGTACGGCGTGTCGGTATGGTTCGTGGCATGACCAGTGACGGCGGCCGTACGAGGCGGCCCACCATGGTGGACGTGGCGACCCGGGCCGGAGTGAGCCTGAAGACCGTCTCGCGGGTCGTGAACAACGCGCCGCACGTCCAGCCCGAGCTCGTGGAACGGGTGCTCGCCGCCGTGGCCGAGCTCGGCTTCCGCCGCAACCACCTGGCCAGCTCGCTGCGCTCAGGGCAGACGACCGCCACGATCGGGCTGCTGATCGAGGAGATCGCCAACCCGTTCTACTCGGCGATCGCGGGAGCCGCCGCCGAGGTCGCCCGGCAGCACGACACGATGCTCATCATCGCCAGCTCCGAGGAGGATCCGGCGCGCGAGCAGCAACTGCTGCGGGACATGTGCGCCCGCCGCGTCGACGGGCTGCTCGTGGTGCCCGCCGGCGACGACCACTCGTTCATGCGCGCCGAGGTCGAGC
This sequence comes from Streptosporangium sp. G11, assembly GCF_051192615.1. Taxonomy (NCBI): domain Bacteria; kingdom Bacillati; phylum Actinomycetota; class Actinomycetes; order Streptosporangiales; family Streptosporangiaceae; genus Streptosporangium; species Streptosporangium sp. G11. The sequence goes on from NZ_JBPJUQ010000060.1 coordinate 26,992, forward strand.
TCGGCACCCCCGTGGTCTTCCTCGACCGGCCGGCCGGCGGGCTGCTCGCCGACACGGTGCTGCTCGACAACCGCGGCGGCGCGCGGGCCGGGGTGCGCCGGCTCGTCGAGGCGGGCCACCGCCGGATCGGCATCCTGCTCGACTCGATCGGCGTCTACACGATGCGCGAGCGGCTCGACGGCGCCCAGGACGCGCTGGCCCCGGCCGGTGCGCCGTACGACACCCGGCTCGTCCGTGACGGCGTCCGCGATCCGGCGGCGGCCGCCCGGGTCGTCTCCGAACTGCTCGACCGGCCGGATCCGCCGACCGCCTTCTTCAGCCTGAACAACCGGATCACCCTCGGTGTGGTCGAGGAACTGCACCGGCGCGACAGCGACGCCGCGCTGCTCGGGTTCGACGACTTCGACATGGCCAGCCTGGTGCCGTACCCGCTGACGGTGATCGCCTACGACACCCGCGAGCTGGCCCGGACCGCCGCCGAGCTGCTGTTCCGGCGGATCGAGGGAGACCGGTCGTGGCCGCGCACCGTGGTGCTTCCCACCAAACTGGTCGATCGGGGCATCCCGCCGCGCTGAGCCCGCCGAATCGGGTCGAACCTGGCTGATCAACATTTAACAAGCCGAACCGCACTGACCTGGCCGAGCCGGGCGACCACGGGGAGCGGCCGGGCCGGCACGGCCGGTCGTCCGCGGTCCGGCGCGCGCGTCACGCCGTCCGGACCCGGGACCGGACCCGGGAGCGGGACCGAGACCGGGACCGGGACCGGGACCGGGACCGGGACCGGGACCGGGACCGGGACCGGGACCGGGACCGGGACCGATCAAAGGATCATGTGCCGTAAAACTCACTGGGCGTCACGATACGTTACAAAATGGCCACATTGGGAGGGGGCCAATTGACACGCCCGTAACGCGGGTGGAGTCTCTACCCGCTGCCTGCTGACAACGATGTCATGGCCGATCGGAGGGAACCGGAATCGTTATGATCACTGACTTTCGCCCTCTCGCGGCGTCGCGTCCGGCCGGGAACCACGTTCGGGCACGGACACGCCCGCCCGCGGGCGCCGCGACGGTCGGACGTCGTCACCGGCCCGCACGGCGAGACGGCCGGACCCGCCCTTCGACGGCGGCCGGGCGCGGCGTGTGACCACGTACGACGAGGCGGCGCGCGTACGACCAAGGCGGCGGGACACGTCACCACCCAACGGGCGAATCGCACGAATAATGAATTAATTTAGGCTCTGTGGAAAGTCCCTGCCTTCCACATGTGGTTCAGGCCACAACGAAGTAAATGAACTGATGACGAACCTCCCGGAGGCAACCATGTCGGTGGCGACCTGGCGCGGTCCCCTGCGGCCGGACACGCGCGGATCCCGCGGCCGGCCCAGAGACGGCGACCCCGCCGTCCCGCGGCCGTACCCGGCACGGGTCCGGACGGGGGTGGGCCGGTCATGAGCGGCGCACCCGTCCTGCTGGAGATGCGTTCGATCACCAAGGAGTTCCCTGGGGTCAAGGCGCTCTCCGACGTCAACCTGGTGGTGCGGGCCGGTGAGATCCACGCGATCGCCGGGGAGAACGGCGCCGGCAAGTCGACCCTGATGAAGGTGCTCAGCGGGGTCCACCCGTACGGCACCTACTCCGGCGAGATCCTCTACCAGGGCAAGCAGAGCCGGTTCTCCGACATCCGGGCCAGCGAGAACTCCGGCATCGTGATCATCCACCAGGAGCTCGCCCTGGTGCCCGGTATGTCCATCACCGAGAACATCTTCCTCGGCAACGAACCGGGCCGCGGCGGCGTGATCAACTGGAAGGTCGCCAACCGCCAGGCGCTGGAGCTGATGGCCCGGGTCGGTCTGGAGGAGGACCCGGACACGCTGATCAAGGACATCGGCGTGGGCAAGCAGCAGCTCGTGGAGATCGCGAAGGCGTTCGCCAAGGACGTGAAGCTCCTCATCCTCGACGAGCCCACCGCCGCCCTCAACGAGGCCGACTCCCAGCACCTGCTGGATCTCCTCCGCGACTTCAAGCAGCGGGGCATCACCTCGATCATCATCTCCCACAAGCTCAACGAGATCGAGCAGATCGCCGACACCATCACCATCCTGCGCGACGGCCGGACGATCGAGACCCTCGACATCAAGGCGGACGGCGTCGACGAGGACCGGATCGTGCGGGGCATGGTCGGCCGGGAGCTGCACAGCCGGTTCCCCGACCACACCCCCGAGATCGGTGAGGTCTTCTTCGAGGTGCGCGACTGGACGGTCCGGCACCCGATCTCCGCCGAGCGCATGGTGGTCAAGAACTCCAGCTTCACCGTGCGCCGTGGCGAGATCGTCGGGTTCGCCGGCCTGATGGGCGCCGGACGCACCGAGCTGGCGATGAGCGTCTTCGGCCGGTCGTACGGCACCTACGTCTCCGGGCAGATCTTCAAGGACGGCCGGGAGATCGTGCTGAAGTCCGTGTCGGACGCCATCGCGCACGGCCTGGCGTACGTCAGCGAGGACCGCAAGTCGATCGGCCTGAACCTGCTCGACGACATCAAGACCTCGATGGTGTCCGCCAAGCTGTCCAAGGTCTCCACCCGTGGCGTGGTCGACGCGGTGCGGGAGCATCGGGCGGCCGAGGGCTACCGGACGAGCCTGCGGGTCAAGGCCCCCACCGTCGACGAGGGGGTCACCAAGCTCTCCGGCGGCAACCAGCAGAAGGTGGTGCTGGCGAAGTGGATGTTCACCGACCCCGACCTGCTGATCCTCGACGAACCGACCCGGGGCATCGACGTGGGTGCCAAGTACGAGATCTACGGCATCATCCAGCGGCTCGCCGACCAGGGTAAGGGCGTCATCGTCATCTCCTCGGAGCTGCCCGAGCTGATCGGCCTGTGCGACCGGATCTACACGGTGTTCGAGGGGACCATCACCGGCAACATCGACCGGCGAGACGCCAACCCGGAACTACTGATGAAGCAGATGACCTCAGCGAAGAAGGCACATCGATCATGAGCCGCGTGAAAGAACTTCAGAAGTCCCTGTTCGGGGGGACGACCTCCAACGCCCGGCAGTTCGGGATGATCTTCACGCTGGTGGCGATCGTCCTGCTGTTCCAGATCCTGACCGACGGCCTGACCCTGAACTCCGGCAACCTCATCTCGCTGGTGAGCCAGTATTCGTACATCCTGATCCTGGCCATCGGGATGCTGATGGTCATCGTCGCCGGGCACATCGACCTGTCCGTCGGCTCGATCGCCGCGTTCGTCGGCATCGTGGTCGCGAAGGTCATGCAGGAGTACTCGGTGCCGTGGTTCCCGGCCATCCTGATCGGCCTGGCGGTCGGCGTCCTCATCGGCACCTGGCAGGGCTTCTGGGTGGCCTACGTCGGGGTGCCGGCCTTCATCGTCACCCTGGCCAGCATGATGTTGTTCCGGGGCGGCAACCAGTACATCGGCAACGCCGACACCATTCCCGTGCCCGAGGGGTTCAGGGCCATCGGTGCCGGCTTCCTGCCCGAGGTCGGCCCCGACACCGGGTACAACAACCTCACGCTCCTGCTCGGCCTGCTGATCTGCGCGGCGGTGGTGGTCCGGGAGTGGAGGGCCCGCCGCACCCGGCGGGAGATGGCGGCCGACGTCGCCCCGATATGGATCTCGGCGATCCGGATCGCCGTCCCGGTCGTCGTGGTGGTGTTCGCGACCCTGCAGTTCGCCGGCGGGCGGGTCGGGACCAGCTTCCCGATCTCCGGGATCATCCTCGGCGTCCTGGTCGTGATCTACAGTTTCGTCACCCGTAACACGGCGGGCGGCCGGCACATCTACGCGGTCGGCGGCAACGCCCGGGCCGCCGAGCTGTCCGGCGTCAAGCTCAGGCGGGTCAACTTCCTGGTGATGATGAACATGTCGGTCCTGGCGGCCCTGGCAGGCATGATCTTCGTCGCCCGTTCGGCCGCCTCCGGGCCGCAGGACGGGATCGGCTGGGAGCTCGACGCGATCGCCGCCGTCTTCATCGGTGGCGCGGCGGTCTCCGGCGGCCTGGGCACGATCAGCGGATCCATCGTCGGCGGTCTCGTCATGGCCGTGCTCAACAACGGCCTGCAGCTGATGGGCGTGGGGTCCGACCGGGTGCAGATCATCAAGGGTCTGGTCCTGCTGCTGGCCGTCGCGCTCGACGTCTACAACAAGAAGCAGGGACGCTTCTCGATCATCGGATCGCTGACGCGTCCGTTCCGCCGGGACGCACCGGCCGGTCCGGCGCCCGGCACCGAAACGGACCAGGCACGCGGCAAGAGTCCGGTGGCCGGCTGACGGTCACCGCCGACGGGGCGGAAGGCTCCGCCCCGTTTTACTTCTAAGAAGGGCATTTCGAAAATGCGCAATATTCTCGTCAGGGGTGTCGCGGCCGGGGCCATCGCGCTTCTGGCACTCACCGCCTGTGCCTCCGAGCGTTCGCAGACCCCCGCCGCCGGCACGGACGCCTCCCCCGGCTCCACCGAGGCCGCGAAGGGCTTCGCGGCCGACTCGCTGATCGGCGTCGCGCTGCCCTCGAAGACCTCGGAGAACTGGGTCCTCGCCGGTGACCTGTTCACCAACGGCCTGAAGGAGGCCGGCTTCAAGTCCGACGTGCAGTACGCCGGCTCCTCCACCACCGTCGCCGACCAGCAGGCGCAGATCTCGGCCATGGTCACCAAGGGCGCCAAGGTCATCGTCATCGGCGCGACCGACGCCGCGCAGCTGAGCACCCAGGTCGAGGCCGCCAAGGCGGCCGGCACGACCGTCATCGCCTACGACCGGCTCATCAAGAACACCGACGCCGTCGACTACTACATCGCGTACGACAACTTCAAGGTCGGCCAGCTCCAGGGCCAGGCCCTGCTGGACGGCATGAAGGCGAAGAAGGCGGACGGCCCCTACACCATCGAGCTGTTCTCCGGCTCGTCGGACGACAACAACTCGGCGGTCTTCTTCGACGGCGCGATGGAGGTGCTGAAGCCGAAGATCGACGACGGCACCGTGGTGGTCGGCTCCGGCCAGGTCGACATCAAGCAGACCGCCACCGACGGCTGGAAGGCCGAGAACGCTCAGCGTCGGATGGACTCGCTGCTGACCTCCACCTACAGCAGCAAGACCCTGGACGGGGTGCTCTCCCCCAACGACACGCTGGCCCGCGCCATCATCACCTCGGTCAAGGGTGCCGGCAAGGACCTGCCGGTGGTCACCGGCCAGGACTCCGAGGCGGAGTCGGTCAAGTCGATCGTGGCCGGCGAGCAGTACTCGACGATCAACAAGGACACCCGCGAGCTGGTCAAGCAGACCATCCAGATGGCCAAGGACCTGCAGACCGGCAAGCAGCCCCAGGTCAACGACACCAAGTCGTACAACAACGGGGTGAAGGTCGTCCCGTCGTACCTGCTGGAGCCGCTCATCGTGACCAAGGAGAACGTCGTCGAGGCGTACGCCAACGACCCCAAGCTGGCCCCGCTCACGAAGTAGCGGCGCCCGGCTGAGATCGGCCGTGTTCGTGGGTCCCCGGAAGCTTCACGGCCGGGGACCCACATTCGTTGTACGGGGAGCGGCGCTCCGCGGGCCGAAGAGCCCGTTCGCGTCCACGGCGCGGACCACCGATGCGCTCGGCCCCTGCGGGCATGGCTGCCGTCGAGCGCCGTCCGGGGGTCCGTGGACGCGCCGCCGCTACCGTTTCGCCCGATCGCAGGCCATCGCGGCCACCCGCGACGGAATTCGCGTGTCCACGAGGCCGTCCCAGCAGAGGAACCAGCTTCCGGCCGCGGAAGTGGAGCCGGTCCAGCAGGCGTCCCTTCTCGGGGGACTGATCGGATACCCCGCTCCTTCGAGGTATGAGAGGCAGTCGGAATAGTCGGCCCGCGCCGGCGACGCGGCGACGACGGTGAATCCGGTCGCGGCGGCGGTCACGGCCGCCGCGATGGCCATCCGGGAGACTACTTTCACCATTCGATCCCACCCTTTCCCGTGTGGACTGTTTCCGATGTGCGTCGTCGTCCCCGCCGCGCACACCGCGCGCTCGGTGGCCGTGGCCCCCTCGCGCTTCAGGTCTAACGGCCGGCCGGTCGCGCGAACCACGGCCGGTCACGGTCCTGTCGGTAAACTTGGGATTCGTGTCGGTTCTCCACCAGGGTGGGCACTCATGGACGAGCGACTGACCGTCGTGATCGGGTATCCGCAGTCAGAGTTGCTGGACATCGCCTCGGTGACCACGCCGCTCCACATGGCCAACCAGCTGGGGGCCGCTCCCCCGTACCGAACACGCCTCGCCACCTCGGGTGGCAGGTCGTTGTCGTGCGACTCGGGTTTGACGCTGGAAAGCCAGGGAGCCCTCGAGCACATCACCGGGCCGCTCGACACCCTGGTCGTCTCCGGCGGGGTCGGTCACGAGATCGCCGCGGGCAACCCCGTGCTCCTGGCACACATACGCCGGCTGGCCGCGGTCAGCCGGCGGGTGGCGTCGGTGTGTACGGGCGCGACCCTGCTGGCCGCCGCCGGGCTGCTGGACGGGCGGCGCGCCACCACGCACTGGAGGTACGCGGGAACGCTCGCCGCCCACCACCCCAACGTCACCGTCGATCCCGGCCCGCTCTACATCCGCGAGGGACGCGTATCGACCGCGGCGGGCGTCACCAGCGCTCTGGACCTGACGCTCGCCTTCATCGAGGAGGACCACGGTCCTCACCTGGCCCGCATCGTGGCGCGCGCCCTGGTGACCTACCTGCAGCGGCCGGGCGACCAGGCGCAGATCAGCATGTTCGTGAGCGCGCCGCCGCCGGAACATCCACTGATCCGGCAGATGGTCGACCACATCGTCGGCAACCTCGACAGTGATCTGAGCCCCACGACGCTGGCCGCCCGGCTGAACGTGAGCGAGCGTCACCTGACTCGGCTCAGCCTGGAGCATCTGGGCCAGACGCCCGGTCGCTTCATCAGGCAGGCACGCACGCAGGCGGCCGAGCGGCTCCTCGTCTCGTCCTCGCTCTCCGTGGCGGACCTCGCGACCCGCTGCGGGTTCGGCTCCGCGGAGAACCTCCGACGCTCGTTCGTCGCCGAGTTCGGCGTCTCCCCCACCCGCTACCGCCAGGCCCGGGCCGAGCGCTCCGGATGAGGGGTCTCGGGGTCACGCTGTGCCACACCCGGCCTGAACGAGGGCCGCGTCAGGACGAACGACTCACGCGGAGGCGTGCTTGAGCTCCGTCAATCCGTAGCCGAGCTGGTTGTACAGCTCCAGCTGGTCAAAGTATTCCCGATGCGTTTTGATCTTGCCGTTCTCGACGAAAGTGGAACACGTGGAGCGAATAGCGATGCGACGGCCGGTGCCCTCTATTTCACGGCCGTCCGGAAGCAGGAAAGGCCCGGAGTGCGTCCCGGTCATCGTCCATTCCGTGACAGCGGGATTGTCGTGGTCACCGAGCTCGAACCACGGCGTCAGGTGAAGGTCCGGGAATCCGTTGAACAACTGCTCGTACAACGAGGCGATCTGCTCACGCCCTTCCGCTACGCCTGACGGGGTGACATAGACAGCGTCCGGATCGTAGCAGTCAAGCACTCCTCGCAGGTCGTGGGCGTTGATCGCCTCACCCAACCGGTGTTTGAGGTCCCAGAAAATAGACATGGGCCGCGCCTCGCTGGTGTTGGGGCCGTCCAACGTCCCTCCGAACGGACCGAGATGGCGATGCCCCAGCGTCTGTTTAACGGATTGAGCCTTGTCGGACTCGACTATCAGCCTTCCACGCTATTCACCAAAAAGTCAATTCTCGATCAAGCCGACGCCATGCATACACCAAGGAAGACGTCTCGGCTCACATCGATGGCAATAAGGGTAAAGCTTTTTCCATGGGGTCGGGCGGCGCCTACGGGATCGAACGCCGTGATGTCGGCCCGGCGGGGGTTTCGGCCACCTGGCCGGCCGGCCGCGACCGTCGTGGCGCCTTTCCCCGGCCCCCGTCTACCCCGGCCACCCGTCCGCTCCGTCTACCCCGTCCGCTCCGACCGCCCGGTGGTCGGCGGCTACGTCGCGTCGGTGAAGCCATGCGCCGAAGCCGGCGCGAGGACATCGGCTTCGGCACATTCGCCCCCTTGCCCCAGGACACCGAGGTAGGCGTTTCCGCGGACCGCGCGACCACAGGATTTTTCCGTATGGTGAAATCATGTTCTTCGAGCCCCCACCGGCACAGGAAGAATCGACTCGCCCGCCCAAACCTGGGCTGCCGGCCTGGTACGCCCCGCCGGCGGAGGAAATGGGCGCGGTGACGGTCAGCGGCCTGGTGCTGGCCCGCAGCCCGAATGTCGCCATCACCGTGCCGACGATCCAGGCGTTCAAGACCGGCTGCCTGATCAACGTGAACATCGTCATGAGGCGGCACACCCTGTCCCCCGATGACTTCCAGGCCCTTCGAATGTCCGTGTACCCCCACATGATCACCGGTGTGGGCGCCGGCCGGTTACCGGACAACCTGCTGCGGTTCGGCGTCCGTTTCGCCGACGGCACCAAGGCCACCACCATCGGACAGCGTTTCGACATGACGCGGCTCCCGCACGATCCGCCACCGGCCCCGCGGCTTTCCTGGCTGCTCGGCGGCGTGTCCATGCGCAGCGGTGACGAAGACGCGGGTGTCATCACCATGGGGCTGTGGCTCTGGCCCCCGCCACCCCGTGACACCTTCGAACTCGCCGTGGAGTGGCCCGCCGGCGGAATCGAGCTGAGCATCGCCGTCCTGGACGGCGCGGCCATCGTGTCCGCCGCCGAGCGGTCGGTCCCGTACTGGCCGGATTCCCCCCGGAGCGAGTAGCCCCTGACCCGCGCGAAGCTCCAGGAGTCCCGCTCGACAGCGGCAGCGCGGCCGGGCCGCTCCGTGTCCTGACCGAACCACTCGGAACGTGCTCGTCCTGGATGCCGGTGCGGGGGTGGGCGCCCTCGCCCTTCTCACAGGTGGCGCGGACCCCGTACAGGCGGGCCCCGTACAGGCCGGGGCTCCAGCCGATCAGTGGTCCTCCCGCGGTCTGGACCCGAGCGATCATCAGGCCCCGTGGACCAAGGTCTTTCAGAGCACCCTTGTCATGAACACGCTGTACGGGTCGGGCCGGTAGTCCGCGAACGGCTCGCAGTAATCGAACCCGAACTTCTCGTACAGCTTCCGGGCGGGCAGGAAGAACTCGTTCGCGCCGGTCTCGAGGCTGAGCCGGGTGAACCCCATGCGCCTGGCCTCGACGATGATGTGCTCCAGCAGCAGGGACGCGGTCCCGCTCCGCTTTCGCGCCGGCGCGGTGCGCATCGACTTCACCTCGGCGTGCCCCGCGTCCAGCCTCTTGATCGCACCGCAGCCCACCAGGCTGTCACCGTCCACAACCGACCAGAACGTGATCTCGGGCTTGCGGAGCCCGTCCAGATCGAGGGCGTGCTTGCTCTCCAGGGGCGTGATGGATCGCATCTCCTGGACATGCTCATCGAGAAATCCAGCGATCTCCGGACCGGAGAGGTCGTCGAGGACGATTCTCATTCGCTCGCCTTTCTTCGGGGCCTCGGTCCCGCGGGTGCCGCGTCACATTCTCGGGCCGCCTGGAGCCTGAACCGGTCGCGGGGGCGTTCGACGAGTTCGCCGCCCGCGGAGACGACTCCGGCGCGGACCAGGGTAACAAGCGGACCAAGGTAACGAGCGGACCAGGCTGACAAGCGGACCAGGGCGCCAGGACCGGCCATCGCCGCCACCGCGTCCCAGTCGGCGGCCTCCGGCTCCTCGGGCAGGGCGATGAACGGGGAGACGTCGACCGGATAGCGCAGCACATTGCCGCGCCGTTCGGCCAGGTACGCGTGCGGCCCGGTCAGGGACGACCAGGCGGGGTTGTCCAGCGGGTGGGGCTCGCTCACCCGGCCACCTCGATGACGATCTTTCCTCGCGCGTGACCGGCCTCCACGGTCCGCAGCGCCTCGGCCGCCTCGTCGAGCGGGAAGGTCTCGGTCACGTACGGCCGCAGCACGCCCTGCGCGACGAGCCGCGCCACCGCCTCCAGCACCTCGCGGTTGCGCTTACGCTCCACGGGCGAACCACCCAGCCGCGCCACGGTGTCCCGGTCGGCGGCGGTGATCAGCTTCGAGGGGTCGCCGAGGAGGCCTGCCACGGCCGCCAGCGCGTCCCCGCCGACCAGGTCGTAGATCGCGTCGACTCCGTCGGGGGCGGCGGCACGCACCCGGTCGGCGACATCCGGCCCAGGCTCGACGTGGACCACGCCGAGTTCCTCGACGAAGTCCTTCTTGGCGGCGCTCGCGATGCCGATCACCCTGAGCTCGGCGTTCCTGGCGATCTGCGCCGCGGCCACGCCCACCCCGCCACCGACGCCGACGATCAGCAGTGTGGCACCGGGGGGCAGTTCGAGCTGGTGCACACCGTCGTAGGCGGTGGCCGCAGCGATGGGCAACGTGGCGGCGTCCGCGAACGACACGGCATCGGGCTTGTGCGCGGCCAGCTCGACCGGCAGGAGCGTGTACTCCGCGTATCCGCCGGTGAGGGGGTTGCCGAACACCGCGTCACCGGGCTTGAACCCTTCGACGCCCTCGCCGGCCTCCTCGACCACCCCGGCGACCTCGCCGCCGAGGACGGCCGGCAGCTCGGCCGCCGCCGCACCGGGCGGAAGGTAACCCGCCCTCCGCTTCCAGTCGACGGGGTTGACCCCCGCCGCCTTCACCGCGACCAGGAGCTGGCCGGGACCGGGAACCGGCCGGGGAAGGTCGGCGAACGTCTCCGTCTCGGGCCCGCCGTGCTGGGTGTACGTGTACGCCTTCGGCATGTCGTTCCTCTCTATCTCTTCTATCCCTACATGAATAGTAGAGATCAAAGTCTTATTCCCGGCATGAGCGGGATGCTCCGGAAACTCGTCATGGCGATCGAGGACCGGCCGCTCAGCGCCCGACTCGGCGGCAGGCCGGGCCGAGGACGCGTGGACCGCCCTGCCTCGCCCGTCACCGGAGGACCGGAGCATTCGCCGTACCGCAACTTTCGCCACTCACATGAAAGTTTCACCGTCGCGGTGTAGTCCTCCCAGATTGGGAGGGCGAACCGATCACGGTGTTTGAGGTTCCGCGGCCCGCGTGCCTACGGTGCTGACATCCGCACAGTGATCCGGTCAAGGAGTCCATTCATGCGCGCCCGCGTCATCCCGGCCCTGATTCTGGCTCTGCTCGCGCTGGTCGTCACCGCCCCCGAGGCCCGCGCCCAGGTGGTGGGCGGCTTCGACTTCTCCCGGGCGCAGGTCTCCGTCACGGGCCTTCAGGTTCCCTGGGGCCTGGCGTTCCTGCCCGACGGCAGCGCGCTGGTGTCCGAACGCAACACCGGACGCATCCTGCAGGTGCGGCCGGGCCAGACGCCCACGACGGTCGCCACCGTCAGCGGGGTGAGCGCCTCGGGTGAGAGCGGCCTGCTCGGCATCGCCGTGTCGCCCACCTACGCCCAGGACGGCTGGGTGTACGCGTACTTCACCAGCACCGCCGGGGACAACCGCCTGGTCAGGCTTCAACTGACCGCGCCCCAGACGCAGCCGGTGGTCTTCTCCGGGGTCCCGAGCAACACCTTCCACGACGGCGGCCGCATCGCCTTCGGGCCGGACGGCATGCTCTACGTGGCGACCGGCGACGCCGGCAACACCGCGAACGCGCAGAACGTCAACAGCCTCGCCGGGAAGATCCTGCGCATGACGCCCACCGGCGGTGTGCCCGCGGACAATCCGATCGCGGGCTCCCGCGTCTGGACCTACGGCCACCGCAACGTCCAGGGCCTGACCTGGGACTCCCAGGGCAGGATGTACGCCGCCGAACTGGGGCAGAACACTCGGGACGAGATCAACCAGATCGTCGCGGGCTCCAACTACGGCTGGCCGACGTGCGAGGGCACCTGCACCAACCCCTCCTTCCGCAACCCGATCGTCACGTGGACGACCGCCGAGGCGTCGCCGAGCGGGCTGGCCTGGGCCAACAACACGCTCTTCGTCGCCGCGCTGCGCGGCCAGCGGCTCTGGGCGGTGCCGCTGACCGGCGCCGGCACGCCCGGCACGCCGCTGGCCGAGTTCCAGTCCGCCTACGGGCGGCTCCGCACGGTCGCGGTCGGGCCGGACGGCTGGCTCTGGGTGACGACCAGCAACCGGGACGGCCGCGGCAGCCCGGTGGCGCAGGACGACCGCGTCGTCCGCGTTCCACCGGCCACCACCGGGGGTGACACCACCCCGCCGACCGCACCGGCCGGCCTCGCCTCGTCGGGGACCACCTCCACCGGCACCACCCTGGCCTGGACCGCCTCCACCGACAACGTGGGCGTGACCGGCTATGACGTCCTGCGCGCGCCGGGCGCGTCCGGTGGCGCCTTCACGCAGGTGGGGACCTCGGCCACCACCTCGTTCGCGGAAACCGGGCTCACCGCGAACACCACGTACCGCTACCAGATCCGGGCCCGCGACGCGGCGGGCAACCTCTCGCCGGTGTCGAACACGGCGACGGTCACCACCACGGGCGGCGGGGGCACCGGCGGATGCTCGGTGACGGCGGCCGTCCAGGCACAGTGGGGGAACGGGTACGTGGTCCAGCCGGTCACGGTCGCCAACGCCGGCACGTCCGCGATCAACGGCTGGACGGTGACCTTCACGCTGCCGAGCGGCCACGCCGTCACCGGCTCGTGGAACGCCACGCTGACCACCGACGGGCAGACCGTCACGGCGAGGAGCACCGGGCACAACGGCACGCTCGGTCCCGGCCAGAGCACCACCTTCGGCTTCCAGGCGAACCGTCCGAACGGCAACACCCAGACGCCGTCCGGCTACCGGTGCACGAGCCCCTGAGTCCCACCCGCGCCTGAGAGGACGGCGCGCCCTCGGCGGCTCCCCCGCCGCCGAGGCAACGCCGCGGCCGACTCCGGCCGGCCCGCCCGGAGCCCAGCGCCGGACCACGAGCCGCCTTGCTCTCCTCCATGGAGGGCGAGGCGGCTTTTCCCTGTCTCAACGCCCTTCGTAGGCTCGCCCCGGTATCGCACGACCCGGGGGGACTTACCGATGACCGCTGACTACGACATTCCGGAAGATCTACTGGAAGCCCAGCGCGCCTTCTACGCCGCGGACGCCCGCGTGCGGGCCGCGGCGGACGCGATGCCACCGTCGGTGGCGGTGCTCACCGGGGAGGCCAAGGTCAGCGAGGAGCAGCGCAAGGAGTTGGCCGACGCGCGCGCCGAACGGCTGCGCCTCGTCGACATCTTGTACCGGCACCCCTGGTTCCAGCAGGTCGACGACCCGCACAAGGCGCGGATGGCACTCCAGAAGGCGGCCCGGGGCTGAACACGCGAACGCCCCGCCCGATCTTCGGACCGGCGGGGCGCTTTCGCCGGGTGCGGGCTCAGCCGGTGCGGCACCTCACCCAGGCGGCGATCAGGCCCTGCCATCCCGAAGATCAGGATGGCGTGGATCACAGGGTTCTCCTTGATGGCCGCCACATCCCGCACAGCGAATACGGCAAGGCCGAGAACCGGGTACTGGGAGCAGCACGACACCGTTGCCTACCGGCTCCGGCATTGGCGGTGACGAACGCGGTCGCGAGGACGACCACCAGGCCCGAGGCCGGTCCGTCGGGGGGACCGGGCCGCGCGTCGGGACAGGCCGCGACCCCGACCACCACGCCCGCGACCGTGAGCCCGGCGGTGAGAGTGATCGGCCTCACCACCGGGACCGACATGAAAACGGCTCAGTACGGGTCGCGGGCCGCGCGGTTGAGGACGGCGTCGAACATCGCGGCCGGTAGTTTCAATCCGGCCTGGCTGCGGGCGATCTTTCCCGCGCTCGGCACCTCTCCGCGCTCCGGCCAACTGCCCGTATCCCACAGCGACGAGCGGGCGAAGGCCCGGCTGCAGTGCAGGAACAGTTCCTCGACGCGTACCTCCACGGCCAGTCGGGGCGTTACGCCCTGCATGGTCATCCGCTCCAGGTAAGGGGCTTCGGCGACTATTCGGGCGTGGCCGTTGACCCGCAGGGTCTCCCCCGATCTGGGCACGAGGAACAGCATTCCGACGTGCGGGCGCTGGAGGATGTTCTCCAGGCTGTCCAGGCGGCGATTGCCTTTCCGGTCGGCGAACGCCAGGGTGCGGTCGTCGAGGACCAGGACGCCTCCGGGTGGGTCGCCGCGGGGCGAGACGTCGCAGGTTCCGTCCTCCGCCGAGGTCGCCAGCAGGAAGAACGGGCTCAGTTCGATGAAGCGGCGCGACTCGGCGTCGATGTGGTCGATGCCCTTTCCCGCGATGACGCGCAGCGGCGGTTTCACGTATTCGCGCAGTTCCGCGGTCGTGCCGATTATCTTCGTCACACTTTCTCCTACCGGTCAGCCGGGACTGGAGCGGCCGTGCCGCCAGTAGCCGATGAACGCGATGTCCTTTTTCTCGATGCGTCGTTCGTTGACCAGGTGGCGGCGCACGCCGGTGACGAGCTTCGCCTCGCCGGCGATCCAGGTATAGGAGGGCGTGCCCAGGTCGGGGGTCTTCCGGACGGTTTCAAGGGCGAGGGCTCCGGGGATCGTGCCGGCGCCGTCGCGAGGCAGCCATTTCACCTGTACGCCCACAGGGCTTTCGATTCGGCTGCGGATATCAGCGGTCTCCGGAACCTCCAGGAAAACGTTCCCGGTGAGGGCGGCCGGAGCAGTCGACAGAATGGACAGGATCGCGGGCAGCGCGCTCTCGTCACCCACCAGCAGTTGCCGGTCGGCGCCGTCGGGCGGCAGATAGCTGTAGCCCTCCTCGAAGATGCCGGCCGGGTCGCCGGGGCGGGCGCGGGCGGCCCAGGCGGAGGCGGGCCCCTGGTCGCCGTGCAGGGCGAACTCGATGTCCAGTTCCTGCTTCTCGGGCCGGTGGTCGCGCACGGTGTAGTTGCGCACCCACGGGCGCCGGGAGGCGGGCTGCAGCAGCGTCTCGGCCATCCAGGCGTCGTTGTGCAGGCTCGGCAGCCACAGCCGGGCCTGGCCCGTACGCGGAAAGAAGAGCCGCACGGCGTGGTCGCGGCCGGGGCTGGTGAACCCGGCGAGGGCCGCACCGCCGAGGGTGAGCCGGTTGAACGACGGGCTCACCCGGACGTTGGCGCGGACCTCCAGCGGGATCATGCGCCGTTGCCTGGACCGCTTGACCTTCGGGATCACGCCTGGGCCGCCGCGAGCCGCAGGCGTACGCCGTCGAGAAAAAGCTCCAGGCCGTACCCGAAACGCTCCTCGGGGTCGGCCTTGATCACGCCGTCCATCACGCGGTGCAGTTCCGTGTCGGCCAGTGCCGCTCCGCGCTGTTCCCAGTCACCGGCGGTGCGCTGGGCCTGCTCCTCGATCGTGTGACCGAGCACGTAGTACATGGTCGCGAAGATCACCCAGCCGACCCGGTCGAGCGGGAAACCGGCGTCGATGAGGATTCGCGCGGCCTGCTCGCCGCCGCGTACGGTGTTCGGCTCCACCACGTACGTGCCGGCGACCACGCGGGCGCCGTCACGGTGGGCGAGCAGGGCGCGGCGCGTGCGGTGGGCGATCTCCCTCAGTTGCGCGTCCCAGGGGCCGGGGGCGAGCGGGGTTTCGGTGATCTCGCCGACGATCCGGTCGGCCATGGCGCCGAGCAGCGCTTCCTTGTTCTTGAAGTGCCAGTAGATGCCGCCGGCCTGCACTCCGAGCCGCGCGCCCAGCTTGCGCATGGTCAGCCCGTCGAGGCCGTCGGTGTCGAGCAGGGCCAGGGCCCCGGTCACGACGTCCGCCCGTTTCAACTGCATACGCGGAGTCTCGCACAAAACCTGAACACCGTTCAACCCTAACAGCGTTCAAGTAAGCGACAGCGGGCTCGCGCGCTTCCGCGGGCCGGTGAGGACATCTCCGGAAGAGCACGCGACCGGTCTCACCCTGACGGCGAGATCAGGCCCGCGCTCACCAAGGGCGCCCAGGCCATGGACAAG
The DNA here is from genome assembly GCF_051192615.1 of Streptosporangium sp. G11. Lineage (NCBI taxonomy): Bacteria > Bacillati > Actinomycetota > Actinomycetes > Streptosporangiales > Streptosporangiaceae > Streptosporangium > Streptosporangium sp. G11. Next base: position 42,940 of record NZ_JBPJUQ010000060.1, read on the forward strand.
ATCCTGAAAAGGCAGAGCCGGTCCGCGTGACCCGGTGGCTCCCCGTCCGGCTCCCGAAGATCGGAAAAAGGGCTCCGGAGAAACTCCGAAATCCCTGCCGACCAGCAAACCCTGGTCGGGGCGACAGGATTCGAACCTGGACCCCCTCGACCCCCAGGAACCCGAGCAGGGGCGCAACCAGGGCCAAATACCAGCCCTGACCTGCAAAGACCGTCCCTGGTCGCCTCCCGGCGCCCGGCCCCGTCCCCGGTCGTTGCCACCCGGTTGGTCACTCACGCCTACGTCTTCCGAAACGCCGTCCCCGCCGGTGACGGCTGTCATCATCACACGTAAGTGATCAAGGGAGACACGGTGACGAACTCATGCGAAGAATTCGGCTGGCTTACAAAACACGGCCCGTTCCATGACATCTCCTGTGTCACCTTCGCCCGATCCCTCAGCCCTCGCGAGGCGCTGACGCGTCTCGGCGCGGACAGCAGCGGGATCGAAGAGGTGACCTTTGAAGAGCACCAGGAACGAACGATGGAGTACATCGACTCGGACAACATGCGCACCAGCTATGTGGGCGCACTGGAGGTGAACGGCTGGACCGTGCTGATCCAGCTCTGGACTGGATCGATCGGCCTCAACGAGCTCCTACTGCGCAGCCTCTCCCAGTCGACCGAGGTCGTATCCATCTATCGCAACCTCCATGCCTCGGACTATTTCGTCTACGCGGTCGACGGTGAACAGATCACATGCTTCGATCAGCTGGTTCCCGGTACACGCTGGGGCAGTGATCCAGACCGCTTGGCCGGCAAGATGCGCGAAGTCGGCCTGTCCTGGGAGGGGCCCGGCGGCGATGCCCCGTTCCCACGGTCCTTCGCCCTGGCGAAAAGGATCACCGGCCTCTCCTTCTCCGAGGACATGCTGAGCACGCGATTCCTCGGTGCCGCGGTTCGTGACCGGTGACCGGTTTCGCGTCCATGCGGCCGGCCGCGGTGACAGGCAAAGAGGTCAGGCGCTCATGGGGTGGCGAGTCAGCGGTTCGCGCACGTGGGGAACATCGGCGTAGTGCTTGAGAGGGGCCAGGACCACGCGGGCGCGCCCGGTCGATGTCGCCCATCGACCTGACGGCTCGATCAGCTCAATGGTCGCGGCCCGGAATGGGCTCAGCCGGCGCAGCGCGCCCAGCAGGCGCGGGGAAGGGGTCTGCGAAGTACTGGGTCTCGTGCGTTACGAGACCATCGGTGATCTCCATGACGCTGAGCGAGTATGTGGGCACGCCGTCATAGGTGATCACGCACTCGCTCACCCAAAGGTCGCCGGCGCCCAGGATCCGTCGGATGGCGAAGTGGCGTTCGGCCGAGTGCCCGCCGCGTTGCGCCTGGATCCTTGACCGGCCTCTGAAGCGCTCGCCCGACTGCGGGTAGTCCAGAATCGCGTCCGCAGCGTAGATCGCGTGCTCAGCGTCGAGGTCCCCGCGTTCGGAGGCCTCCCAGTGCCGCTTGAGCCGAGCCCGGATATCGGCTTCAGGATCGATCGCGCCGTTCACCCGTTAGCCCCTCATGATCAAAAGGAATGTCGTCGGCTCGCATGACAGATGTTATCGAGGGTTCTCGCAGGCCGAGGGGCGACATACCAGCCCCCGCCGGCGCCACCCGCGGTTTCGCGTACGGCTGCGCGCGGGTGGGAAACCCCGGAAATTTTTGATCTCGCTGCCACGGGGTGCGACGGCCAGATGCCCCACCCCTGCCATGGCAGATGCCACGGGGGTGCAACGCAGGAGTGCCAACCCTGACCCGTGACCCCTCACATGTGGCCCCTCCGCGAGAGTGCCACCCCCGGGCGCCCAGACCACAGCCCGCATGATCGACACCGAGACGTACCTGCACCAGGATTCGAACCTGGGACCTCCGCATTATGAGTGCGGCGCTCTCACCGACTGAGCTATGCAGGCGTGCAGGAGGACGGAGTCGAACCGCCACAGCCGAAGCGTCCGGGTTACAACCGAGTGAGCTCACCACGTGCTCAGCCCCTGCGCGTTGAGGTGAGACTACCGAGCGAGCCCCCGCGGTCTCACCTCGTTTTCGCGCGCGTCAGACATGTCCGGCCCCGACCAGGATCACCGGAACGCGTTGACGGCACGGAAGGAGCGACAGAGCTTCCGCCGCACCGGCGATTCCAGTCAACCATGAAGATAACGCCCCTTTCGGGTGAAACCCTTCCCGACCAGCTAAAACCTGGTCGGGACGACAGGATTTGAACCTGCGACTCCTTGCCCCCAGCCACGAGTGAGAAATCTGGGGAGATCTGACGGGGAGCCTCCCATCTGGGGAAACCTCCGGAGAGGTCAGAAGCGGTCGGAACCGGTTCGAAGGCGTTGGCGGCGAAACTGGGGATCGACACGGCCGAGACGGTGCGCACCTGGGTGGGCAGGAGTTCCCTGGCTGGGACATCACCCGTGTGGCCGAGCCGTCCACCCCGGTCTGGCACGCCGTTCTCCGCACCGCGCCGACCGACCAGCAGAAGGCGGCCGGGGTGCCGGCCGAGCTCATGCGGTTCTCCGCGGAGGCGCTCGCGACTGCCTTGGCCACTCAGATGGAGCGGATACACCGGGCGCGAGCCGGCCACACCTTCACTTCCTGAACTCCCCGCGGGCGGTGGCGCGCACACCAGGGGCCGCCTGCGGGGGGTGAGCGCGACCGGAGCGACGCCTCAGGGACGGGCTCCCTGTGAACGCCAGCCGTGATCGGCGCCTCCACCTTGACTCGTCCTCAGGTGGGGGCGCCGCTACTTCGTCAGCTCTCATACGCATATGCACCGGAATGCGGAGACACTCGGTAAGCTTGGCTAACAAGGCGTTATGCCGCTAACTGGAGTGATGTCCCCTCCTCCCGGCCGCCAGCTCACCCCCGAGCAGCTTGCTGAGCGCTTCAACCTCGACTCGGTGCACGGCATCCACCGCAACACCGCGTCCGGCGACTGACCGGCCCACAAGGTGCTCGGCAAGCTGCGCTTCTCCCGAAGACGTGGCCGAGATCGAGCGGCTGATCACCCACCCCGCCACCCGGCGGCGGGAAGCAGCTCCCCCGCCGCCGAGGTCGCGCGGCGCCCGGCAGGCGGCGGGCAGCGGGCGGGTTCATCGGCCTCACCGACATACCGGACGACAAACGGAAGCCGCAGAGGAAAGCGTCCACATCGCCGCTGCGGAGCACAGGGTTCGAGGACCTGCTCCCTCGCCCGATCCGCGACCGCAGAGGGTCGGACCCAACATGACCACAACCAGCATGCTCCCCGCCATCAAGGCGATGTCGGCCCGGCCCGTCCGCCGGAGCGCCTGATGGCCGCGCCGATCGTCATCGACAAGCACCGGCTCGCCGAGCTCCTCGGCTGCCGGGCGACCTGGATCGAAGATGAGTGCGCAGCCAAGAAGATCCCCCACCTGCGGCTCGCCCCTCACACCTGTTGAAGCTCAGGGGATGTACACCTCGTAGTAGAAGCCCGCCAGATAAGGGCCACCCCCGCGGAACCAGTGACAGTAGGCGAGCCCGGTGTATTGACCGTTCTGCGCAGCGTCCTCGTAGGCGAGGTCGCAGGCGGCCAGGGTCTGGTAGGGGCCCTGCAGGTACCAGTCCGGTGTCGGCCAATTCGCGGCGACCGCGGCCGCGCTGGTCTGGGTGGCGGCGAAGGCGGGTGCGGTACCAGCCAGGACACTGGCGCCCAGCGCCACGGCGAGTACAGCGGAATGTAATCGGCGGATCTTCATTGTGGGTGACTCCTCACATCCGGGAAGGAGAACACCTTCAGATGAGCACCGGCTACCGGGCTTGAGGAGATACTGGTTCTCCATATTGCGGCTCTATGGTGCGTCTTCTCGCGAGCGCTTTCACAGGTCTTAATGACGGCACCCCGCCGGTCTTTGGACCGGCGGGGCGTTTTCGCGCTGCGGCTCAGCTGGTGCGGTACTCCACCCACGCCCGGCACGCCGTCGCGGTCCGCAACCGCTTCGCCCTCAGACACTGCGGCCCGGTCTCGGCCATGCGGGCGGCGAACAGGGCTCGGATGGCGGCGAGCGCGGTCACCGCGTCCCCGACAGCTGAACTCCACGCGGGCACCCGGGTGGCGACGTTCTCAGCCTCAGCGGGCGTGTGGCCGGCGTCGATCATCCGCGGGATGAAGAACGCCACATCGACCCGGGGGGGCGCCCTGGCAGGCCATCGACCAGTCGACGACCCGGCACCGGTCGCCGTCGACGAGCAGGTTGCCCGCGTGCAGGTCCGCGTGCAGCAGCGCCGCCCCGTCGAGCTCGCCCGGGTTGAGCGCTTTGACGAGCGGCCCGTAGCGGCCGTACTCGGCCGGAGCCTCTGCCAGGAGCGCCTCGGCGTGCCGGAGCAGCGCGGCGGCTTTGACCGTCACGGACAGCGCCCCGCCCGCCACATGGCGTTGCGGAGACGTATGTGTCGAAGGCGAACAGGCACCGGGCGTCGGCGGTCTCGGCCCGGCGGCGCAGGTTACGGTCGGTGACGAGGGTGATCGCAGGCGGGAGGACGGCCCGGCCTCGGCCCGGTGGCGGAAAGGCCGGTCCGCATCGAGCCGGTGGCGGCTGCACCGGCCGATCCGCTCGCAGTTCAGGCAGTCCGCAAGAGCCGCCTGCGGGATCGGCCGGTGCAGCCGCCAGGCCGCCGCGCGGGGTGCGGCGCTGCCCGTCCGCTCGTCGTGTCGGCGCGGCGGGCTGGACGGTTTGTGCGCGGTCCGCGTCAGCGGAGGGGGTCGAGGTCGGCCAGGGCGGCGGGTTGCTTGCCGGTGGTGATCTGCTCGGCCAGCAGCCTGCCTGTGATCGGGCCGTGGGCCAGGCCCCACATGCCGTGGCCACCCGCCACGTAGACGGTGGGGGCCACCGTCGCGCCGACGAGCGGCCGTCCGTCCGGAGTGACGGGACGGGGCCCCACCCAGACGTCGGTACGCTCCTCCCAGTGCACACCCCGCAGGAGCGGCCGGGCGGAGGCGATGATGGCCTCCAGCCGGGCGGGCACCTGCGGGGCGTCCGGGTCGCGGAACTCCATGGTGCCCGCCACCCGCAGCCCGTTGCGGTACGGCGTGCACGCTACCCGCTCCTCGGGCAGGTAGATGGGGCCGGGGACAGGATGGTCGACCGGCACGGTGAAGGAGTAGCCGCGGCCGGCCCGCACCGGGACACGCACGCCCCACTGCCGGGCCAGGCGGGGCAGCCAAGCGCCGGTGGCCAGCACCACCGCGTCGGCGGACAGCACGGTGCCCTTGGCTGAGCGGACGATCACCTTCCTGTCGTCGGTGCGCACCTCGTCGACCTCGACGGCGTACATGGTCGCGCCGCGTTGCATGACGGCCTTTCCCAGGGCGTGCACGAAGGCGCCCGGGTCGACGTAACGCTGGCCGTCGATCCGCACCCCCGCTGTCAGCGCCTCGCCGACGAGCGGGGCCTGCTCGGCCAGCCGGCCGCCGTCCAGCACGGTGTGCTCGACCCGCTGCCCGGCCGCCTGTAGTCTGCGCAGCTCGCGCAGCAGGCTCTCGGCCTGACGCGGCGTACGGAACGCCGCGGTGATCGGCGCCGCGATGACGGGTGCGGACACACCGTTGGCGGCGAGCACCTCGTAGGCCTCGACGCATTCGTCGTTAAGCGGCAGGTTGGCGCGCGCGGCGCGGGTCCACGACCGCCAGTGGCTGTTGGCGGCGAAACGGGCCAGAAAACTCCACAGGCCTGGATCGAAGCTCATGGGCACGTGCAGCGGCGCGGCCGGGTTGAGCAGCGAGCGCAGGCCGTAGCGCAGAACAGTGGGTTCGTTGAGCGGGATGGCCAGACCAGGCGCGATCCAGCCGGCGTTGCCCCAGGACGCGCCGGCCGCCACGCCGCCGCGATCGATCACGTCAACCCGGACGCCGCGCTCCTGCAGGAACCACGCGGTCGACAGGCCCACGATGCCCGCGCCCACCACGATCACCGATCGTGGCCAGTTGCCGACCATGCCAACCTCCAACAAGTACGAATGTCGATGTCCTGGCCAGCATGGTCCGGGTGGCGACCAGCGGCGTTGTGAGCGGGCGACAATCGCGGCGCCACCGTTGTCGATCCGGCACAACGCCGGCACCGGGAACGGTGATGGGTCTTGAACAGGTCACCGGCGGGGTTCGTCCTCCAAGGCGGCCAGCATGATGGTCATGGCCAGGCGCTGGCGGGTGTCGTACAGGTCCAGCGGACCGAGCTCGCCCATTTTGCGCAGCCGGTTGCGGACGGTGTTGGGATGCACCGCGAGTCGCTCGGCGGCCAGGGTGAGGTCGCCCTGGCTCTCCAGCCAGGCACGCAGCGTGGCGACGAAGCGCGTGCCGTGACGGGTGTCGTGCCGCAGCAGCGTGCTCACCGGCCCGCGGGCCGGAGCCCGACCGGTTCGCGCGGCCGCGCGCAGCCGCCGCAGCAGGATGTCGTCCCAGGACTCGTCGTAGGCGGGCGGGGCGGCGCCGGGCTCGGCGCTCTCGTGCAGCGCCAGGCACTCGTCGGCTTCCTGGCGGCCGGCGGCCAGGTCCGCCGCCTCGGCGGGTGCGCCGATCCCGGCCGTGACGCGCACCCGGACGGGTAGTTCGGAGCGCAGGGCCGCGATCCACTGCCTGGCAGCCTCGGCCCGCTCGGCCGGCAGGATGGTGTAAAGGGTGTCGCCGAGCAGCGCGCTGCGCCCGGGCCGGGACCAGCCGAAGCCGGTGGTGGCCTGCTCGAGGGCCAGCAGCAGCGCCGCATGGCGATCGTCGGGGGTGTACGCGCGGACCGCGATGACGCGTATCCCCTGCGGGGCCAGGCCCAGCCGGCTGATCACCGTCGCGGCGTCGGCGCTGCCCTCCAGCAATCGGATGACCAGGTCGGACTCCACCTGCCGCTCCAGGTCGGCGCTGGCCCGGGATCGCAGCAGATGCAGGGCGACGGTGCGCGCGCCGTCGGCCAGCGCGCGGCGGTGGGCGCCCGTCAGCGGGCCGGCGCAGCTGACCCACACCGAACCGAGCAGCTCGCGGCCGGCCCGCACCGCCACCGCCATCCGTCCGGTCAGGCCGTGTCCGGCATCGGCGGGGACGAACACCGGCTCGTCCGTCGCCGCCAGGCGGGCGAACACTTCCTGTTGCTGGAACAGCTCGCGCAGCCGTTCCGGGACCCGCCGTCCGAGGATGGTCTCCACCCGGGCCGGATCTCCCGCCTGCTGGGAGCGGGAGTAGGCCAGTACCCGCGAGTGCCGGTCCTCGATGGTCACCGCACCGCCGATGACGTCGGCCAGGTTGTCGGCCAGGGCGAACAGATCGGTAGGGCCGCGTCCCGAGGCGGTCTCGCGGCTCTCCAGCACCAACCCGTACACCACGCCGGCCAGCTGACTCCAGGAGACAGCGGGGTCGGCCAGCAACACGGCCACTCCATACCGGTCGGCGATCGCGGCGGCTTCCCGCTCGACGTCCGCGCCGCTCCCGCTCTCGCTCTCGCCGCCGGTGCCGGTTCGGACGGGGCGTACCAGGACGGCTGTGGCCTTGGCCGCGGCTGCCCACTGGACCGCCTCGGCGAGTGAGGAGGTTCCGACGGCGAGGAGCACGTCGCCCGCGACGTGGTGATCGGTGGCGTCCGGTATCGCCACGCTGCGCAGCCAGGTCGAGCGCGCCCCAGGATGGCCGCACAGTCGCACGCCGTACCCGCCGAGCACGTTCACCAGACGGTCCAATGTGATCATGGTCAGCTCCGGGTGGTTGAAAAGGGGGCAGACTGCTCCGCCCCCTTTCATGGTTTCAGGCGGCCTCGTGCCGTCGTTGGCAGTCGATGCAGGTGCGTGCCAGCGGCCGGACCTTGAGCCGTTCGAACGGGATGGGCCCCTGGCAGTGGGCGCAGCGGCCGTAGGTGTCGGCCGCCAGCCTGTCGCAGGCCTGGGACAGCTCCGCGACGGTGCGCTCGGCAGCGGTGATCGAGACGACCAGTTCCTGCCAGGTGCCGTCGGCGCCGCTGCTGTCCTGCTCCTGGGCCCGCAGGTCGTGCAGGTGCCTGCTGCGCTGCTCCAGCTGCTCACGCAGGTCCTGGCGCAGTGACTGGAGCTGCACGCTACTGAGATGTGATGTCGTGTGACTGTCGGTCATGATCATATGATCCTTTCCGTGATGGATCAGGAAGGCGCTGGGGAAGGAGCCCTCGCGCGGGGTCTCTTTTGCGTCGCAGCGCGTCAGCGGGCAGACGAGGTGAGGCCGGCCGCCAGGGCCGGCTGCAGGCACAGCCGCATCAGGCCGCGGACGGTGGCGTGCTGAGGCTGGGGCGCCGCGCTGACCGGGAGCCGCAGGGTGGCGCGCAGCCGGCGCAGCAGCAACTCCTGGTGCGCACCGCCACCGGTGACCACCACGCCCCGGGCGCGCGCGGCCGGGCACGAGATATCGGGCAGGCGGCGTAGCAAGCCCGCTGTCATGTCGACAACGTTTTCCAGCGCGTACGCGACCAACCCCACGCTGGTGGTGGCGCCGAGCTGGAGGGCGACCGCATCGGTGACGGCTCCCTGCTTGATGGCCACGGCCTCGACGATTCCCGCCCCGACGTCCAGCAGCAGGCAGGGCCGGGGATCGATGACGTCCAGGCCGACACCGACGGCGGCGGCCAGCGGCTCCTCCACCAGCCGCACCTCGCATCCGGCGATCTCGGCGACCGCGGCGCGGACCGCCCGGCGATCACTGGGCGAGGCCGCCACCGGCACCCCGGCCAGCACCTGCTCCAGCGGCTGAGGGTCGTAGTGGAGAGTGTCCCGCACCGCCATGCGCACCAGCCGCAGGCAGGCATCCGGGTCGGCCACCATGCCGTGCCGAATGGCCGCACCACGTCCCTTTCACCGGAGGTGGACGACCGCCTCACGATGCTCGAGGGCCGGTCGGCGATCGTGGGTCCGCATACGGTCAGCGACCGGGTGCGGGCGGTGCTCAGGTCGAGCGCCATCAAACGCCGGGTCGGACTCATTTCGTGCTCCACTCTGCCGCGCGAGGCCACGCGGCAGGAGCAGCGGACCGGTAGACGGCGGGTCGGTCCGGAGGCTCCAGCCGCGGATGGGCATGGACTGATGCGACAACGGCCATGACGATGATCAGCTCCCAGCGGACGCCGACAGGAAAGGTGGCAAGGCGAAAGCAGCTCGAACAAAGGAGCGGCTTCAGACGAAGACGGCCTGCCGCTTCTCCTGCCAAGGGGACAGTCGCAAGGCGTCTTCAGGGCGCGACGGCACGCCCGGGCCGGCGCCAGGGGAAAGCCTGGATGCGGGCGTGGGGGTGCGTTGGGTGCGCGTTGTCAGACTCCGCGGCGCGCGTGGCCACAGAGCCCGACGGGAAGACATCGGCTAGGTCAGCGGCGGGCTGCGCGATCCCGTGGTGCGGTGAGCCAGTTGTTGAGGCTCGCGCAGCGTATCCGCGTCCGAGCCCGGCGACGGCAGCAGCACCAGATGTGCGGATTCGCCGTGGCGTTCGCCGCGCATGGGCGGCCACAGGGACAGCACGTGGTGCGCGCGGGCGCTGCCCGCCTGCGGCGGCAGGCTGGACAGGTCGGCATCCCATCCGCCGAGCTCCCACGCCGGGCCGGAGGTCGAACTCTGCGCAACAGCCGGGCCGTCGCAGCTCGCCTTGCACGGAGCACCGGCCAGTACCAGGAACAACAGAACCAGGCCCATCACGCTGGTGAACGCGATGGACCCTTGTGGAGCTTTCCACGGTCCCGTCATAGGGCCGACCATAGCCCACCCCACCGGAAAAGACATTTCACGGCATCACCCGTGGTGGGCGCACCCGTGACGGCTTGGGAACGGTGGCCGCCGATACCCACCGTAACCACCCTGTATCCGGCCAGGAGGAGATGTCCCAGCGGGCTGCCCGCTGTCCTGCTCCCGATGTCGGCCTTCAGCCGGGCCCCGTGCTCCGGCACGGGCGCCACCCTCCACGACGCGCTCGGCGTGGCCAGCCCGACCCGCAGCAAGGGCCGGGCTGGTTCGTCACGGTCGTTTTCCGCGATGCCGACGCCTGTGACGTGCCTGTGGAGGACATCAGCGATCTCGTGGGATACGTCAGCACACACGTGACCGAGACGGTCTACCGTCACGAGATCAGGCCGGCGCTCACCAAGGGCGCCCAGGCCATGGACAAGATCCTGAAGAGGCAGAGCCGGTCCGCGTGACCCGGTGGCTCCCCGCCTGGCTCCCGAAGATCGGAAAAAGGGGTTACGGATAGTACTTCGCCGTCCGCGTACTGCGCCAACGCCCGCAGCAGATCGCGGACACGGGCGTCGTCACCGTCGCGCACCGCCCCCACTTGGTCGAGCGGTGAACGATGAGGCCGGGGCCTTGCGCCCAGGACCGTCTTGGCTCAGCCCAGCGCGTCCATCAGGGCGGTGACATAGGCATCCAGCCGCTCCTCCACGGTTCGCGTCGTCAGCTCCGTCCTCCCTGCTTCCCGCCATGGCCGCGCCACCGACTGCACTTCTTCCGAGCACGCCAGCCCGTCCCGGACCTGCCAGTACAGCCGCTCGCTCGCGGCTGCGGCCAGCAGCCCGCCGGCCTCCTGATACGCCTCGGCGAACCGCAGACCCCACGCGGGGCCGTGCAGCAGCGCGAGATTGGTGGAGCAGTGCGCCACATCGAGATCCGCCGGGCCCCAGGAGGTGGCCGCCCAGTCGACGACGCCGGTGATCCGGGCACCTGCCGGCTGTGGGGGCGGCACGTCGAACAGCACGTTGCCGGGCTGGAAGTCCCGGTGCAGGAATCGCCCTTCATAGGACGGCGCGGGCCTGCGGATCACGTCGATCGCCGCGGCCCATGCCGCCGCGTCTGCGCCCTTTGGAGTCACGACGGTGTCGGCGGTCGTCAACGCCACATACTCCCGGGGCCGCTCGGCGGGTCGCAACGCGTGGATCGCCACGAGTTGACGGGCCAGCAGAGGGACGCGCGCTTCCAATCCCTCATCGTCGAGGACCCTCCGGCCCGCCAGATGTGTCATGAGAAGCGACGGATACTCGCAATGCGCGGCGGTCGGATCAACCGCGACCAGTCCAGGAGCCGGCACGCCGGTCCCCGGGAGCAGGGTCAGTGCGCCTGCCTCCCTGTTCAGCCAGTCCTCGGCGTGCTCCACATTGACGAAAGTCCGTAGCACCAGGTCACGGGTGCCTTCGTCCTGCGTGCGGATGGTCAGCCTCCGCATTTCGGCAGTGATGCCGCCGTGCAGTGCCTCAGCTCTGACGATCCGTTCGCCGACCTCCAGGTGCCGGCTCACCCAGGCCAGTGTCAACGGTCGGACAGTCGCCACCTCATCGTGGTCGGTCACCGTGCTACCTCATCATCCGAATCATCCGAGCGGAGGCACGCGCGACGGCTTTACTGGACTCGAACAAGGCTCGATGATCCACATCCGGAGCCTACCCAGAGCCGCTCCGACCATGATGTACCCCGAGTTCGGTGGAGTCGGTTTGGTCGACTCTCATGCCGGCTCGATGCGGGTCTTCCATCGCTTACGGTTGAGCAGATCGGTCTGCGTCCGTCCCCAGAACGACTCGATGACGGCGTTGTCGAAGCAGTCACCGATCGATCCCATGGACGGGACCAGGCCGGATGCCTTGGCGCGCCAGGGATGCGCCCAGGAGGTGAACTGCACCCCGCGATCGGAGTGGATCAGCGTTCCAGGCGGCGGTGTGCGGTTGTGGATGACCATGCCGACCTCTCCTGAAGGGGGCGGAGGCATCACCACCGCGGTTCTCCGGGACACGCCCCATTGGAACGAAGCTCGGCTACGAGCACCTTCGCCATCATGATCTCCGCCACACCGGTCTTACCTGGATGGCCGACGCCGGCGTTCCCGTGCACGTCCTACGGAAGATCGCCGGTCACGGCTCGCTCACGACGACTCAGTGATACCTAGACCCGAACGCGCGCTCGATCGCCGATGCCGGGGAGGCGCTGAGCGCTCATCTCACGGTCCGGCGGTCCCCAGATGGTCCCCGGCTGCGGGTCGTCTAGGTGATCGCAAGTGACGAGAGGGGAATGCAAAAAGGCCCGTTGATCTGGACTTTCAACCAGACCAACAGACCTTTTCGATCTGTCGGGACGACAGGATTTGAACCTGCGACCCCTTGACCCCCAGCCACGAGTTGGGTGTCTGGGACGATCTGAGGGTGTCGGACGGGGAGCCTTCTACCTGGGGAAACTTCCGAGGAGGTCGGAAGCGGTCGAAGCCGGTTTGAAGGCGTTGGCTCCCCAAATTGGCTCCCATGACTCCCAGGACATGGAGTAGGCGTTTTAACAGCTCGATGGCTTTCAGGGTGGCTACAGATGACGTTTAGCACCCCAACGAGGCCAACACCGCCGAAAACTACCGGGTCTTCCCCTCCTCCGAGGAGACCTTCGAGTTCAACTCCTCGCCCAAACTGACCGTCACCACCTCTGTCCGGCCTCGGCTCCGACGATCACTGGCTTGATGGTGACCCCGGCGCAGAACGTGGCGGGCATCACCACGGTCACCTCGCTCACCCCGCAACTCGCGGCCACCGTCTCCGATACCGCGACCGGTACCTTGACGGGGACATTCGAGATCGAACACGACCCGGCCGCCACCGGGCAGGGCACCAGCCAGATCTGGGCAGGCAGCCTCAACAATGTCGCCTCTGGCACCCAGGTCGGCCTCACCGTTCCCACGGCGAAGCTGACCAACGGCTGGAAGGTGCGCCGGCGCGCCCGCGCGGCCAATACCACCGCCGCCACGCTCAGCTCGCCCTGGTCGGACTGGCAGGCCCTGACCGTCGACGTGCCGGACTCCGTCTCCGAACCGGCCGTGGGCGCGCTACAAGTCAATCCGTCCCAGGTCATCGATGGCCAGGTTTTGACCACCTCGCTCACCCCGAGCCTCCTGGCGCAGGTCACCGACCCCGCCGGGGGCAGGCTCAGGGCCGAGTTCAAGGTCGAGCACGACCCTGCCACCACGGGACAGGGCACCGGCCAGATCCGGGCCGGCGGCGTGGACAACGTCGCCTCCGGGGCCAGGCCGGCCTCGCCGTTCCGGCGGGGAAACTGACCGACGGCTGGCAGGTCCGCTGGCGCGCCCGCGCGGTCTCGCCCACAGTGGCATCGGCCTGGTCGGACTGGCAGGACGGCATCGTCCAACTGATCAAGCCTGGCAGGAGCCTCTCGCGCAAACGAGCGGACCCGTGATCCGCACCGACCAGAGTTTCACCGTTTCGGCTTGGCTTCGCTGGAACGACAAGGATGGCACGTACACCGTCATTGAGCAGAGGGGCACTGAGCAGGCGCCGTTCCGGCTCGGCAACGACTCCGAGCAAGGACTGGTTTTCACCTTCACGGACGCCGACGACTCCGGCGCCGTGGTCGAGGGAGTCCGGTCCGGTAGCGAAGCTCCGGCAGATGAATGGTTCCTTATCGCGGGTTCACGGAACAGTCATGGAAATGCACGGAGAGTCAAGGGGCGGGTAAGCGCAGTCAAGCGCACACCTATATACAGGGGCTCACTACGCGGCTCGCCCGGTACGGCCTGCTCTGTGGCTTCGCCGCCCGGCTGTCTCGTGTGCCCGATTCAGCTTCGCGCGCTTAGCACGGCAGTCCTCGGGCACATGCAGGACATCGGCCGCAGGTCCAGGCCGACCACGGAGGCCCCTCCGGGGCGACATGCCGTAAACCATTGGATTCACACGTGTCTGCATACGAATTTCCGAATGACCTGGTAGAGATTCAGCGCGACTACGAGCAAGCCGACGCCCACGTCGAAAAACTGGTCGCCGCTCTCCCCTCGACGATAGACATCATGACCGGCAAACCGAAGACCACCGACAAGCAGGAGGACGAAGTACAGAAGGCCCGCGAGGTGCGGCTGCAGGCGCAGGAGAAGCGCGACCAGCACCCGTGGCTGCAAGACATCGACGACCAGTACGCCGCCAGGATGCAACTGTGGAAGGCCGCGCGCTCCAGCGAGTGAAACTCCCCCGCCTGGCCACTCTTCTCCCCCGCTCTCCCCCGCCGCGCTGGCCTACTCGTCGACCACCAGGGCGGCCTGCACCGTGGCGGCAGCTTCGGCGTTCACCGGCATATCGCATCACGCTCTGGCCTCAAGGTCCGCGAAGCACTGAACGGGCGTTAGTGCCCCGGATCCAATGAGAGAGTGCAAATCCATCGGACATGGGGCAAGACGGTAGCGGTAGTCGCCGCCGCGGTGGGCACGGCAAGCCTGGTGTGGCTGGCGGCCGGGGCGCCAGGCCTCGACGGGCTGCGGTGGACGCTCGGCGCACTGCTTACTGTGGCGGTGACCGCCGTGGCGATAGCCGTGTTGCTCGGGCCGGTCGCCCGCCGGATGGCCGGCGAGCCTGGCCCGTTGACCGCCCGCGACCGTAAGCGGCTGTCGGTGAAGGACAGGATCGACACAGTCAACATTGAGGTGCCTAGCGGATTCCGGACAGTCGGCTACATAAGCTGACGAAAGTCCGGAAGAGGTAGGTACGTGACGAGGCATCGCAGGCAGTTCTCGCCCGAGTTCAAGGAAGAAGCCGTCCGCATGGTGCTGGAGGGCGATCACACGGTCGCGGCGGTGGCCCGGGAGTTCGGCATCAACGCCGGCACCTTGGGCAGTTGGGTGACTCGGCATCGGGTCGTGCACAGCCCAGATGAGCAGCCGGTCTCCGGGCCGGAGCGGACCCGGATCCGGGAGTTGGAGCGAGAGAACGCCGAGCTGCGCGAGAAGCTGGCGTTCCTGAATCTAAGGACTGTCCGGAATCCGCTAGGCACCTCACTCCAAAAGGCCGCTCGCGCCTGACGCGCGAACGCCCTGCCCGACCTCTGGCAGGATGATCTCCCCGCACCCCCACGAAGGACATCCTCATGAGGCGATGGCTCGCCCTCGCAGCCGCCACCCTGATCGCATCCGTGTCCACCGCTGTACCCGCAACCGCGCAGACCGACCCGCCAGACCCGGCACAAGCGGTCAAACGGCAGTTTCGAGCCCAACACGGTGTGCAGATCGCCGAGATCTCTCGCATGATCTTCAAGGACGCGACCTCGACCCGTGACCGGCTCGCCAGCAGGCTTCAGCTTGGCTCCGCTGGTCCCGTTGCCGTCGACACCTCTATGCATTCCGTGCTTGACGCGAAGAGCGCGAAGGCTGCGGAAACCAACGAACTGCTGGCCGACCTGGCAAGCCCGTTCCAAATGAGTGCTGTTAGCGGGTACCTGTACACCTCCGGCATCTACTCGCTACCTCAGGGCAAGACCTGGTCGAGGTCAGCGCTACTAAGGCCCGTCGTCGACTATGCCAGCCAGCAGGCGACGGTTAACGTGTTCGACCCGGCTGCCTTGAAGACCCTGTTGAGGGGAGCGACGGTCAAGCCGGTTTCTGGCGGGTTCTTCTACCAGGGCACGCTTGCCAAGTCGAAGATTTCTTGGCGTCTGTGGACTGATGCCACGGGTCTGCCCAAGCGATTGTTGACTAACAAACGGGTGGTCGACGAGAACAGGCTTACGAAGATCGAGAGGATTGACACCCGTTACACCGATTGGGGGATGCCACTTGTGGTTGTTCCTCCGCCGGCCGATGAGGTGATCGACTACGGAGATCTAGAAGATCCCTTCGGTTTCTCCGAGCCTAAGCCGAAGGAACTCATCAACACGGTGCAGTAGGTAGCAGGTAGCCCGATCCTGAACACGCGAACGCCCCGCTCGTTCTCCTCGCGGAGAGCGGCGGGGCGTCCGTGCTGCGGATCAGCTGGTGCGGTACTCCACCCATGCCTGGCAGGCTGCGGCGGTCCGTAGCCGCTTCTCCCGCAGATGTGCCGGCCCCGTCTCGGCCATACGGGCGGCGAACAGGGCACGGGTAGCGGCCAGCGCGGTCACCGCATCCTCGGGCGCTGAACCCCACGCAGGCACCCGGGCGGCGATCTCCTCGGCGTCGGCGGGCGCGGGTCCGGCGTCGATCAGCCGCAGGATCCACAGGGCCACATCCACCCAGGCTGCGCCCTGGCAGGCCATCGACCAGTCGACGACCTAACACCGGTCGCCGTCGACGAGGAGGTTGCCTGCGTGCAGGTCTGCGTGCAGCAGGACCGTCCCGTTGAACTCGTCGAGGTCGAGGGCTTTGACGAGCGGCCCGTAGCGGGCATACTCGGCCGGAGACTCCGCCATGAACATCTCAGCTTGCCGGAGCAGCGCGGCGACCTTGACCGTCACGGACGGCGCCTCAGCCCAAGGGCAAGGGACGGAGATGGCGGCAACCGCGTTCACCACGGCGGAGATGTGCGGGGAGCCGGGCGTCAGGTCCGCCTCCCGGCCGGGTGCGTGCTCGAAGAGCAGCAGGTGCCAGCCGTCCACGTCGTCGGCCCACAGCAGACGGGGCGCAGGGATCACCGCGGGGAGTGCCCGGTTAGCGGCGCGCTCGCGCAGCAGATGCCCCGCGACTGGCGGAGTCGAATGAGGAGCTTCTACCCGCGCAGACATCCCAAGCGCACTTGACTCCAACTGGCTCCCGAAGATCGGAAAAGGGGCTCCGGAGAAACTCCGAAACCCCTGCCGACCAGCAAAAAACCTGGTCGGGACGACAGGATTTGAACCTGCGACCCCTTGACCCCCAGCCACGAGTTGGGGGTCTGGGGAGATCTGACGGCGTCGGACGGGGAGCCTCCCACCTGGGGAAACTTCCGGGAAGGTCGGAGGTGGTCGGAGCCGGTTTGAAGGCGTTGGCTCCCCGGATTGGCCCCCTTGCTCCCCTGGACGTTTAGGGTAGGCGTTTTGGCAGCTCAACGACTTTCAAGGGATCACGAGGAGGATGTCCCGACGTTCGTGGAACTTGATCAGCGGTCCGACGGTCGGGCGATGTTTTCGTTGTAGCAGTTCGGGCTGGGATTCTGCGTCATGGCATGCCGGTCGAGAGCGGCGCGGAGTCTGGGCAAGTGCATGTGGCCGTTGACGCGGCGGAACTGTTTGGTGGCCTCGGCCATGCCGGCCGCGCACCAGCGCAGCGCCATCGTGCCGTCCTTCCAGTTCTTGACGTTGACGGCGTGATCGCGGCAGATCGAGATCATTGACTCGATGGGATTGGTCGAGCGCAGGGTGCGCGCCAGCATCGGCGGCACGTCCAGCCGCAGGATCGTGAGGGTCTCCTCCAGGCCCTCCCGTAGTGAGGCCGCGGCTCCGGGGTGGGTCTTGTCCAGTTCGGCGGCCAGGGCGGTGAGCATGGCTTCGGCGGCCAGTGGCGTGTCGGCGTGGTAGGCGTCTCGCATGCGTTTCTCGGCGGCGGCGCGGAGTTTCAGTGGCAGCCGGTCGCGGACGTTTCGGATTTTGTGAAGCTGGCAGCGCTGGATCACCGGATGGTCGAAGACGTCCAGCACCGCGCGGCGCAGCGCTTTGGAGCCGTCCAGTACCACCAGAATCGGCGCGGTGGCATCGAGGCCGCGTTCGCGCAGGCCGACGATGAGCTCGCGGGCCAGGGTGGCGTTCTCGGTGGAGCCCTCCACCAACGCGAGTGGGTGCAAGGTGGCCGTCGGTGCCGATCCCGAGCGCCACGATGCAGGTGTGCTCGCCGAAGTGCACTCCATCCAGCATCAGTGCGGCCAGCTGCAACTCGGCCAGGTCGGCCGACATCATGTCCGCGAGTGCGCGTTCGGTGGCGGCGACGAACCGCCGCGAGATCGACGATTTGGAGGTGCCGGTGGCGGCCTGCTCGATGCGGTCGCCGACCGGCTCCAGGCCGAGCTGGTAGCGGCGGGTGGACAGTTTGCCGAGCATCTTGCCCAGTGCCATCTCATCGAGGATCTCGGTGGAGGAGAACAGTTCGTAGGCCGGGATGGCGACCTCGCCGGTGCCGTCGGCGGTGCGCACCCGTGGGCGGCGGATCGGTAGCCGGCGGCCGCCGAGCACTACCGATCCGGCGTCGCTGCCATGCCGTACCGCGGTCCGGCCGGGGTTGTGCCGGCCCCGCGGCCTGCAGATGGTGGTGACGTTCTCGTCCAGGATCGCGAACATGACGGCCAGCCCGGACTGGACGGCCAGGGCGAGCAGGCCGTCTTTCATGGAGGTGGCGATCTGGTCCATGGCCACGCTGACGGTCTGTGGGACGGCCATGTTTTCGGCAACGTGCCGGGCGGGTCCGCGCTTGTTCTGGTAGGTCTTGATCACGGTCCCCGTCTCCATACTCGAAGTGATGTGGTAATCGCTCGAGACCTACCATCAGGTAGGCCGCGAGGCGGGGACCGCCACATCAAGTACGAGCTACGGGACAACCTCCGAGGTCTGCCACCTGACGGAGGGCCCGAGGTTGCGGGTTGTCCCGATGCACGTCGAAGTACTTTGCCATGCATGGGAGCTTGGAAGCGATGCTCTTCGCCACGATCCGTGGGGCTGCGCGGTTCATCCAAAACAGCCACCGGGCGGCAGACTCGCCGCCTCGCGCAGGGCCAGACGCGCGATGGCCAGCGCGTCGATGGGGTCGGACTTGCCGTGCTCGCGGCCACCGCGCCGTTCCCCGGCCATCATCTTGGGCGGCACGCAGATCACCTTCTCGCCTGCGGCCGGCAGGTCGCGGACCAGATTGCCGGCCACATGCCGAACATCCTCGACCGCCCAGACCCGATCGGTGCCGGCGAGCTTGTTCGCCCAGACCAGCAGTTGCAGATGCCCATCGCGCCGGGCGTTGACGGTCCGTTCTGCTGTCCTGCGACCCTGCCCTTGCCGAAAACCTCATCCGCCCTGGTGAGATCCGGTGTGTGAGGTGTCATGGGTGTTGATCGCGGCTGGGCTGTCGCAGGTCGCGTCCGAGATGCGGTGTAAAAGAGAACGAGCGTAGGTTGCCGTGCTGAACCGACCAAAGTTCGCACTACGCA
>NZ_JBPJUQ010000061.1:0-61784 GCF_051192615.1 Streptosporangium sp. G11
TGCTGAGCATGATGATCCTTTCCTGGAGAACTCGGCCACTCTAGCCTCGTCTCCCATATGCGCAGCGTGGTTCGGAAGAATGGTGAGGCGTTTGCGGGGGTTTCTCGCAGTGTGTGGCGGACGAAGCGCTATAGATCTGGCCGAAATGCCCCGGCACTCGGGCCTGGCTTCCTTCCGTGGCCACGCCGGTTCCCGTGGTGGACGTGGCTCGGCCTCAGGGTTCGCGGGCGCGGAGGTACGCTGTCCAGGCCGGCGGCGCCCTTGAGCATCAGGACGGTGTCCGGGCGGACGAGGAGCCGCAGCCGGCGCAGGACCGTACGGGGCAGCGACGTCAGCGGAGCGGCGAGGAAGGCGCGGTCCTCGGGAGCGAATCTCATCCTGACATCGGCGCCGAGTTGCCGTTCAAGAACGGTGATCTGGTGGCGAAGAGCGAGGATCTCGACGTCCTTGTCCCGATCGCCCATCGGCAGCAGCCGCAGTGCGGCGAAGGTGTTCGTGACGGCGAGATAGGCCAGGCGAAAGAGCACAGACGATCATCATGCCGCGCTCCGAGCGGCTGGGCATCACGCACGTCAGGCGACCCCCAGCAAGACCATGACCTGGCCGGATGACATCATCGGCAGGCACAGACTCGCCCCCGAACCGATCGCCGAGCTCGACGCGCTCGTGGGGTGAGCCGCGGGGCCGATCAGATCCAGCCGCGCTCTTCCGCGAGAAGTACGGCCTGCCGGCGGGTGTCGACGGCGAGCTTGCCCAGCACAGTGGAGATGTGGTTTCGGTGTCGAAGGACGTGGCGAACCAGGTGAAGTTCATCCAGGCCCACCAGATCCCGAAGAACACCAGACCGTAGGTGACCAGGCCGTCGAGCACGTGCCCCTCGGCCAGGGCGTGGTGCAGCTGTACGGCGGCGATGCTCACTGCGACGACGAAGACGAGGTCGAAGAACAGCTCGAGCATGCTGGCCGACCGGCCCGGTTCGTGGGGGTCGCGGGCCGCCATCGGGATGAGGCGGAACCTGCTCGTCCGACGCCGGGGGTACGGGCATCGTCGCGGGGCCCTTCCTGTCGCAAGCGCGAGAGGCGTCGTGGCGGATGGCTCT
This sequence comes from Streptosporangium sp. G11, assembly GCF_051192615.1. Lineage (NCBI taxonomy): Bacteria > Bacillati > Actinomycetota > Actinomycetes > Streptosporangiales > Streptosporangiaceae > Streptosporangium > Streptosporangium sp. G11. The sequence goes on from NZ_JBPJUQ010000061.1 coordinate 1,100, forward strand.
GGTGCGCGCTCGTGCACGGTTCAGCGCAAAGCGCGGAGGTGCTCCCGGCCCACAGGGTCGGTGACCTCGTCGAAGTCGTGGTGCGTGGAGAGCCACTTCTTGACGTAGGGGCAGACCGCCACGATGCGATATCCGGCTTGGGCGCTGGTGCTCAGTGCGGTGCGAGTGAGCGTGCCGGCGAGACCGCGGCCTTCGAATTCATCGAAGACCACCGTGTGGTAGAAGATGCGCTGCATCTCTCCGAAGTCCTTGTACATGGAGAACCCGGCGTGGGTGTCCTCGACGAGGACGTCGAAGCGACCCTTGTCGGGGTTGTCGCGGATGGTCACTTCTTGCTGGTTCTGATCGTTCATTGCTGTGGTCCTCTCGTTTTGGGAAGTGACGTATTTGGAGTACACCGTCGCGTTCGCGAAGTTCTCCACGTGAGTCACCGTCGCGCCGCTCGCCTCGGTCCACGAGTTCAGGTGGACGTCGTCGCGCATCTCCTTCAGATCGAGCGCGACGGTCTCGGCGTGGCCGTTCGGTATGACCCCGCCCTCCTCCACGACGAAGCTGCCCTGCGACGGCGAGTTGAAGGTGAATCTCACCTTCAGCCACCCCCTGTCGAATCTGCGGGTCTTGCCGGCCATCTGCATGGTCATGGAGTTCCCTTCTCCTGATGCACGCGCTGCGGCTCGAGGTCGAGGTGTCGGCGTAGCGCCTCAGTGAACTCGTCGACCTTCACCAGCTGTTCCGGGGAGAGCGCGTCGACGAAGAGCTCGCGCACGTCACGCAGGTGCGGCACCGAGCCGTGCCGGAACGACTCCGCTCCGAAGTCGGTCAGCCGCACGTCGATGCCGTGGACGTCGTCGGGGCACGGGGCTCGGCGTACGAGCCCGCGCTTCTCCATCCGCCCCAGGTGGTGTGACAGGCGGCTGCGTTGCCAGCCGATCAGTTGGGCCAGCTCGGAGGAACGCATCGTCCTCCGATCCGCCTCGCTCAGTGCGAGCAGCACTCGATAGTCAGCGGAGGACAAGGACGACTCGCTCTGGAGCCGTCCCTCCAGGAGGGTGCGCAATGTTTCGGCGGTCTCGATGTAATTGCGCCAGATGCGCAGCTCCTCACGCGTGGGCATCGCGCGGCGCTTCTTCTGCGCCATGGCACCTCCCGGAATTGACACGTCAACTCTGCACGTTACAGGATTGACACGTCAATCCCAATCACGGTGAGACCCGGATCCCGCAAGGAGCGAACCCATGACCGACAGCACCGCCGTCCAGTTCGGTATCGACAGCTTCGGCGACCTACCTCGCGACGATCAAGGAAATGTCGTCTCCCATGGTCAGGCGATCCGCGCTGTCGTGGACGAGGCGGTCCTCGCCGACCAGGTCGGCGTGGATGTCATCGCCCTCGGTGAGCACCACCGCCCCGAGTACTCGATCTCCACTCCCGAGACGGTGCTGGCCGGCATCGCCACCAGGACCGAGCGCATCCTCCTCGCCTCGGGTGTGACAGTCCTGTCCTCCGACGACCCGGTGCGCGTCTTCCAGCGTTTTGCCACGGTCGACGCGCTCTCGAACGGGCGCGCCGAGGTGATCCTGGGCCGCGGGTCGTTCACCGAGTCGTTCCCGCTGTTCGGGTATGACCTGGCTGACTACGAGATCCTCTTCGAGGAGAAGATCGACCTGTTCCACAAGCTGCTGGACGAGGGACCGGTCACGTGGGAGGGCACCACGCGCGCTGCGCTCAAGGACGCCGACGTGTTCCCCAAGACGGAGTCCGGGCGGCTGACGACCTGGGTCGGTGTGGGCGGGTCGCCCCAGTCCGTCATCCGGACCGCGCGGTACGGGTTCCGGCTCATGCTCGCGATCATCGGCGGTGCGCCCGACCGCTTCGCCCCGTACGTCGACCTGTACCGGCGCGCCACGGAACAGCTGGAGACCACCGCCTACCCGGTCGGGGTGCACTCGCCCGGCTTCGTTGCCCAGACCGACGAGGAGGCCAAGCGACTTTTCTGGCCTGGCTACAAGGAGATACGCGACCGCATCGGCGCCCTGCGCGGCTGGCCCCCTGTGCGGCGTGAGGAGTTCGAGGCCGACGTCGAGCACGGCTCCCTCTACGTCGGTTCGCCCGAGACCGTCGCGCGCAAGATGGCCCGTGCCATCCGCACGCTCGATGTCGGGCGCTTCGACCTGATCTACTCCGCCGCCGGCTCCGTCTCGGCCAGCGACCGTCTGCGCGCCGTCGAACTGTACGGCACCAAGGTGATCCCAATGGTGCGCGAGCTGCTCGCCGAGGAGCCCAGCACGCTGGAGGTGGCCCGATGACGGTGCGCACGGCCGTACGCACCATCGGCGTCCTCGGGGCCGGCAAGGTGGGCACGGTCCTGGCCCGCCTCGCTCTCGCCGCCGGGTATCGAGTACTCGTCGCGGGGTCGGGGGACCCCGCGAAGATCGCCCTCACCATCGACGTCCTGACGCCCGGCGCCACCGCCGTCTGGTCCGTCGAAGCCGTACGGGACGCCGACGTCGTGATTCTCGCCCTCCCGCTCAGCAAGTATCGCGCGCTCCCGACCGACGAGCTGCGCCACAAGCTCGTCATCGACACCATGAACCACTGGTGGGAGGTCGACGGGCCCCGCGAGCGGTTCCTCGCGCCCGGCGTCTCCTCCAGCGAGGAGGTGCAGCGTTTCCTCGACGGTGCACGCGTCGTCAAGGCCTTCAACCACATGGGGTACCACGACCTGGAGGACGAGGGCCGGCCCGCCGGGGCACCGGGCCGCAAGGCGATCGCGGTCGCCGGTGACAGCGAGGCGGACGTTACCGAGGTCGCGGCGCTCGTCGATGACCTGGGCTTCGACCCCGTGCCTATCGGACCTCTCGCCGAGGGTGTCCGACTCGAGCCGGGCACCGCCGCCTTCGGCGCCAACGTCCAGGCCGCCGAGCTCCGACTTCTGACCCAGGCAGCCGTGCACAACCCGATCGCGGAGTGATCCAAGTGAGCAATCCGGAAGCGGCCTCGGAAGTGATGCGGTCCATGACACAGGTCGGAAGCACCACCGGGGTCGAGGTGCTCTCGGCCCGCGACGTGCCCTTGGGCGGACCGCGGGCCTTGCAGGTGCGGCGCACGATTCCCCAGCGGGCTCGGACACTGATCGGCGCCTGGTGCTTCGCCGACCACTACGGACCGGTCGAGGTGCCGGCGGGCGGCATGGACCTACCGCCGCATCCCCACACGGGGCTGCAGACGGTGAGCTGGCTCTTCAGCGGCACCATCGAGCACCGCGACAGCCTCGGCACCCACTCGCTCATCCGTCCGGGAGAGCTCAATCTCATGACCGGCGGCCACGGCATCGCCCACTCCGAGGTCTCCACTGCGGACACCACGGTCCTCCACGGCGTCCAGTTGTGGGTGGCCCTGCCCGACGCGGATCGGGAAGCCGGGCGTGACTTCCAGCACCACGTGCCGGAGCCCGTACAGATCGACGGGGCCGAGCTGCGGGTCTTCCTCGGCTCAGTGGCAGGCGAGACCTCTCCGGTGCGGACGTTCACACCCCTGCTGGGTGCGCAGCTCGACCTCGAGCCGCACGCCACGGTCACGCTGTCCATCGACCCCGGATTCGAGCACGGCCTGCTCGTCGATGCCGGTGACGTACGCCTGGATGGTACCGCGGTCCCCGCAGGGGAGCTCGGCTACGTGGCGCCGGGCATCGACATCCTGACGGTGACGAACCGCTCGGACGGTCCGGCACGCACCATCCTGCTCGGTGGCCCGCCGTTCGAGGAGGAGATCGTCATGTGGTGGAACTTCGTCGTCCGTGACCACGAGGAGATCCTGCGAGCCCGCCAGGACTGGGAGGCCGCTTCGGACCGCTTCGGAAGCGTCGAGGGCTACCACGGGCACCGCCTTCCCGCGCCGCCGGTGCCGGACGTGATCATCACGCCACGACGTAACCCGCCGGGCCGCACCGATCGGGCATGAGGGGCATCGCGCCAACGACAGCTCCTCCAACGCCGGTCATGCCCGGGGACCCGGAACCTCGCCATGGTCCTGCCTCCGCTCGAATCCACTGCACGCCCCGCTGGCGCCGATGATGCCGCCCCGCCCTGTGCAACCGCCTGCTCTGGATGCGCGATGCGGCGGCCGTCGTTGTGCGGCGTCGCATCGCCGTTCCGCTTCTTCCGGCTCGGAGCGGCGAGGGATCGACCGGCGGCGCCGACGGCACTTGACCCTGTTGCCGGAACACGGTGTTGAATGCCCGCGTGATTTTGACTTTGCTCGGTGACTTGGCGCGGGTAGCGGCCGACACCACCGCGGAGCAGTACGCGCTGCCGACTCCGTGCGACGGGTTCGACGTGCGGCGACTGCGGCAGCACCTCACCGGCGGACTGACCTACTTCGACGCCGCCTTCGGCGACCCTGGCGCCGAGGAGCGAGGAGCGGACCCGCACACCTACTCAGGGCCCGACCAGCTTGAGGCCGTCCTCCCTCGGCTCTCGGCGACTTTGCGATCCGCGCTGGCGGCCGGGGTCGAGACGACCATCGTGAACGTGCCTCACCTCGGTGGAGCGTTTCCCGGCGCCGTGGTCCTGGACATGCTGCTGATCGAGGTGATCACTCACGGCTGGGACATGGCCACCGCGGCGGGTCTGCCCTGGAAACCGGACGAGGCGACCTGCGAGCGGGCACTCGCCTTCTACCGGGCGACGCTCAAGCCCGAGTGGCGCGGCCCCGGCATGGCGTTCGGCCCGGAGTACGCGGTCTCGCCCGATGCTTCTCCGGTGGAACGGGTCGTCGCTTTCGCCGGCCGTGACCCTGGTTGGTCGCCGGCAACCCACCGGTAAGGGCCCGCCGATCCATAGGATGCTTGGCACCAGGGGTGCGAGCCGGCCCTGGGTGAGCCCGGAGGCGAACTGCAGGATCAGGAGAAAACCGACGACCGACGCCACGCCGGAAAGGGCCGCGGTCGAGCGCCGCTTCATCGCGATGCTCGACGCGCCCGCGACGCTGCTCGCACGCTGCCGCCGATGGTCGCCGGCCGGCGTCCTGCTCTTCACCGCTGAAGTATGACGCACCGCTCGAAACCTTGACCTGGTGGTGAGAACAGGGTGTCGTCTGGTCCGGACTGAACGACAACCTGCTCCGACTCACTTCTCAGTACCCCAGGGGGATCAGCAATGTTCGTCAGGAACACGTCCGTGATCGCCGGGAGCGCAACGTGGCCGGCATGACCGACATCAGCAAAACCGTCGTCGTCCTGGGCGCCACGGGGCAGCAGGGAGGATCGGTCGCCGCTGCGCTGAGGGCCGACGGCTGGGCAGTCCGCGCGGTCGTGCGCGATCCGTCCGGCCCCCGGGCCCGGTCCCTATCCGCCGCCGGCGTCGAAACCGTCCGCGGTGACCTCGCCGATCCGGAGTCGCTCCGCGCTGCCTTCTCCGACGCCCACGGCGTCTTCAGTGTCCAGCCGAACTCCGGCCAGGCCGGCGCCGAGGTGACCAACGAGGACGAGGTCCGCTTCGGCACGGCGGTGGCCGACATCGCCGAGCGCTGCGGCGTCGCCCACCTCGTCTACAGCTCGGCGATCACTGCGGGCTCGACGACGGGCGTCGACCATCTCGGCACCAAGAGCCGGACTCTGCCGGACAATGTGCCGCCGACGTTGCGCTGGTCGTTGACCGAGAACATGCTCAACACCGATCCGCCGGACCACACGCGGCTGCGGCGGCTGGGCAACAAGGCGTTCACCCCGCGTACGGTCGTGCGGATGCGTGCACCGTCGAGCAGGTCGCCGGTGGGCCGGCCGACGCCATGGGGGACGCCGGCGAGGTGGATCTGATCGACGCCTTCGCGTTCCCGTTGCCCATCACCGTGATCTCCGAGCTGCTCGGGGTGCCGCACGAGGACCGGGACCGGATGCGGGACTGGTCCAAATGGAAGGGGAGGTCGCTCTGCGTACGCTGCTCGGCCGTTTTCCGAAGATCGAGCTCGCGGCGGCCGCCCCCGGATTGCGATGGCGGTCGAGCTCACTGGTCCACAGCCTTCGGACGCTGCCCATCCGATACGAGCGCTGATCAAGGGGCGGGCTTCGTGCCGGTGACGACCCAGATCGTGAGCACCGCGAGCAGCGTGCCGTCGGCGACGGCCCGGTCCACCTCCGCCAGCCACGGCTCCGCGGTCTCGCCCAGATTCAAGAGAGGGCCTTGCAATACGGCGCGGTCCACGACGGACATCAGGGCGGCCGCCTCGGCATAGTCGGTTATCGCGACGGTGACCGGCTCGGCACTGACGTCGGCGAGACCGGCCGTGACCAGTCGGCGGCGCAGCGTGCGCCCGGTGGACGTCGCGGCCGGCAGCGCCGGAGCGAGCTTTCGGTACGCCTCACCCAACTGCGGCGTCCCGTCGAACAGCATGGACTCCCAGTCGGTGTCGATCAGGCACACCCGGCCGCCGGGACGCAGCACCCGCACCATCTCGGCGATGGCGGCATCGGGATCGACGACGTGTTGCAACACGCGCTCGCACCGGACTCCGTCGAAATGATCGTCCGGGTACGGCAATGCGAGCGCGTCTCCCTGGTCGTACCGCACCACCGCGGCGTCCGCTCGCTCGCGGGCGAAGTCCACGGCGGCCTGCGAGTTGTCGACGCCGATCACCTCACCGGCCGGGCCGACCAGTGCTGCGAGGTCGCGCACCACCTCACCCGCGCCCGAGCCCACGTCCAGCAGCCGGCCAGGATCCTGGAGGTCCCATGCCTCCAGCGCCCTTCGGCGGACTCGACGGATCGTCGGCAATTGGGCGGCCACCTCTATGTGCCGCAACAGGAAGCGCCGATTGTCGGCGCTCTGTTCGTCCAGAGCGGTGAAGGGGGTTCGTACGTTGTTCACGCACAGCAAGTCCTGGTACTCGGGGTGCCGGGCGATCCACCCCGTGTAGAACGGGCAGATCGCCAGCACCCGCAGGTTCGCGGCGCGAGCCTCGTCAAGGGAAGCGCGGGCCAGCGCTGCTCCTACTCCCTTGCCTTCGTATTTCGCAGGAACTTCGGTGTGTACAAACGCAACGAGCTCCGCCGTGCGAATGTATTCCGCGATGCCCGCCAACTCGGTCTCTCCTTCTTGCCGGGCCTCGTACCGTTTGGCCTCGGGAACGTTTATAACTTCGACTGCCATGTGCCCTCTATTTGTCTACTTCGGGGTCGATGTCATCAGAGCCGCAGGGTGAGCTTGTGGCGTGCGGTTCAGAGGCTTCTGCCAGATCAGGGCGGCCACCACACCGGTGAGGATGACGGCGGTGAGCGCGAACGGGATCGGGATGAGAGGGTCGATGAGGACGAGGACCCCTCCGACCGGCACGATGATGTTGATGTGGCTCCCGGCGCTGCGACGCATCACGAGCAGCCAGATCCCGAGGATGAAGACGGCGATCGGAATGGTGTAGGCGAAGGACGCGACCACCGGGTCGAGCTCACTGTGGCCGGTGATGACATCGACCTCGGCTTCGATTCCGGCGGAGAGCGCGCCGGCCGCGGCGAAGATGAAGTAGTGACCGTAGCCGTAACCGAGCGAGAGGCCCAGACCGCTGATGGCGGTGTGGTGCGGTGCCCAGAAGTACACCCACCACAACGCGGCCGTGACGACGAGCGTGAGCACGGCCACCCTGATCAGCGGCCCGAGTGTGTCGCCCTCATGAAGCGCCTCGATGATCGCGTTGGCCGAGGCCAGCAGACTCTCGCCCAGCAGGATGAGGGTGAACAGGCCGAACCGTTCGCTCAGATGGTGCGGATGCCACGGGGTTCTGGCCCGTCGTTCCGCGGCGACCGGCACAGCGAGCTCGGCCCCAATCAGGACGATCACGGCGACCCAGAACGCGGCGGCGGGCAGGAGCAGAGAGGCCAGCCAGAGCATCTGAACGACGGCGATCCCGATGGCGTAGGTGGTGGTGGACCGGCGGGTGTCCCCGGCTGAGCGTGAGGCGCGCATCCATTGCGCGACGAGCGCGATGCGCATCACGACGTATGCCAGCATCAGTACGACATAGTCCTGGTCCTCGAACGCCGCCTGTATGCCGGAGGCGAGCACGAGCACGCCGCCCATCTGAACGATGGTCAACAGTCGGTAGAGCCAGTCGTCGGTGTCGAACGAGGTGGCGAACCAGGTGAAGTTCATCCACGCCCACCAGATCCCGAAGAACACGACGGCGTAGTTGACGATGCCGTCCAACAAATGCGCTTCGGTGAGCTGGTGGTGCAGCTGGACGGAAGCGATGCTGACCGCGACGACGAAGACCAGGTCGAAGAACAGCTCCAGTGACGACGCGGTCCGGCCGGCCTCGTCCGGGTCGCGTGGCCACATCGGCACGAGCCGGTAGCGAGACGTGGGTGCATTCATATGGGCTCACCTAGGTCGACTCGTCGGGGCCCCAGTAGAGACCCTGTTGCCAGAACAGGGTCAACCGCCGTTGTTGCGAGGGTCCGGGGTGACGTCTCATCGCCCGGCTCCTACGGCCCACGCCTCATCCACGACGGCTTCACGCATGCGCAGGAAGTCTCCGCTTCGCCCGGCGAGAGAATCAGCCAGGAGCGAGGCCTGATTCAAGACTGACGCCATACCGATGCCGTGAACAGGGTTGTAGGTCGCCACGGCATCACCGATATCGACGAGGCCGGCCGGAAAACGGTCGAGATCCGCGATCCGGCGACGACGGCTGTCGGTGTAGAAGTATCCTTCGGCTTCGCCTACCTGCTCGCCCGCGGTGGCCCTCCGGAAGATCTCCGGCAGCCCGGCGCAGACCGCCCGGAGGTCCTTGACAGTCGCCTTCTTAGGGTCACGGCCATAGGCCACTCCGACAACCTGCCAGAGGTCTCCCTCGATCGCGTAGACAGCGACAGCGACAAGCCCCTGGCCGTCGGCGCCCGGCGTGAACTGGTCGAGCGCGCACGATATCTTCGGACGGAGGTCGTCCGGGGACCGTCTGAACAGCGCGGTCGTGTAGCCGATGCCGACAGGAACCCGTTGCACGGGCGGAGCCGGAAAGCCGCCCTGCTCGAGCCAGCGCACCAGGCTGTGGCTTCCCAGTCCGCCATCGGCTCGCTGTTCGTGAACAGGCTGTGGTGTCCGGGCGGGGCCAGGACGGCGCCACGCGCGACGGCGTCGTCGGTGAATCCAGGGAACCAGTCCTCGAGCTTCTCCAGCGCTGCGGGCTGAAGGAAGTGACCGTGCCTGCCCTGCGGAACGGAGGTGTGCCCGACCGCCCCCGGGGCGAGCACATCCCGCTCGAGAAGCACCACCCGTCGCGCGTGGTCAGCCGGTGTTCGCGCCGTCGGCAGCCCGGCGAAGCTCGCACCGATGACGCAGGCGGTTTCGATCGTCATGTCCGGCTCGAACCGGCCTGAGCGGTCAGCGGTCCGGTGCGCCGAGTGGTGAGCCAGACGATCACCACGGTGACGAGGACGACGGCGCTCGGGATGAGCGTGGCGGCGGTCGCGGCTCCGGCATCACGGTCGGTCACGACGCTGTTCAAGTCGGACCGCATGGCGATGGAGAAGACGAAGCCCAGCGTGTTCCACAGCGCGTGCAGGACGACCGCGATCTCCAGGCCGCCGGTACGCCAGGTGACGAGCCCTGTGCCGATGGCCAGCACGACGTACCAGAGATTCAGCCACGCGTCGCTCGCCCCGTGGCTCGCCGTGAAGGCCACCGCCATCACGATCAGGCCGACGACGAGACCCGATCGGCTGCCCCGGGTCCAGCTTCCGGCGACCCGGAAGATGAGCCCGCGGAACCCGTACTCCTCGCCCGCGGCCTGCAACGGGGTGAGCAGCAGGGTGGTGGCCAGCAGCCACAGCACATCGGTGTCCGACCACACGCTGCGCGGCTCGGGTGCCAGGTAGTCGCTCACGACCAGGGTCGCGACCCAGACCGGAAGGATGAGCAGCAATGCGCGGCCGAACACGTCGAAGCGGAAGCGCGAGAACACCGAGTGGAGCGACGCCCCCGGTACGCCGTAGAGCCAGCGCTGAATGACCATGCTCCACGGGAGAAGCAGCGCCAAGGAGAACATCCCGACCGCGTGCGTCAGCGGAGTGTAGGAGCCGTCGCTGCCACGGTCGTCCAGAGCGGCAGCGCCCACGGACAACACGACGCTGAAAACCAGCATGCCGCCGAGCAGGAGCACGATCGCGAGGATGCCGCGACCGACGCGGCGACGCTCCCCCGCGAGGACGCGGTGGTATTCGACGTTCCCCATGTGTTGTCCCCTTTCGAATTGTGGGGACCATGAGAAACCGTGTGCTGGCGACACAGGCAAGATCCGTGAACCCCGGCTGCCCACCGCAGGCGGATGACGGGCCGGGCGGTGGATCCGCCAGACCCGTCACCGCAGGTTGTTCAGCTGGGCCGGCAGGTGGTGTCGCGGGCCGGCATCTTGCCCTCGACCAGCCAGTCCGTGGCGATGTGGAGGGCGCAGGCGTTGGTGTGGACGAGGAGGACGCCGTGGCCGCTCTCGTCGGCGGTCACCAGCTTGGCGCGCGAGGCGAACTTGTCGCGCAGCAGCTTTCCGCCCACCCACGGGGTCACCGGGTCGTGGCGGTTCTGCAGGATCAGGATGTTGGCCGGGCCCTTGGCGTCGACCTTCACCGCAGGCTCGTACGGCTCGTGCTTCCAATAGGCACAGGGCGTGATGTTGGCGGTCGCGGCGCCGAACAGCGGGTACCGCTTGCGGTCCTCGGCGACGGCCCGGCGGTAGGTCGCCACGTCCTCGGGCCAGTTGACGTCGTTGCAGGTGGTCGCGAGGAACGTCGTGAGGGCGTTGTCGATGGGGTTCGCCGGCGCCGCTTGCCTGGTCGCCGGGGCTTCGGCCGGGTTGAGGTACGTCTGCAAGGTGCGCGCTGCCCGCCCGTACGACAACTCGCTGTAGAGGCCGGCGAAGGTGAGGTACCGGACGACGGCGCCGTCAGCACCGTCCGGCGCGGGGGTCTTGTCGAGCCGCTCGGTGATCCGCAGGAAGGTCCGGCGGACCTGCTGCGGCGTACGACCCAGGCCGTACGAGTCGTGCCGGGTCGCCACCCAACGGGCGAAATCGGGAAACGTCTGCTCGAAGCCGAGCCCGAACCGACGCATGCCCGCCGGGTCGAGGTGGGTGTCGCCGACGTTGCTGTCGAAGACGATCCGGTCGGTGGTCTTCGGGAACAAGGAGACGTACGTCGCGCCGAGGGCCGTGCCGTAGGACGCTCCGTAGTAACTGGCCTTCTTCTCACCGAGCGCCGCCCGGACCCGATCCAGGTCGCGAGCCGTGTTCGCCGTGGTGATGTGCCGCAGCCGGCCGTCCTTGTCGGTGGCGGCGCACTTGTCGGCCACCTGCTTCGCGATCGCGGCCTGCCGGGTCACCGCGGCGTCGTCGGCCGCGTACGGCGGAACGTTGGCCCAGTACGGATCCTCGAGCGTGAAGCCGCAGCTCATCTTCGTCGAATGCCCGACCCCCCGGGTGTCCATGCCGATCAGGTCGTACGCATCCGATACGGTGGTCGGCAGGCCCCGGCTGACCAGGAAGGCGCCCTGGTCGATCCCGATGCCGCCCGGGCCGCCCGGGTTGAGCAGCAGGATGCCGCGCCGCTTGGCCGGGTTGGTGCTGGCGATCTTCGAGATCATGATCTCGATCTGCTCGCCGTCCGGGTCGCGGTAGTCCAGGGGTACGGGGATCTTCGCGCACTGCACCGCGACCGGCGCCGGCATCACGACTTCGGCCGGGCACGCTTCCCACGTCAGCTCGGGTGCGGCTTGCCGGGCCACAGCAGCCGGCCCGGCCACGACAAATGTGCCGAGCAAGGCGATCACCCCGATCAGCACAGCGCCACGTTTTCGGTACATGTACAACCTCCTGCGTCGTCCGTCGGCATTCGGTGTCATGCGACACCATGTCGCGGGAACACAGTCAAGGTCTTGACCCTGTTCGGAGAACATGGTTTCTGCTGGGCCGGAGCCGCGACCTGTCCTGCCGGCCCGATGAAAGGAACTGAAGTGAAACCCACCATCGTTCTGGTGCACGGCGCGTTCGCCGAGTCCGCCAGCTGGGGCGGCGTCATCCAGCGCCTGCTCGACGACCGCTACCCGGTCATCGCCGCGCCCAATCCGTTGCGCAGCCTGTCCGGGGACGCCGCCGTCGTCTCCAGCATCCTGAGCACGATCGACAGGCCGGTCGTGCTCGTCGGCCACTCGTACGGCGGGGCGGTCATCTCCAACGCCGCCGTCGGACACGACCACGTCAAGGCGCTCGTTTTCGTCGCCGCCTTCGCGCCCGAAGCCGGTGAGAGCATCGGCGCGTTGTCCGGCAAGTTCCCCGGCAGCACCCTGGGCGCGACTTTGCAGGAGGTCCCCCTGGCCGACGGAACGGTTGATCTGTACATCCAGCAGGAGAAGTTCCACCAGCAGTTCAGCGCCGACGTCCCGGCCGAGCGGGCCGTCATCGACGCGGCCGCTCAACGCCCGCTGAACACCACCGCGCTCAACGAGGGATCCGGCGACCCGGCGTGGACGAGTGTGCCGTCCTGGTTCATCTACCCGGAGCTGGACTACAACATCCCGCTCGAGGCTCACCGCTTCATGGCCAAGCGGGCCGGCGCTCGCGCCGCCGTCGAACTCGCCGGCGCGTCGCACGCCATTCCCGCGTCGGAACCGGTCGCGGTCGCCGAGATCGTCCTCGATGCCACCCGATCGATCGGCTGAACCGTGGAGAAAACGATCACCAACTTGTGGCCCCGGCTGCGCGTGGCCGACTGGACCGAGACCCGCGACACCCTGCACATGTGGACCCAGATCGTCGGCAAGATCCGGATGGCGTACACGCCGTCGGCCAACCACTGGTGGCACGTCACGCTCTATCCCACGGCCCGCGGCCTGACCACCTCGGCCGTGCCGTACGACAAGGGCGTCTTCGACATCGAGTTCGACTTCGTCGACGAGCGGCTGCGCGTGCGCACCAGCGACGGCGGCTCGCGCGATGTGGTTCTCGAACCGAAGCCCGTCGCGACGTTCTACGGCGAGACGCTCGAGGCGCTGGCCGCGCTCGGCCTGAAGCCCAGCATCCACCCCGTGCCCAACGAGGTCGAGCTCGCGATCCCCTTCGCCGAGAACGACCGGAACTGCTCGTACGACGGGGAAGCCGCACGACTGTTCTGGCGGCAGCTGCTGCAGGCCGAGCGGGTGATGAGCCGCTTCCGCTCCGAGTTCGTGGGAAAGGCCAGCCCGGTGCACTTCTTCTGGGGTGCGATGGATCTGGCATACACCCGCTTCTCCGGTCGGGTCGCCCCGCAACACCCGGGCGGCGTGCCCAACTGCCCGCCGTGGGTCATGCACGAGGGCTACTCGCACGAGCTGGCCAGCTTCGGTTTCTGGCCGGGCGGTGGTGAGGAAGGCGCCTTCTATGCGTACGCGTATCCGGAACCGCCGGGCTACCGGGAGCGCACGGAGGCGTACTTCGACAAGACCCTGCAGGAGTGTGTGCTTCCGTACGAGAAGGTGGCCGAGTCAGCCGATCCCGACGCGACACTCCTCGACTTCCTCCGCGCAACCTACGGTGCCGCCGCCGACCTGGCCGCCTGGGACCGCTCGGCCGTGGAGGCGTGACCGTCGCGTCCCCTGGACGGGGGTTCAGGGGACGCGACGCCGGCCGCCGAGCCTTGCCCGCCGCCGTCAGCTGCCGGGCTGGGCCGGAGCGCTGCCGTTGTCGACGAATGTGTAGACGGTGCGCAGGGGCGCGTCGCTCAGCTTCTCGGCGATCAGTCCTCGCTCGGCGGAGATTTGCAGGTAGGCGCCCTGGTTGCTGATGCCGTACCCGTCGGTCGCCGCTTCGGGGGCCTTACGGATCCGGAAAAGTTGCCCTTGGCGGCGGGTGTCGCAGGCGGCGGCCACGACGGTCAGCGGGTTCGAGCCGTTATCGCGGATGCCCAAGCAGGACGGTTCGCCGCCGGCGCCGGCCTTGGCGGTGCGGATCTGGTGGAGGCCGTCACGGACCGGCACGAACACGAACAGGGTGAAGTTCGACGGCCCGTCGGTGAGGTTGAGCCGGCCCTGGGCGTCGAGGGCCAGGATGCCTTCGGCCTCTTGTGTCGGCCGGATGACGACCTGCCGCTCCCCCCGAAGGATGGGTCCGTTGCCGCTGCTACCGCCTCCGGGCGCGTCGGGTGTCCGGCTGGTGCGGGTGGGCTTCGAGGCCGAGGTCGTCGTGGCTTCGGCCGGGGAGGTGACCGACAGCGACGACGACGAGGGCGCTGCTGTTGCTCCCGCCGCGTCGGTCGTCTCGCCGGTACCGCAGGCGTGCTGGGTGAGGACAAATCCGGCCAACAGGACGGCACTGATGACAGTGCGAGAGCAGGACATGACAGTCCTCTCGGGTCGAGACGGGATCGGTCGGCTGAGCCGCAGGACTTGCTTCCCGCTGCGGTGAGTGGTCGATGCTTGTCCAGCGGCCCGGCGGCGCTGGGGCCTCAGTGGAAACCCTGTGCAGACCACACGGTCAAGCCCGGCCTCTCGTGGCTCGATCCGCATTCATTGCGATCCGCGCGAGAAGTGAACACGGCCTCGATCTCGTCCGTTGATGGTGCGAAACGTGATCGCGTCCAGCCGGTCAGATCCTGAAACATTGGAGTCGCACGTGGCTATCGCATCTCGCCGGATCCTGGCGCTTGCCCTGGGCGCCGCTATCACCGCGGGTGGCATCATCGCCACTCATACGGCGCAGGCTTCCACAACGTCTTCGTCCGACGCGGTCGTGCCGTCCACCGCGGCGGTCTCGCCGCCCACCCCAAACGCGGTGTTCGATTACCAGATCGGCGGCGCCTACGACAATCCGGCCGCCAAGGTCGTCAGCCGGGACAGGCAGGACGAGGCCGACCCCGACCTCTACAACATCTGCTACGTCAACGCTTTCCAGACCCAGCCGATCGCCTCGGAGGTGCAGGACTGGCGCAACCGCGGCCTGACGCTGAAGAACGCGCAGGGCGAGGAGGTCATCGACGGCGAGTGGCGGGAGATCCTGCTCGACATCACCACCGACGCCAAGCGGCGGGCCGTCGCGAGTGTCGTGAACGGCTGGATCGACGGCTGCGCGGACGCCGGTTACCAGGCCGTCGAGCCGGACAACCTGGACGCGTTCGACCGGTCCGAAGGGCTGATCGACGTCCAGGACACCGTCGCATACCTCCGCCTTCTGATCGAGCACGCGCACAGCCGCGGGCTGGCGATCGCCCAGAAGAACGCCCTCGGAGACCCGGAGGACGGCGGTATCGGCAGCGCCGGCCGTGACGCCGGGCTCGACTTCGCCGTGGTCGAGGAGTGCGGCCGGTGGAAGGAATGCCCCGGCTACCAGGAACTGTACGGCGACAACATGGTCGTGATCGAGTACACGGCCACGGGTTACAACAACGCCTGCGCGACAGTGGGCGCCAAGGTCGCCGTCGTCCGACGGGACATGGCCGTCACGCCGAACGGAACCTTCCGAGCCTGCTAAGCTGACAAATCCGACTTCCTCGAGACCGACGCACCGTCCGGACGGCTGGGTCCCGCCTGGGTCCTTCTGGGCCTTTGGGCTCATTCGTCCAGGCCTTCCGGGACATTACCGTCCGCGGCAGCACCGGCCGGCACGCCGCCGGTGGCGTCGACAGCGGAGGGAAGACCGGCGATGTGCGTCGCCGTATGCACCAGGCCTGAGACCGCCCCGCCGGCGCGGGAACAGCGGATGCGCGACCTGTTCATGGCCACGGCGGTTCCCCTGCGGCGTTACCTGGTGCGGCTCACCCAGGGCCAGCCGGAGGCGGCCGAGGACCTGCTCCAGGAGACGGTGCTGCGGGCTTGGCGCAAGGTGGACGACCTGCCCAAGGAAGCCGAGTCGCTGCGCCGCTGGATCTTCACTGTCGCCCGTAACGTGGTGATCGATGCGGTCCGGACCCGGATGGCGCGGCCGGCCGAGGTCTACAGCGATCACGGGCCCTGGACCGCGACGGTCGACGACGACATCGATCGCCTGCTCGATCGCCAGGTGCTGCGGCGATCGGCATGCGGTGGTCCAGCAGCGTGACCGCCGGGCGCAGGCGTTGCGCGGCCGACAGCGCGGTGCGCCCGTCGGACGCCTCACCGACCACCCGGATGTCGTCGTCGCCGTCGAGGTAGGTGCGGATGGCGGACCGGACGATCGGGTTGTCGTCGACGATCAGCACGTCGATCATGCGGCGAACATCCGCTCGGCCGCGGCCGGTACGTCGGCCGTGATCACGGTTCCGGACCCCGGGCGGGATCTCACCTGGAGGGTTCCGCCGACCGTCTCGGCCCGCTCGGCCATGCCCACCACCCCGAACCGGCCCTGGGCGGACAGGTGGGAAAGGTCGGCGGGCAGGTCGAAGCCGGCGCCGTCGTCGCGAACGGTCAGACGTACGGGGCCGCCGACCTGGTCGAGCGTGACCTCGACCGCCGACGCCTCAGCATGCCTCTCCACATTGACCAGCGCCTCGTGCAGGATCTGTGCGAGCTCGTAACGGGCGGCCAGTGACGGCTCCACCGGTGCGGTCGTCAACCGGACAGCGATGCCGGTCGACCGGCTCCAGTCGTCGCCGACACCGTGGACGGTCCGGCAGAAAGGTTGGTCGGGCACATCACGGCGCAGCGCGGTGAGGAGCTCACGGGCCTCGCGGACGGCGGCGTCGGCGCCCCGCGAGACGGTGGCGGCCAGTTGCTCGGCGAGAGCCGGTTGCCGGCGCAGCGAGGACGGCAGCGCCACGGCGGCGAAGGACACCCCGCGGAGCGTCTTGGCCACCGAATCGTGCAGCTCGCGGGCGAGCCGGGCCCGCTCGGAGGCGGCCGCCGAGCGCTGCGCGGCGACCGCCATCGCTATGGAGGCCTGCATGTATCGATACAGCGCGGCTGTCAGCATCGCAGCGCCGACCCCGTACACCAGCGCGAGCATCGGCGCGGCGACGAGGAACGGCGCGACCTGCTCGCGGGCCACCAGCGGAAGGTCCCGGAGCAGCTGGACGGCGACGGACAGCCCGATCACGGTGTGGGCGATCCACAACATCGCGCCGACCGTGCCCAGCAACACCCCGGCCAGCGCGGCGGATCCGGCGGCGAAGCAGAAATACGCCACCCCGCCCTGATCGGTCAACAGGACGGCGGCCGTGGCCGCGGCGTCGACCGCGACCACGGCGACGCGATGGCGCAGGAGAGCCGGATGACGACTGATCAAGGCCAGCGCGACGATCGTGACGACGACGATCAGGGCCAACGTCAGGCCTGCGGCCGTCACGTCCGCGCTCAACCGGATGGTCACCACCGTGGCGACGGTGGCGGAGACGAGTCGTCCGATCAGGACCGCCCGCAGGATGGCGGTCGCCACGATGAACCGCTTCATCACCGGGGCAGGCTCTCCTTGGACTGGGATGGGGGGAGTGCGCGGGCCACGGTACTCACTAGAATTTTGCTTGAGCAAACATCAGTTTCCGACGGACCGATGCCGTTGAAGCTACTTGAGCCCATCCCGGCTCAGTCGGGGTCCGGCAGCACGTCGGTCTGATAGCGAGCCAGCGTGGGCAGCACCTCGGCCACCTTCTCCGGGCCCCAGGCCCGCGGCTGCTCGCCGGCGCGGGGATCGTCTCCCATGTCCAGGAACATGCCTTCGGGGCCGCCCGGCGAGTACATGAAGACCATCCGCGCGGTGTGCACGGCGCGGTTGGTGAAGGAGTGCCGGATGCCCGCGGGAACGAGGACGAAGTCACCCTGTCACGCGGTGAATCGCTGGTCGCCGTCCAGGAACTCGAGTTCGCCGGAGAGAAGGTAGAACGCCTCGGTCTCGCTGCTGTGCGCGTGCGGAGAAGAGCCGCGCCCTGGTGGAACGGTCGCCTCGATGAAGCCGAGGGCCCCGCCGGTGTTCCCCGCGGTGGCTTTCACCGTGTACACGTCGCCCGACACCCATTTGGTGATGCCTTGGTCGGCGGGTACGTACATCACGCCGCGCCGGTGGTAACGCGGATCGTCGGGGTCGATGCCCGGCAAGGAGAAGCTCACGGCTCCATTGGGCCACCGTCGGCATTGACGGGACGTTGACGAAATCTGCACAGGGACGGCAGCGGAGTGTCCGGCTTGACCCGGTGGCGGGAACATGGTTTTGACTTGCGGGGACGAAGGGGAGTCCGCCCTGTGCCCAGAACGAAGATTGACCAGCTCTTCGCGCGGCGAGCCCGGGTATTCCGCCGCTCCGGCCTCTCTGGTCTCGTACTTTCGATCTGCGCGATTTCGGCCATGGGCTGCACGCCGGCAGAGAATGAGCAACCCACGTCGGCCGCCAGTTCGTCAGCGGCCGACCTGACGAAATTCTATTCTCAGAAGCTGGACTGGTCGGGCTGCGCCGAGTTCGCCACCAGCAAACGGGAAGCGGAGATTCTCGCGGACCCCAAGGCCCAGTGCGCACGGTTGTCGGTTCCGCTGGACTACGACGACCCGAAGGGCGCCACCGCGTCCGTCGCGGTCCTGCGCGTCAAGGCGCGGGGGGAGTCGAAGGGCTCGGTGGTCTTCAACCCGGGCGGCCCGGGCGGCTCCGGCGTGTTGGGCGGGCTGGCCGTGAGCCGGGGGCTGGCCAAGAGCCGCATCTCCGAAGCCTTCGACATCGTCGGCTTCGACCCGCGCGGTGTCGGTGCCACCAAGCCGGCTGCCGACTGCTATTCGGAGAAAGGCACGACGCGGGGGGACAAGGTGTTCCCCACGTTGACCTTGACCGTCGATCTGACGGAGGAGGACACCCGCGCGGTGTTCGACCGCTGCGCCGAGGGATCCGGGGGCGCGAAGGGGCTCGCTTCGATGGGCACCCGCACGACCGCTCGCGACATGGACGTTCTGCGAGCCGTTCTGGGCGACGAGAAGCTGACCCTGCTCGGCCAGAGCTACGGTACCCGGCTCGGCTCGGTCTACGCCGAGCAGTTCCCGCAGCGGGTGCGGGCGATGATCCTCGACGGCGCGTTCGATCCGGGGCTGGGCACGATCGAGCGGCGACTCGCCGCGTACGGCGGGTTCCAGCGAGCGTTCGAGGTGATGGCGGCCACCTGCGCCAAGGACGCCTCGTGTCCGCTGGGGACCGACCCGAAGGCCTGGACCTCGAGATTCCAGGCGCTCGTGCAGCCGCTGCGGGACAAGCCCGTGCCCGCGCTGGGCCAGGAACTCGACTTCGACGGGGCCGTCGGCGGTGTGATGGCGGGACTGTACAGCCCGACGCTGTGGCCCACCGTCGTGCGCGGCCTGAACGAGGTGCGGCAGGGGCGCGGCGACAGTCTGATGCGTCTGGTGCAGGACCTCGGCGGCGGTGCGGCCGACAACGCGGTGAACGGCAACGTGACCGAGGCCCTCTTTGCGATCAACTGCATGGACGAGCGGCGCCTCACCCCGCAGGACGTCGCCCAGTTGCGCGCCCGGGCGTTCGAGGTCGCTCCCTTCATGAGCCCGGGCGGCGACGTCGGGCGGGGCGCCCGGGACGGATGCGAGTTCTGGTCGGCGCCGCCGACTCTCGGCATTCCGTACGCCCAGAACATTCAAGGCCTTCCGAAGACGCTCGTCATCTCGATCACCGGTGACCCGACGACCCCGCACGCAGGCGGCGTCAAACTCGCCGAGACCCTCGGCAGTGCTTTGCTGACCGTGAAGGGTGAGGGGCACACGGTTGTCTCCAGCGGGGCCAACACGTGTGTCGACAAGATCGCCGCCGACTATCTGATCGATCTCAAGCTGCCGGAGCCGATGCCGGAATGTTCGGTCTGAGCCGGCGGAAAGGCGGTGTTGTGTTGATGACGAACTCAGGGTCGGCAGCATGCGACCGATGATTCTCGTTCACGGCGCGTGGCACGGCAGTTGGTGCTGGGCGTCGGTCACGCCCCACCTGGCCGCTCGTGGCATACCGTCGGTCGGGGTGAACCTCGCGGGGCACGGCTTGAACGGCCGGCCGCCGTTCGCCCGCTCGGCGCGGCCCTTCGATCCGGCGGCGCTGGCCACCGAGCTCTCGCCGGTCGCCGGCGTCAGCGTGCGCGATGCCGCCGAGGCGCTCGTCGACCGGATCCGGCTGGCCGGAAACGGCGAGCCCTGCGTCGTCGTCGCGCACAGCCTCGGTGGCGTGATCGCGACCGCCGCCGCCGAGCTCGCTCCCGAGTTGTTCGCCCACCTCGTCTATCTCAGCGCGTACGTCCCTGTCGCCGCGTCCGTGGCCGAACTCGCCGCGAGTTACCACTCCTTTGACCGGGTGCTGGTCGCCGACCCCGCGGTGGTCGGCGCGCTGCGTCTCGACCCGGTGAACCCTGCCCTCCGGGATGAGATCCGGGAGCTGTTCTACGGCGACGTCGACGTGTCGGCGGCCGAGGCGGCCATCGCCTTGCTCAGCAACGACGCGCCCGCGCAGTTCGCCGCCGAGAAGGTGACGGTGACCCGGGAGCGCTTCGGCGCGGTCCCACACTCGTACATCGTTTGTGCCAAGGACAACGCGATCCCGGAGGTCCTGCAGCGCCGCCTGGTGCGGGTCATCGACGCCGCTTCCGTCGCGGCGACGGGGGTGGTCACGCTGGACAGCTCCCACTCCGCCTTCCTGTCCCGCCCGGCGGAGCTGGCCGGGGTCCTCGCGGAGGCCGAACGGGGCGGGGGCTCTTGGAGCCGCTGAGGCCGACGATGGCACCGGAGCCGCAGGTTCCGCTCGGACTGCGCTTTCTGGTGCTCGGCCCTGCAGAAGATACATGCCCGGGTTCTCGCCAGGGATCCGGATCTGCTGGCCACCCAGTCTCCGGCCGCGCGCGTCACCCCCGCGCAACTGCCGGCCGACCTGCCCGACTTCGTGGGCCGGGTGGACGAGCTCCGCACGCTCACCGACGCGCTGCGGCCCACCGGTTCCTCCGTCCCGATGGTCGGTATCGACGGCATCGGAGGCGTGGGGAAGACCGCGCTCGCCGTCCACGCCGCGCACCGGATCGTCCGGCGGTTCCCGGACGGGCAGATCGTGGTGGACGGCGACGCCGTGGGAACCGCGTTCGACGCGCTCGCCGGCATGATTCGCGCGCTGACCGGGGCCGCCGTGCCGGATTCCCTGGCGGAGCGTACAGCGGCGTGGCGCTCGTTGACGGCCGGGCGGCGCATCCTGCTTGTCCTGGACGGCGTCCGGGACGGCTCCCTGATCCGGCACGTGATGCCGGGCGCGGGCGGGGCGGCGGTGCTGCTGACTTCGCGGCAGAAGCTGGTGGAGGCGGCCGGGGCGCGCTGGCTCACCCTGGGCCCGCTCAGCCCCGACGAGACCGAACGGCTGCTGGGAGCGATCATCGGCGAGAGCCGGCTCCGGGGCGAGCCCGAGGCGGCCCGGCGGATAGCGCAGGGCACGGCCGGACTCGGGCAGGCCGTGCGCGCGGTAGGTCTGCGGCTTGTCGCCCGCCCGCAGTGGAGCCTGACCAAGGCGAGTACGCGCATTCTCGTCGAGATGCCGGTAGCCCGGCTGCGTGCTGCGGAGTGCGAGGAGATCGACTCGCCCTACGCGGAGGCCATGAGCCTGCTCGCACCCGATGCGGCGCGTACGCTCCGGCTGCTCGCGGTGTCGCGGGGCTGGGAGATCACCGTGCCTGTCGTGGCCGCGCTGCTCGTGGTGCCCGAGACCCATGCCGAGGACCTGCTGGAGGCGCTGGCCGACGCCCATCTGATCGAGGCGGACGGCGACGGCGGGTACCACTACCTGAATCCGGTATGGAACTTCGCCCATCGCAGGGCGTTGATCGACGACGGCCCGGACGACGTACGAGCTGTGCTCTCGCGGTGGCACGCGTACCGCGTCAGTATCGCGTCGCCGGGGCGATGACGAGTACGCGCGCTCGGCGGCCGTCAGGTGCTGCGGCACGCGTTGTCGCAGAACGGTCGCTTCACTGATCGGCCGCAAGCGCACAGCGTCATCCGATATTTCGGGTGAGGTCGCGGGCCGGGGCCGGTCAGCGTCAGGTTGCCGTGCAGCAGGATCTGCCCGCGCTCGTTCGCGGTCACGACGGTGGGGTCGGGCGGTGTCTCCTCGACGCTCCCGTCGTGCCGGGTGTATTGCAACGCGCCGCTGGGGCAGCGTTCCACGACGGCGGCCAGCGCGGCGGCGCCGGCGTTGTCCGGGGCGATCCAGGGCCGTGCGGAGACGTCGAACACCTCCGGGAGCCCCCGCACGCACTCGGCGAAATGCAGGCACCGGCCGCCGTCGAACGTGACCGTGATCTCGGATCCCGGGTACGACTTCAGGTTCGGCTCACTCATCGTGCTCGCCCAGGACGGCGCGGGAGCCCTGGCCGCGACGGGTCAGATCCTGATACTCCGGGTGGATCTTGATGAACCTCGCGAAGAACGGGCACGCCGGCACCACCGACAGGCCCCTTCCGCGTACGTCGTCGAGGGCCTGACGCGCGAGCCGGCTGCCCAACCCTCGTCCTTCGTAGGCGATCGCCACCTCGGTGTGGATGAAGACGATCCGCTCCTTCTCGAGGTAGTAGACGGCGAAGCCCGCGAGATCGCCGTCCACCGCGATCTCGTAGCGGTGCTGTGCGGGATTGTCGCGCACGTCGACGTTGTCGCTCATGGTGTCCTTTCGGTGGGGCGGCCGACAGCGGGACCGGTTCCGTCGTCCGCCGTTCCGCGATCCCGAAGTGGCGCACTCGCCCCTCGGTCCGTTGTCAGCTAACACCGTGTGGTTGGAACACCGTCAAGCCCCACCGGTCGGTACGCGGGCGGGTCTTTAGAGGCGGCGTTCTTCGAGTTTCATGGCGATCAAGAGCGCGAGGGCCGCGGCACACCAACCCGAGGGGGCCGACGGATCGTTGTCCCCGGCGCTGTGCGGAGAATTCGTGCTGCGGGAGGGCACGTCTTCGGCCTCGATGCAAGAGGAGGCGACGTGCCTGTCGACGATCGTCGGTTCCATGGTGCCCCCAGTTTCATGGCTTGTCCCTCTGAGGCTGGCCCGTTCGCGCCGCCGTCGAATCAGTCAAATTGCTGGTGTCCGCGGTCGCGAACATTGTTGAGTTCCGGACGATCCTCGGGGCATGCTCGGATGCGGCAGCGAACCGTAACCGGGCGCGGCGTCGCGACGCCGGCTTGACCCTGTTGCTAGAACATACTTTTCAATCGACGATAAGATCGAATTCGGAAAGTGGCACTTCATCGGGTGGGGGCGGCACATGAGGACCACTTCGCGCGGTGGCTCGAGCATGCCGTCCCTCAGCGCCGGCTCCGGGCGGCTCGACGATCAGCCGGGCCGGCGCGCTCGCCGGGCGCTGGAGGCTCCCGTGGGGGTACGGCCGGAGTACGCCAGAAACACACCGCGTGGTGTGGAAAGGGCCCGGACTGTTGGCGCGAGCGCTGGTGGTGCCAAGCGACCTGAGCACGAAGGTCAGCGGCGGCCACCGGTCTGGAGCACGACGAACTCGGTGTGTGCCTGCTCGACGGCCTCGGGGTAGGTCTGCTTCTTTTCGTGCTCGGCCAGGGCCCGGTAGATGCTGGCCAGGGCCGGGTTCTCGCCCTTGCGCTTCCCGGTGGGGATGATCAGATCCTTGTGGATGTCTTCGACGCGTTCCCCGGCCGCCTTGCGGCGCAGCACGGTGTGCAGTGTCGTCGGTGATGACCGGGGGTCGGCCGCCGTGATTGCCCTTGCGGGCGGCGGCGTCCAGGCCTTCCAGGGTGGCTTCGCGGATGGCTTCGCGTTCGGTCTCGGCCATCGCGGCGAAGAAGGCGAACAGCATCCGGCCCGGCCCGGACGGGTCATAGGTGGCTTGAATGTGCTGCTGCCGTGTCCACACCGCAGGCCGCCCCGGTGATCTGCGGAACCCGGCTGCGGGGCGGGACGGCCAACTCGGCGCGCGGTGCCGAGCCGTTCGTCCGTGAGGCCATCGGTGCCGCCAAAGCCGCCGGGGCAGGCACCGGCAGGACCAGCGGCAGCGGCAGGACCAGCGGCAGCGGCAGTATTGGCGGCATCGTGGTGGTGC
The DNA here is from genome assembly GCF_051192615.1 of Streptosporangium sp. G11. Classification (NCBI taxonomy): domain Bacteria; kingdom Bacillati; phylum Actinomycetota; class Actinomycetes; order Streptosporangiales; family Streptosporangiaceae; genus Streptosporangium; species Streptosporangium sp. G11. The sequence continues at coordinate 25,077 of NZ_JBPJUQ010000061.1, forward strand.
GTGCCGATTCGGCGTTCTACAGCGCGGGCGTGATCGCCGCCTGCCGGGACAACCACGTGTGCTTCTCGGTGACCGCGACGATGGACAAGAAGATCAAAGCGGCGATCGCGGCGATCCCCGAATCGTCCTGGACAGCGATCCAGTATCCGGACGCGGTCTTCGAGGAGCAGGCCGGCCGCTGGGTGTCAGACGCCGAGATCGCCGAGATCTCCTACACCGCGTTCGCGTCGAACAAGGACCGGGCCGCCACCGCCCGGCTGATCGTCCGCCGGGTTAAGCGGCTCAACCTGCAGGAGAAGATCGGCCAAGAGGAGTTGTTCACCACCTGGCGCTACCATGCGATCTTCACTGACAGTCCGTTCACCCTCATCCAGGCCGAGGCCCAGCACCGCGACCACGCGATGATGGAGCAGGTCAACGCCGACCTGATCGACGGACCGCTCGCCCACCTGCCGTCCGGGGTGTTCACCGCGAACGCGGCCTGGCTGACCTTGGCCGCTCTGACCCACAATCTGCTCCGCGCGGCCGGCTGCCTGGCCGGTGCGTTTCATGCCCGAGCCCGTGGGGTGATGCTGCGCCGCCACTTGCTCACCGTTCCGGCCCGCATCGCCCGGCACGGCCGCGGCCACCTCACCCTCCATCTACCCCAACACTGGCGCTGGCAGGCCGCCTGGCTCAACGTCTTCGACGCCCTTCACCGGCCGCTCCCACGCCATGTGACCTGACCAGCCCAAACCCAAGGTCACCACCAGCTCGTGACGACCAGGCAATGGTCACCCGCGCCCCCAGCACCTGCTCCGTCGGCAACGACAAGATCATCACTCATCGGATCTACTACGACCAGCTGGAGCTGTACAGCCAGCTTGGTGGCGAACTCGTCTTCGGCGGTCCCTCACCGGCATAGCCCGGCGTGCGGTCGAACTCCGCATCCGTAGGCGGGAGCCCTGCCTGGCAGGCGAGCAGGAAAACTGGTCGCCGACGTGTTGTGGACGCAACGGTCGCCCGAGTTCGGCGGTGAAGACGCAACCGCTGTCGCCGCTGTTGTAGCGGTGCAGGAAGTCTCCGAGGGCATCGGTGCGTTCGTCATTGCTGGCGTAGGGCCGTAGGTGGGCCCATTCCTCTACCAGACGCCCGACGGCATCGAATCGATTCCGTTCAACTGTGAAAGTTCGACACAGGTCTGGATGGTCCTGAGCATGCCGATTCGATCTTGGAACCGTGTTCGAGGCGTCCAACGCAGCATGAAAATTACACGACGTCTAGGACCGCGTGATCTCATCGGGCCTGATGGGAGCCAGACGGCCGAAGTGTCCGATCTCTGCGGAACCCTGAGCATTGACAGGTGGGAGTTTGGGCCTTATCTGTGATGTTCGGCCATGCCGTCGAACCGATACGACGCTCCCATTACGAGGAGACAGGATGCCCCCCTCAAGCCGTCGGCTTTCGCCGACGAACGGCGACGGCCTGAACGGCCGGGCGGTGGCGCCCGCGGAGGGGCGGCCGGCCCCGGGAAGTGCCTCACCAACGGGATTCACCCGAAAGGATTACCGATGAAGCGGAGCGATCCCTCCTCCCGTCCTCGACGTAGGGCGAGCAGGTGGCCGGCTGCGGTGGCGGCCTTGCTGGTCGCGTTGATCGGGACTCAGCCGGCTGTGGCGGCACAGCGGTCAGCGTCGTCGGAATCCACCGCGTCGAAGTCCGCCGCGTCGAAGTCCACCGCGTCGGTCGCCGCCGCCGCTGGAGACCTCGACGGCTTCACCGCGGGCAATGCCGCGGTCGCCTCGGTCGATCTGGCCGGGACGTGGAGCTTCACTCCGGCGGGCCGGTCGACGACGTCGATCAAGGTGCCCGGAGGTGGCTGGTACAAGCAGGGTTTCACCGATGTGTCCCAGGCGGTGTACTCGCGTACGGTGACGGTGCCGGACTCGGGGCAGCCGCAGTCGGCGTGGATCGAGTTCGGCGCCGTGAACCACCAGGCGACCTTGTCGGTGGACGGCCGGGTGGTCGCGACGCAGACCACGGCCTTCACTCCCTCGAAGTTCGACATCAGCGCCTACGCCGCCCCGGGCACCACTCATACGATCAGCGTCGATGTGAAGGGCCGCGGCGCGTTGAAGGCATCCAACGGCCGGTACCTGGTGCCCGACGCCGCCGACTGGTCCGAGGCGATACCGCAGGGGATCTTCCGTTCGGCGTTCCTGCGGGTGTACCCGGAGGTGTACGTCAGCGACACATTCGTGCGTACGTCGGTGGCGAACAAGACGTTGAGCTACGACGTGTCGGTGCGTAACACGTCGGGCAGTTCCCGGTCGGTGACGTTGACCGGGTCGCTGTCGTCCGACAACGGAACGGCTTTCAGCTACCCGCAACTGCCCAGCCGTACGGTCACCGTGGCGGCCCGCTCGACCGCGACCGTGACCGTCGGGCCGGTCGCGTGGAACCTCGACAGCACCTCGTACTGGTGGCCCAACGTGCCGTACCGGTCGGGGTACCGGGCGCAGCTGCACCGGCTGGCGGTGCGTGCCGCCACCGATGACGGGCACACCAGCGACGCCACGTACCGGTTCGGGTTCCGGGAGGCCACCCAGAACGGCGAGTACTACTACCTCAACGGCGTGCGCGTGAACTTCCGCGGCGACAACCTCCAGGGTGCCGACTACGACCGGGTCAACAACGGCGGCAAGGGCGACGCCTACGACACGCTGCCGGGATTCCTTCCGCCTTCGTCGGGCAACGGCGGCTGGCCGCAGGCGGTGGACAACTACCAGCGGCTGAACTTCAACGTGGTGCGCATCCACCAGGAGCCGGCCAGCCCGTACATGTTGGATGTCGCCGACGAGATGGGCCTGATGATCATCGGCGAGACCGCGATTCGCGGCTCCTCCGGCAAGCAGGATTGGATCGCCGGGCACGACAACATGGTCAACCACGCCCGTGCGCTGGTCCTGCGCGACCGCAACCACCCCGCGGTCATCCGCTGGAGTCAGTCCAACGAGCCGAACCAGAGCGGCCAGGATTCCGAACAGTTCGAGAAGGACCTGTACGCGGCGATGAACGGCGCCGACGGCACCCGGCCGATCATCACGGAGGTGGGCGTCGACGGGAATGTCAACGGCTATCCCGGGATGACGTACGCCAACTTCGCGGTGATCCCGCACTACGTCGACGGCTTCGCCAGGTACGGGGAGCGCCTGATCACCGTGAACGGGCGGCCCGACGGCGAGGGCGAGTACATCTGGCCGGCATGCAACACCAAGCAGGGCTTCGAGTGGTTCGCCACGGCAACCTTGGCCAAGCGCGGCAAGGACGCCTCCGACCTGCGTCCGTACACGCTGCTGTCCGCCTGGGCCAGCGTCGTGCCCGGAGTGCGGACCACCGACTTCGTCCCGGAGGAGGGCGGTCGCCCTGTCTACGGCGCGGACAACCTCCCGAACCCCTGGAGCAACCCGCAGTTCCAGCGCGTGCAGGCGGCGTTCAACCCGGTGGCAGCGGTCGACCTGCCGTACTGGTCGGCCTCCGGCGTCTCGGACGCGAACGGCACCTTCCCTCTGCCCCAGGCCGTGCCCACCTACGCCCGCAACGCCACGGTCACCCGCAACATCACCGTCTTCAACGACGACTTCGCCGACACTTCGGTGGGCTTCACCTGGACGGCGCGGCTCGACGCGCCGGACGGCGCGGTCGTCGCGTCCGGAAGCACGACCCTGACCGTCCCGCTCGGCTCGCGGGTCACCCAGCCGGTCACCTTCACCACACCGGCGAGCGGCTCACGGGTGTACCTGGTACTGACGACCACCAAGTCGGGCGCCACGACGTTCAGCGACGCGGTGGAGTACTTCAACCTCGGCGCAAGCGGACCCACACCGGGCAACTACCGCATCGTCAACCGCAACAGCGGCAAGCCGCTCGCTGTCGCGGGCAACTCCACCGCGGACGGTGCCAAGGTGGTCCAGCAGAGCGGCACCGCCACCTGGACCATCGCCACGACCTCCGACGGCTCCTACACCCTCAAGTACGTCCCGAGTGGAAAGATGCTCGACGTCAACGCCGGCAGCAGCACGGCCGGGCTGCAACTGCAGCAGTGGACGGCCAACGGCGGCACCAACCAGAGGTGGTATCTGCGATCCACCGGCAACGGCTACTACACCATCGTCAGCCACGGCAGCGGACTGGTGGCGGACGTCTCCGGTGCGGCGACGAGCGACGGGGCGCAGGTCGTGCAGTGGGCCGCCAACGGCGGGGCCAACCAGCAATGGCAACTGAACCCGGCCTGACCGGACGACCCGGTTCTCGCCTGCTGCCGCGGCGTTGACCGCTACCCCTGGCCGCTCGGCCCTGCGGCCAGGGGTAGCGGCGAGATGTCAACTCCGAACGTCGGCAGGCGACCACCACCGAGCACCTTGTCTCCGCTCCCATCGGTACGGGCCGGCAGACCACCACAGTGAACGCATCGAACCGCCTCGCTCGCGAGCGGTAGGCGCTCGTCATTGATCGAACCCCCATGGGGGTTCGATCAATGACGGCTCAATGGACCCCCACGCTGATGGAGGTTCCGCAACCGTCGGCCAGCTCCTACAACCATGAGGAGATCCACATGGCTTGTTCGCACAGCTCGGGGGGCCTGTCAATCCCCCGAAATCGTGGAGGGCTCCGTTATGCGGCTTGAGCCATCCTGGCTTCGGCCATGAAGCGTTCGTAGTCGATGGGTGACATGCCGTCGCAGGCGCTGTGCCTGCGACGCAGGTTGTAGAAGTCGACGATCCAGGTGGAGATCTTCAGTCGGGCTTCGTGGCGGGTGGCGAAGCGGTGCCGGTGGGTGTACTCGACCTTGATGGTGGAGTTGAAGGCCTCGGCGGCGGCGTTGTCGAGAGCGGAGCCGACTCGCGCCCAGCTCACCTCGGCGTCGGTCGGCGAGAAGCTCTCCACCAGCTCCCGGCCCGAGACCACTCGGGCGAAGCGTGGATAGGCGGTCCGGTCGATCGAGGTCACCAGCAACCTCCCAGACCATCATCAACAAGACGAAGTCCACCCTAACGATCAGTCGTCAGACCGCGGTGTGTTTCCGTCGTATTCCGGCCGTGCCCTCCGTGCGCCGGCGGGCGGGCTGACCGCCGGCATGGACATCGACGGATCCGGTCTGGTGGGACGGGCGAGTGAGCTGGCCGACCTCGCCGCATTCTTGGACAAGACCGCACAAGACGGCGCCGCCCTGCTCCTCATCGGCGAGCCCGGCGTCGGCAAGACGGCCCTTCTGAACGCGACGACGGACCGGGCGGTGGCGACAGGCATCCGGGTGATCCGGGGCGGCGGTGTCGAGTACGAATCGGACGTCAGGTTCGCGGGTCTGCACCAGCTCGTCTACCCGCTCGGCGCCGAACTGGTTCTTCTGCCGGAGCCGGCGCGGGGCGTCCTCGACGTCGCGCTCGGTTTCGGAACCGGTCTCGCCCCGGCCGACATGGCGGTCCTGAACGCCGCCCTCCTGCTGTTCGCCGCGGCCGCCCGCGAGCAACCTCTGCTCCTGGTGGTCGACGACCTGGACGCGCTGGACCGGGCCAGCGGGCGCGTGATGAGCTTCGTGGCCCGGCGAACCGGCGGCCACCGCATCGGAGTGCTCGCTGCCCTCCGCACCGGGATCTCCGAGCTGACCGGTCACCTCCGTCCGCCGGAGATGCCGGTGGCGCCGCTGGCCGACGTGGACGCGATCAGGCTGCTGTCGCGCCGGTTCACCGGCCTCCCTCGCCGGGTGATCACGAAGGTGGCGGATCAGGCGCAGGGGAACCCGCTGGCCCTGCTGGAATTCGGTGCCCTCGCCTCGGCGTCCGGGACAACCAGCAGCGGGCTGGTCGCGCCCGGCTCGGGGCCGGCCAGAGAGGTGCGGGCGCTCTATGCCGCCCGCGTCGCGCGACTGCCACCCGCCACCCGCGAGTTGCTGCTGCTCGCGGCGCTGGATGGCTCGGGGGAGGTCTGCGTCCTGGAAGAGGCCGGGGGAGCCGGGTGGCTCGACGCGCTCGTCCCCGCGGAACGGGACCACCTCATCCACGTCCTCGCGGACGGGCACACCGTGCACTTCCGGCATCCGCTGGTGAGGTCGGCCGTGGTCGAAGAGGCGACCCTCGAACGGCGGCGGACAGCCCACCGGCGGCTGGCCGAGGTGCTGGCTGGCCAACCCGAACGTCGCGCCGATCCCCTGGCGATGGCCACCACGACCCCCGACGAGACTGTCGCTCAGATCGTGGAGACGGGAGCCCGGGAAAGACTGCGCCGCGGCGACATACTCGGCGCCGTGGCCAGACTACGGCGTGCCGCGGTCCTGAGCGCCGACCGCGCGAACGGCGGCCGCCGCCTCGCCTACGCCGCGTACATCGGCGCCTCGGTCGCCGGCCACCTCGAGCTCTCCCCTCAACTGATCCAGGAGCTGGACGACCCGGGACCGGGCCAGTCCCTGACGGCGTCCGCCGCAGCCGGATATCTGTCTTTGATGACCAACGGTGACGCCGCGACCGCTCACAAGGTGCTGATCGAAGCGATCGATCCCCGCACCGCCGGACCGGACGCCGAACAGGAGGACCTCTCGACCGCCATCTTCACTCTCATGCTCGCCTGCCACTACTCCGGGCGAGCGGAACACTGGGCGTCCCTGCGGCAGTTGGTCGCGAGGCTACCGAGCACGTCCGCTAGCTCGCCCATCTCCCTGGTGCGCATCCTGCAGGACGTGGGTTCCGTCCCGGACGAGCTGCTGCACGACCTCGACGAACAGCTCGCACGACTCGGCGAGGTGACCGACGCCGACGTCGTCATCCGGACGGCGCTGGCCGCCTCGTACCTCGATCGTCTGTCCCGCTGCCGACCGTGGCTGACCCGGGCCGTCGACGACGCGCGGGACACCGGCACGGTCGGTGGAGCACTGCCCTCGCTGGTCATGAGCGCCCTGGACGACCTGTACGCTGGTCGGTGGGACGCGGCCCAGGCCGCGGCGACCGAGGTCGTCAGCGCCGGCCGGGACACCGGATATCACCTGATCAGCCGGGTCGGTCACTACATCGCTGCGCTGGTAGCCGCGCATCGCGGAGACTCGGACGCCTGCGCCACCCATTGCTGGATGCTCTTCGAGTGGGCCGAGAGCCGCGGACTCGGCCGCCTCGAAAGCTGGGCGCATCTGGCGCTGACCCGGGACGCACTCGGCTCCTCGGACTTCGAGTCGGCGTTCGCGCACGCCTCGGCGATCACCCCGCCCGGCGAGCTGCCACCCTTCAACCTGGGGGCGCTGTGGACCGCGTTCGACCTGGTCGAGGCGGCGCTCTATTCCGGTCGTACGCAGGAGGCACTGAAACACGCGGCGGCGATGCGGGACGCCCGGGTCGACCGCATCTCGCCGCGCTTCGCCCTCGCCACGACCGCGATGACCGCGATGACGTCCTCCCCGCCGGAGGCGACACGACTGTTCGATGTGGCCCTGGCGCTGCCCGGCATCGAGCAGTGGCCGTTCGAGGTCGCCCGGACGCGTCTGGCCTACGGCGAGCACCTTCGCCGTCAGGCGCTACGAGCCGAAGCGCGCGCCCAGCTGTTGGCCGCGCGCGAGCACTTCGAGCGGCTCGGCGCCGCGCCGTGGGTGGCCCGGGCCACCGCCGAGCTCCGGGCGACCGGGATGACTCGCGCCGGTGGTGTCCGAGCCGGCGACGCCCTCACCCCGCAGGAACTCGAGGTCGCGGAGCTGGCCGCGGCCGGCCTGCCCACGAAGCAGATCGCCGCGCGTCTGGTGCTCTCGCCGCGCACCGTATCGGCGCATCTTTATCGCGTCTTTCCCAAGCTGGGCATCAACTCACGGGCCGCCCTGCGCGACGCCCTCACCGACCGGCAGCGGATGACGCCCGCTCGAGAAGTCCGCAACCGCCCTTGACCCGGTGCCACCTTGCGCGTCGGTGCGTACGCGCAGGGGTCGGTCATGCTTGACTGTGTCCCTGGAACATAGTCTTTGATGACCGGGTGTTCGACGAATGGCGGCGACGCCGAGCCATCCAGCGCCTCAAGCTCGGGGACGGGCGCGCGCTGAAGCGATTCCGTTGGTGGCAGCCTCTGTCCCGGTCCCTGTTCTATCTTCCCGTGGACGTCGGCGCGGGCCGGCCGGCGGAATACGCGGTCGACGTGAACCACATGAAGAGCAACGAGAACCTCGACACCGAAGCCCACCTGTATCGCGACGGCCGGCGCTTCGAGCGGGCGAGGCTCCCTGCCGTCTTCCCGATCGAGGGCGGCGCGATCGAGGTGGAGACGTCGGCCTTCGGCCTCCGGCGGTGCCACTTCGTCGCCGACGACGGGACCGAGCAGCAGCTCGTGCCGGATCCGCGCTCGGCCGAGGGGCGCCGCGCCCGGCTCGACCGCGAGCGTCCGTTGCTCAGCCGCTGGATCGGCGTGATCTCCCTCGTCCTGATCATCGTGCCGCTGGTCCTCGGCCTTCCGCAGACCGTCGAGTCGATCTCCCGGTTCCCGCCGCTGGCCGAGCGGTTCGGTGTCTTCGAGTCGCCGATCGACGCGTCGGCCTGGCTCAACATCGCGCTCGCGATCAGCGCGACGGTGGGCAGCACCGAGCGTGCCCTGCGCCTGCGGTACAACCGGTGGCTGGACGCGGTGGCGGACTGACGGCGGGTCAGCCTTCCGCCCGCAACTGCCGGCGGGCCAGCTCTTTGGCGCGGTGGATGACGTCGAGCTGGGCCTCGTTGTGGAGTTCCCGCAACGCGTCGATGAACGTCTGCCGCGTGACGGACTTCCCCTTCGACACGTGGGCCATCGCGTCGTTGTCCATCCAGGGATAGTTACGAAGGGTACGGGCCAGGGACGGTGCGTACTTCTCGGCGAGGTTCTGCCGCGTCGCCTCGTCGGCGTCGGCGGGCAGCGCGTCGAAGTCGGCGCTGACGGCGTCGTCTTTGTCGTTCTCCACCGCGTGCCGCACGTCGGCCAGGGCCTGGTCGTCGAAGACCTGCGTGTATATGTGGATGAGCGAGCGGTCGGCCTCAGACAGGCGGCCGGCGACGGGCTCGAAGCCCGGCGGCGTGTCGGGCGGCGCGTTCTCGCTCAGAATGGCCGCGATGCCCTGCCGGGCCTTCTCCAGCCGTTCGATGGCGGCCGCGTGGTCGACGTCGACCTGGTGCAGCGCCTCGGGGGAGCCCGTGCTCAGCTCTTTGATCCGGGACAGGGGCACGCCCAGCTCGACCAGCCGGCGGATGCGCAGCAAGCGTACGAGATCTAGTGTTTCGTACTGCTTGTAGCCGTTGTAGCGGCGATCGGGCTCCTCGATCAGGCCCAGACGATGGTAGTGCCGGATCGTGTTCACCGTGGTGCCCGCGAGTGTCGCGAGCTCGCTCGTGCTCCAAGCCACGTCGATCTCCTTCTCGGTCACTGGCCTGCTGACAGGCCTGCCCACGAAGGGTACGCGGCAGGAAGATGATCGCGACAATGCCGCGACCGATCCGGCGTTTGTCGGCTGCCGGCACCCGGTGCTACTCGACTCCAGCGGGGGCTCCACCAGGGGCCTTGGGACACGGCTGTGCGATGACGTTGACTGTGTGGCCAGCACACGGTTTCCGATGGGGGGAACACCGTCGGCATCGGCGCAGTCCCGCTGGCCGGAGTCGTCGCGCCGAAGCCCACCGGCTCCGGCCGGTCGGCAAATGAGGCGGTCCGGTTCGAAGGAGACTCGTGATGCAGTTCGGCATTTTCACCGTGGGTGACATCACTCCGGACCCCACGACGGGCCGGACCCCGACCGAGCACGAGCGCCTCCAGGCCATGGTGACCATCGCGCTGAAGGCCGAGGAGGTGGGCCTCGATGTGTTCGCCACCGGCGAACATCACAACGTGCCCTTCGTGCCGTCCTCGCCGACCACGATGCTCGGCTGGATCGCCGCCCGGACCGAGAAACTGCTGTTGAGCACGGCCACCACGCTGATCACCACCAACGATCCGGTGAAGATCGCCGAGGACTACGCGATGCTGCAGCACCTGTCCGGCGGCCGCGTCGACCTCATGATGGGCCGCGGCAACACCGGGCCGGTCTACCCCTGGTTCGGCAAGGACATCCGGGCCGGCATCCCCTTGGCGATCGAGAATTACGCGCTCCTGCGCCGGCTGTGGCGGAAGGACACCGTCGACTGGTCCGGCAAGTTCCGTACGCCGCTGCAGTCGTTCACCTCGACGCCGCGCCCCCTCGACGGTGTTCCGCCGTTCGTCTGGCACGGCTCCATCCGCAGCCCGGAGATCGCCGAGCAGGCCGCCTTCTACGGTGACGGCTTTTTCGCCAACAACACTCTCTGGCCCACCTCGCACACCCAGCGCATGGTCGGGCTCTACCGCGAGCGGTTCGCCCACTACGGCCACGGCGACCCCGACCGGGCCATCGTCGGTCTCGGCGGTCAGGTGTTCATGCGGAAGAACAGCCAGGACGCGGTGAACGAGTTCCGGCCGTACTTCGACAACGCGCCGGTCTACGGCCATGGGCCCTCGCTGGAGGAGTTCACCCGGGACACACCACTCACGGTGGGCAGCCCGCAACAGGTGATCGACCGCACCCTCGGGTTCCGCGATTACGCCGGCGACTACCAGCGCCAGCTCTTCAACCTCGACCACGCCGGTCTGCCGTTGAAGACGGTGCTGGAACAGCTCGACCTGCTCGGCGAAGAGGTCGTGCCGGTGCTGCGCAAAGAGTTCGCCTCGCTCAAACCAGCCCACGTGCCGGACGCCCCGACGCACGAGTCCCTGAAGGAGGCAGCGGCCACGGCAACGAGCACCTGAGCGATGCCGGCACCGATGGGCGTATGGTGCGGGGTCTTGCACATCGCAACGGCTCAGGCGAGGACGGCTGTCGCTTCGATCTCCACGACGAACTCGGACGTGAAGAGAGCCTGGACCCCGATCATGGAGATGGGAGTCGCAGCGGGCAGACCGTCATCCTCCTGCGCCCCGGTGATGCCGGCGAGCACCTCATCCCACTTTTCCGGCACCCAGTCGACGCCGTAGAAGGTTGGTCGCACCAGGTCGCCGAGGTCTCCTCCCGCGCTTCGGACACCGATGACGATGTTGTGCAGCGCGGCAGCGACCTATCCGGCCAGATCCGGTGCGGCGGGCCGGCCGCTTGACCCGGTTCCTGGAACAGGGTGTCGCATACGGGGAGACATTCATGGAAGGAGCCGGCATGACACTGGAAGCTGCGATCCGTTCCAACGACGTGGCGGCGGTGGTGGAACTGCTCGAGTCGGGCGCGGACCCGCACCGCCGCGGCGCCGATGGCCTCACACCACTGATGGTCGCCTCCGGGCTCGGTCGATCACGCCTGGTGGAGCGGCTGCTGGAGGCCGGCGCGGATGTGTTGATGGTCGAGCCGCGCATGGGCGCCACGGCGTTGCACAAGGCGGCGCAGGCCGGTGACGACGGCGTCATCGGCCTGCTCCTCGACCATGGCGCCTTCGTCGACCAGCAGTCGCCCCGGCTCGGTCACACGCCACTGATGGACGCGGTGCGGCACAAGCACGAGGCGGCGGTCCGGCTGCTGCTGGCCCGCGGAGCCCGTACCTCTGTGCGCAACCACTGGCAGGAGACGGCGCTCGACCTGGCGTTGCGCGACGGCTCCGAGGCCATCGCCGGTCTCCTGCACGCGCGGATGGCGGCCAACGCCGACCGGATCCGGTCGCTGGCGCTGACGGCGGCGGTACAGGTCGGCGACCTCACTGCGGTGAGACGGCTCATCGGGGCCGGTGCGGCCCTCGACGAGCGACTGCCGGCCGTCGGCGATCATGACGACGACTACACGCCGCTCGGGATCGCCGCTCGCGACGGGCACACCGGCATCGTCCGCGTGCTGCGCGAGGCCGGTGCGGATCCGCGCCGGCTCAACGGGCTGATGGGCGCGACGCCGGGCCATGAGGCCGCCTTCGCCGGGCACGCCGGTGTCATCCGGGCGCTGACGACGCACGGCCCCAGCGGTACGCCGACGCTCGAGATCGACGCCCAGGGTGCCTACAACGGCTTTACCGCCTTGCACGACGCGGTGTGGCACGGGCACCGGGAGGCAGCACAGGCCCTGGTCGAGGCGGGCGCCCGCCTCGACCTCACCTCGCACACCGGTCACACACCCCGGCAACTTGCGCTCCACTACGGGTACGACGATCTCGCGGCGTATCTGGCCGAGGCCGAGAGCAAAGCCGTTCGGCCATCGCCCTTTGCCTTCGCCGAGGCCGCGCTCGACGATTTGCGCGAGCGGCTTTTCCGTACGCGATGGCCCGATCCCGAACCGGTGGAGGACTGGAGCCAGGGCGTGCCGCTGCGCAGGCTGCGAGCACTGTGCGACTACTGGCGGGACGGCTACGACTGGCGGGCCTGCGAGGCCCGGCTGAACGCGCTCAACCCGTCGACGACGCGCATCGACGGACTCGACATCCACTTCCTGCACCTGCGGTCGCCCGAACCGGAGGCGATGCCGCTCGTGATGACCCACGGCTGGCCCGGCTCGGTCATCGAGTTCCTGAAGGTGGCACCGATGCTGGCCGACCCGCGGGCCCACGGCGGCGACCCCCGGGACGCGTTCCACGTGGTCCTGCCCTCGATGCCCGGCTTCGGACTGTCCGGCAAGCCGACCGAGACCGGGTGGGGACCCGAGCGGATCGCGTGCGCCTGGGTCGAGCTGATGCGGCGGCTGGGCTACGACAGCTTCGGCGCGCAGGGCGGCGACTGGGGGCACGCGGTCACCACCGCGCTGGGCGGCATCGGCGAGCCTGCCGTCCGGGCCATCCACTCCAACATGTTCCCCACCTACGGTACCGAGGAAGCCACGAACGAGCAGGAGGAGCGTGCCCTGCAACGATGGCGTGACTTCCAGGCCAACGAGTCGGGCTATCAGCACGAGCAGATCCAGAGCCCTCAGACGATCGGGTACGCGCTCACCGACTCGCCGGTGGGGCAGGCGGCCTGGCTCTACGAGAAATACGAGCAGTGGACGGACCACGACGGCGATCCGGAAAACCTGCTCAGTCGCGACGAGATGCTGGACAACATCACGTTGTACTGGCTGACCGGCACCGCCGCCTCCTCGGCTCGCATCTACTGGGAGAGCTTCCGCACCTACCGCGACCCGAAGGTCGAGGTGCCGGTCGGCGTCAGCCTCTTCCCCCGCGATATCTATCTCGCCGCACGTCGCTGGGTGGAGCAGCGTTACCCGAACCTCGTGCACTACAACGAGCTGCCCAAGGGCGGACACTTCGCCGCCTGGGAACAACCCGAGCTGCTGGCTGCGGAGGTGCGCGCCACCTTCCGCCATGTACGCCAGAGATCCGCAACGAAAAGGACCGACGCTTCGTGAACCCGATGCCAGCCATCGCTTCCCTCGACAACGCCCGTCCCTTCGGGTACACACATCGGGATGGCCTGGTGGAAGTCGCTGATCGTCATCGCCGCGATACCGCTCGCTGATCATTCTGGCCGTCATGAATCTGGCCGTGCTCGCCTTCGTCTGGCTCCGCGAGCGGTCGCGCCGCACCGGTCCGGAGCGAGGGGTGTGGCTCGTTCATCGCTTGGACAGCACGGCCGCCGCGAGTATCACGTTGTTGACGATGGTCGCGGCGAAGCTGCGGGCGATCGCGTCGGCGGCGGCGTCGGCTGCCCAGATGCCGTGCTCGAGTTGCTTGGCTCGGGCGATGGTCGCGGTGGTCCACGGGATCTCGGGATGGAACCGCGGCAGCATCCCGCTTCCGGACAGCAGTGCCACGAGCGCGGCGAGGCGGGGCTCCGGTTCCGCCTCGCCGACCAGCACGCCCCGTACGCCGCGGAGCAGGCTCCTCCGGCGCCCGGATTCGCCGTCTGTCGACATTTCCCTTATGGGCGCTTCGGTCTCGACACAGGTTGATCGGTGGATGTCGTTGCGCTCGATGAGACGTTCGAGCAAGGGACGGCGCAGGGCCGGTCCGATCACGGCGAGCGTCGCCTGGACGCCTCGCGGCCTCGAGGCGAGGTAGTCCCACGTGGATCGCAGGAGGTCGTCCGTCGGTGGCCGCTCGGCGACGGCTTCCACCCGGGTCGACCCGCTCCATCCGGGTACGGTTCGCACGTGCCGGCTGATGCTGAGATCCGCAAGCATCGCTCCGGCGAGAACGTAGGGAAGCGTTTCCTCGCCGGCGACGACTCCGGTGCCCTCCGGCCCGGAGAACGGCTGGAACAGGAGTAACAGAAGGTCTTCGGCCAGGGTCGGCGGGCCGAGCCGCTGTGTCATCGTGTAATCCTTTCGACGGGGAATGCGACGCGAGTCCGGGAAACGCGATGCAGTCGACAGGGGAGGGTGGAGCCGGAGGTCAAGCCACCACGAACGAGACGACACCCCAGACCAGGGTGGTGGTCAACGTCGTCCAAAAGACGATCGCGATCGCCTGCCACAGCAGCACCCAGGAGCGTGAGGTCCCCGAGGCGATGAGCATGGCCGCGGTGAACTGGGTCGGCACGGCCAGCGGTCCGAGCAGGCTCGCTCCGGGCACACCGAAGCGCACGAGGTAACGGCGGAAGCGCCGGCGCCCCTTGGACTCGGGGCGCTCCTCGCGGCTGCTCGGTCGGCGTCCGTGAGCGACCGCGGCGGCGCGGGCCCGCGAGCTGATCAGCACGACGACGAGTACGCAGAGGAAGTTGCCCGCGGCTGCGGCAACCGCGGCCACCACGGGATGGATCCCACCGACCACTCCGATCGGCGATGCGCCCTCGCCTTCGATGAACGGGATCGCGCCGGCCAGCATGACGACGAACGGCTGGACCAGTTCGGGCACCTCGGCCACGAGGTCGCGGAAGTTCTGAACGAGCGTTTCGACGGGATTCACGGAGGGCTCCTCGAGCGGGGAGATGCGTCACCACCGAGTAGAGACCGTGTGCTCAGCACAGAGTCAAACGCCCTGTTCGTGGCATTCCTGAGGATCAGGCGCGTTCCCCGCCGGGGTCCGCCTCGGGCCACTGGCTCAGTGCTGTTGAGCGAGGGCGCCGGCTCGGCTCAGCACGTCGAGCTGGGACGCGTTGTCGGGCGCGACCGCCGCGTCGGCAGGGCGTCGATCTCGCGCAACGACTCCGGACCGAAGTTGCCTTCTGAGCGGATCTGCGCCGGCGGAACTCTCCGGAACGGCCGAGGTGCCACCGTTACGACCCGCCGCTGGGGGCATGCTCCTTTCCGGTGGCGTCGTCCGGACCTGAGGCCGGGCCGGCGCGGCTCCACCGTTCCGGTTGTGAATCAACCGGTCCGATCAACCGGATGGCCAGAAGCAGCACCGGAACAGACCCCGATCTTGTCCAACGGCCGGACGGTGTTCCGTCCTCATCCATCGCATTTCAGCAGGCTACTCGTGAGTAAGGGAAGTGTTCGGGCCGCCATCCGGCGATGGGCGAACCGGGCACGGTGACCCCGTTCACCGGCCGACGGCTGGACTATGTGGTAACCACACCGTTTTCACTGGATGGATGCCGACCTTGCCGGGTTGCGTCCGCGGAGGTGGTGTACGAGTTTCCCCTGGTAGTGAGCGTGGCGCCGTGAAATGAGGACGGCCATCGCGTGATCCTTCAGGTTGCTGAACCAAGAACGAAGGAGCACAGAGCGATGGCCGTATCCGACAGTGTGGACCCAGCCGCCTGGCTGGCGGAGCGGATCCAGCAGGGCGATCCGGATCTGTTGCGATCCATAGGTCCGCGAAGGCGGGCGGATCATCAACGTGCACGTGCTGGTGGCCACCGCGGTCAATGCCAACGGCAACCGGAGATCTTGGGGGTGGAGGTGACCTCGGCCGAGGACGGCGCGGGCCGGCTGACGTTCCTGCGCGGTCTGGTCGCTCGTGGCCTGTCGGGCGTTCAACCGGTCATCTCCGATGCCCACGCCGGGCTGGTGGCGGCGGTCGGCGCGACACTGGCGGGTGCGTCCTGGCAGCGCTGCCGCACGCATTACCTGCGTAATCTACTCACCCGGGTGCCCAAGAGCGCGCAGCCTTGGGTGGCGACCTCGGTGCGCCCCATCTTCGACCAGCCCACCGCTGAGCAGGTACGCGCCCAGCACACGTGGGTGATCGACGCTTTGGAGGCCAAGTATCCGGCCGCGTGTGAGCACCTGGACGCAGCCCGCGAAGAGCTCCTTGCCTTCGCCGCCTTCCCTCGGGAGGTCTGGCGGCAGATCTGGTCGAACAATCCTCAGGAGCGGTTGAACAAGGAGATCCGCCGCCGCACCGACGTGGTGGGCATCTTCCCCGACCGGCCCTCGATCGTCCGTCTTTTCGGTGCGGTTTTGGCCGAGCAGAGTGATGAGTGGACCGAGGCCCGCCGCTACATGGGCCTGGACGTTCTGGCCAAGATTCGAATGCGTGTCATCGTCAGCGACACACCGCAGCAGAACCCGATCCCGCAGACACTTACCGCTTAACCTGCGGAAACAGGATCACACGAAGGTCAACTCATAAACCACTTCGCTGGACATGACCACCTTGCCGTTGCGTCACGCACCAGAACCACGATGAGGAGCACCGATATGACTGATCTGATGAAGGCTGTTGTGCTCGCCCGTTTCGGTGGGGCCGATGCTTTCGAGCTGCGCGACGTCTCGGTACCGCAAGTCGAACCCCGCCAGGTGCGGGTGCGCGTCCATGCGACCGCCCTCAACCCGCTCGACTTTCAGATCCGTCGCGGAGACTACGCGGATCATGTGCCGCTCCCGGCGATCATCGGGCACGACATCTCCGGGGTGATCGAGGAAGTCGGATCCCACGTGACCGAGTTTCGCGCCGGCGATGCGGTGTACTACACGCCCCGGATCTTTGGCGGCCCCGGCTCCTACGCCGAGCAGCACGTCGCCGACGTCGACCTCGTCGGCCGCAAGCCGGAGAACCTCAGTCACCTGGAGGCGGCGAGCCTGACTCTCGTCGGCGGAACGGTCTGGGAGTCCCTGGTGACGCGAGCTCAGCTCACCGTGGGGGAGACGATCCTCATCCATGGAGGCACGGGCGGTGTCGGCACGATCGCGATCCAGATCGCGAAGGCAATCGGCGCACGAGTGATCACCACCGCGAAAGCCGGCGACCATGAGTTCGTGCGCTCTCTCGGAGCGGATGCGGCGATCGACTACACCTCCGCGGACTACGTCGATGCCGTGGCCGAGCTGACGCGAGGCAAGGGGGTCGATGTCGTCTTCGACACGATCGGTGGCGACACGCTCACACGAAGCCCGCTGACGCTCGCCGACTTCGGACGCGTCGTCAGCATCGTCGACATCGCGCAGCCGCAGAACCTCATCGAGGCATGGAGCAGGAACGCCGCCTATCACTTCGTCTTCACACGACAGAACCGAGGAAAGCTGGACGCGCTCACCACACTGGTCGAGCGCAGTCTCGTGAAGCCGGTCATCGGCGCGACTCTTCCGCTCGCCCGAATGGGCGAGGCTCACGAACTCCTGGAGAACAGGCAGTCGTATGCACTGCGCGGCAAAGTCGCAATCGACGTGGCGGGCGAAACTCTTGCACTTCCCCCTCGCATCTCGTAGCGGAACGCTCCACGCCCTCGGGCGCGTACACCATCGGTTGATCAGCAGGAGCGGGTGCGGTCGGCGGACCGGGCCCGCCCCACCCGGGCCGTGGCGAGCAACAGGCCACCGGTCAGCGCGGCGTCTACCCCGGCGGAGCTGGGCCGGAACCGCGGGACGTCGAGACCTCGGATGCGCAGCTCGGCCGACAGGTCGTGCCGGAGCAGCCGGTCGTTGCTGGTGGTCTTGCCCCACATGACGACCGGCTGTGGCCGGCCCGCGAAGCAGCGTTCGGCGAGATCGGCCAGACGTTCGATCAGGAGCGGGTCGATCGCTCTGTCCGGGACCGAGAACTCCTCGTGGCGCAGCGGGCCGGTGCGGAAAAGTCCGGCCTCCACGTGACGCTGGGCCCGGATCAGCAGGAAGTCACCGGCCCGGTGAGGACCTTGGCCAGCTCAGCCCGGCCGAGTACGAGCGCCGACAAGCACTCAAGAACGTCCACCAAGACGGCTACGCGGCCGCCTGGCCGCAAGCCCTGATGTGTCTACCGAACCGGGGCAACTCCAGACCTGGCGGACGGCCTCGATCACCGCGGCGTCGAAGGCCACGCTACGACGGGTCGGCCTCGTCACGGTGGCACGAACCGGTCCCTCCGTCGCGGCGCAGACCGCGGTCACCCGACCTCGCTGGATGTGGACGGCCGCGACGTACTCCTCGTTCATGCCCCGTGTCCCGGCCACGATGCCAATGCTCGCGCCGGCCGGCCGCTGGGCCGCAGGGCCGTGCGGATGAGGACGTCGAGCAGTTTCCGGTAGGGCAGCCCGGCCGCCTGCCACATGCGCGGGAACTTCGACATCGCTGTCAGTTCCGGCATGGTGCTGACCTCGTTGACCGTGAGCCCGCCGCCGGGCGCGACGAAGAAGTCGACGCGCGGTAATCCGGCGCAGCCGAGCGTGCGGAACACCCGGATCGCGTCGCCGCGCAACCGAACCGTCGTCGCCTCGTCGAGGTCTGCCGGCACGACGAACCTCGTGATGCCCTGCTCGTACTTCGCCTGATAGTCGAAGAAGTCGTGGTCCGCGGCGACGCGGATCTCCAGCGCCGGGCTCACCAGCAGGGTGCCGTCCGGGGCCTCGAGTACGCCCACGTCCACCACGCGGCCCCCGGGCAGTCCGAGCCGTCGTCGGTCGGCCGGGCCGAGGTGGTCGCCGTCGCCTGACGTCGCCCCGGCGGCCACCGCGATGCCCTCGGCGGCGAGCAGCTTCTTGGTCATGTCCTCATGCCTGCCGCACAGCTGCCGACGTACGGCACTCCGGCGCGCGCAAGCACGGACTGGACCGTGCCGTCCTCGCCGTAGGGCCCGTGCAGCATGGGAAAGGCCACGTCGGCCGCCCGCATCACGTCGACGGCGGCGGCCAGGTTCGGCAAGGCGGTCATCGGCACGGCCGGTTCCGGGGTCATGAGCTCTGTCGGATCGACGCGCGTGTCGCGACCGATGATCCACCGGCCGTCCGTCGTGATGCGGATCGGGGTCAGCTCGTACTTGTCCCGGTCGAGGTGCCGCACGACTCCGGTGGCCGAACTCAGCGAGACTTCGTGCTCGGTGTTCTGCCCGCCGAAGAGAACCGCTACGCGCGTACGCGACATGTCACCGCTCCACACTGATCGCAGCCTTACCGTCTGCCGTCTCGAATCATGCATATTTGCGTTGCTCACCCGAAAGGTCATCTATAGGTCATTCGCGGCGCGAGCGGAGGCGCTGACCGTGCACCCGGCCGACCCGCGAATCTGTGCGACGGCCACCGAGGCCGCGATGGGCGAGAGCCAGCACAGGCCTTGCGCCACCGCATCGACCGCGCCCAGCAGGTCGGTCGGCTCGAAGTTGTCATAGATCAGGTAGCCGCGGGCGGGCTCGTGCAGCAGGGTGGCGACCACGTGGGACTCGGTCGCGCCGGTGAGCAGGATGACCCGGGAGCGGCGGGAGAGCGCGGCGATGGCGGTCGGCGTGGTGATCCGGTCGTCCAGCAGGATCACGGCCGGGCGCAGCCGGTGAGCCTCGGCGACCGCCTCGTCGCCGTCGCCGCGGGCGGCCACGACCCGGACGTGGGGGTGGCCGTCCAGGATGCCTCGGATGACCGCGCGGCCGGCCGGTTCGGGGTGGGCGATCAGCACGTCGATGGTCGCCTTGGGCTCGTGAACCGGCACCTGTTCGCCTTCGTGGCCGAACGGCCGGCGCTGCCCGGGGGAGGCATCGGCCTCGGCGGCGTACTGCCGCAGGGAGCTCAACCGCTGCGCCAGGCGGGGCGGATCCCCGGACACTGCGGACGACGCCGGCACAGCAGCCTCCGCGGGCTTCCCCCGAACGGCCTGCTGCGAGGAAATCAGTCTCATTCCGTTCACGACGCTGCCCGGGGAAGCCGTGTTCACACCATCTTGACCGTGTCGCGTGAACACGGTTTCCACTGGAGAAAGTCAAGACATGAGCCGCAAACGTACGGTGGTGCGGTGGGTTCGCTCCGGCGGGTCCGAGCCGCTTACCCACTGCCGTGCCACTGGCATACACAGTGAAGGGTCAATGGCCATGTCCGTTGCGGTCGGCACGGGGCCCGAGGCGGATCCGGTCGCCCGGGAGCAGCGCATGCGCGAACTATACGAGGCCACCGCGGCCCAGCTGAGGCGTTACCTCACGCGTCTGACGTCCGACCGACTGCAGGACGCCGAGGATCTGCTTCAAGAGACCATGTTGCGAGCCTGGCGCAAGGTCGACGACCTGCCCGCCGACGTCGAGTTGCGTCGCCGTTGGGTGTTCACCGTCGCCCGGAACGTGGCGATCGACGCGGCCCGGAGCAGGGCAGCCCGGCCGACCGAGGTCTACAGCGACCACGGTGCGTGGACCGCGGCGGCGGTCGACGAGACCGACCGAGTGCTCGACCGGCTCGTTCTGGGGGACACGTTGACGCTGCTGACTGAGCGGCAGCGAGCGGTGCTGGTGTCGGTGTATTGGAGGGATACGTCGGTGGCCGACACCGCGGCGATCCTGGGCATCCGGGAGGGGACCGTACGTTCGCGGTCGTACAACGCCCTGCGCACCGCACGGGACGTTCTGAGCCGCGTGGACCCGGGATAGGGACCGATCGGTACGGAAAGGCTCGGCAACTTCTGTACCGAGGGTTACGATGCTGCCATGGGTGGTACGCGCAGCACCGTCATCGGCCGGCCCCGAGGCTTCGACACCGACGAGGCGCTGGAACGCGCCATGCAGGTGTTCTGGCAGCAGGGCTATGAAGGCGCGAGCCTGGCCGACCTGACCGGCGCCATGGGCATCACCAAGACCAGCATGTACGCGGCCTTCGGCAACAAGGAGCAGCTCGTTGCAGCGCTACGTCGAGGGTCTGGGCAGCTACCTGGACAGTGCTCTGGCCGAGCTGACCGCGTAAGCTGCCGCCGAGGCGATTCTGCGCGGTGCGGCCCACACCTCGACCCTTCCGGAAGACTTCGGGGGATATCTGACGGTTCAGGGCGCGCTGCCGTCGAACGACGAGAGCCGGGCCGTGCACGAGGCGCTGGTCCAGTGGCGCAACGCCGCCAGGCGCGGGTCGAGGAACGTTTCCGGCGCGCCGTCGATGAGGGCGACCTGCCGGGCGACGCCGACCCGAAGCAACTCGGCCGATACATCACGACGATCGCGTTCGGCCTCTCGGTGCAGGCCGTCAACGGTCTCGACCACGCCGAACTCGACGAGATCGTCGACCAGGCGATGCTCCTCTGGCGGCCGTGAGCTCCTCCTGGCCTGCCCCGCTACTGGTTCTGCGGCGGGAGGACAGCCGCCGCGACGATCACGTTGCTGACGATGGTTGCGGTGACGGTGCGGGCGACCGCTTCGGCGGCAGCCTCGGCTCTCCAGTTGCCCTGCTCGAGCTTCTGGGCGCGGGTGATGACGGAAGAGGCCCAGGGGATCTCGGGATCGAACTGCGGGAGCGTACGGCTTCCCGACAGCAGCGCCGCGAGCGCGGCGACCCGGGGTTGCGGCTCCACGCCGTCGACCAGCACCGCCCGCACGTCGGAGAGCAGACCGGCCCGCCGGCCGGTTCCGCCGTCCTCGAGGACCTTCATGTCGAACAGACCGAGCGCCTTGCGGGTGGACTCGCGGATATCGCCGCGGATGATGAGCCGGTCGAGCAACGGGCTCCGCAGGGTCGGCCCGATCGCGGCGAGCGTCGCCTGCACCCCTCGGGGCTTCACGGCGACGTAGTCCCACGCCGATCGCAGGGTGTCGTCCGCGGGGGGACGGTCCGTGACGGCCTCCACCCGGGTCGATCCGCCCCAGCCGGGGATGGTTCGCACGTGTCCACCGAGGCCGAGATCGGCGAGCACCGCACCCCCGAGAACGTAGAAGAGCGTGTTCTCGCCGGCGATGACACCGGTGCCCCGCATCCCCGCGTTCGGCTGGAACAGGAGCAACAGGAGGTCTTCGCCCAGGGTGGCGGTCCCGAGCTGAGCCATGGTGTCTTCCTTTCGATTCGGGATGCGACGCAGGTGCTCAGGCCGGAGAGTTGAGCCCCCGTTCGCGGCGCAGTTGCTCCTGCGCGAGGATGCCGGCCCGGCCCAGCACATCGACCTGGGCGGCGTTGTAGAGCCCGACGACGGCGTCGACGAACGTCTGGCGCGTGACGTGCTCGCTCTTCGACAGATGCCGGGCGGGATCGCGCAGCCAGGGATAGTCGACCAGATGCTGCGCCAGCCGCGCGGCGAGCTTCTCGGCGAGGTTCTGGCGGGTCGCCTCGTCGGCGTCGGGCGGCAGGGTGTCGATGTCGTGGCTGATGGGATCCGTGTCGGCGTCCACCATGCGCCGCAGGTCCTTCATCGCGTCGTCGTCGTAGAGCTGGCTGAAGACGTGGATGAGCGAGGTGTCGGACACGGTCAGCCGCGGCGCGACCGACTCAAAGCCGGCGGGCGCGTCGGCCGGCGCCCCGTCGCGCAGAATGATCGCGATGTCGGAGCGGGCTCGGCGCAGACGCTCGACCTCGGCCGCCAGGTCGGCGTCGACCTGGCGCAGCACTTCCGGGGCGGGGGCGCCGCCCGAGGTGATCGCGCCGATCCGGGAAAGGGGTACACCCAGCTCTACGAGACGCCGGATGCGCAGGAGGACGACGAGATGCTGTACCCCGTACTGCTTGTATCCGTTCGCTCGGCGTTCGGGCTCGTCGAGCAGGCCGAGCCGGTGGTAGTGCCGAATCGTGTTCACCGTGGTGCCGGCGAGTTCCGCGAGCTCACGGGTGCTCCAGGCCACGTCGGTTCCTTCCTGGGTCTGACCCGGCGGTCGGCTGTCAGGTGCTGGCTCGCAGTTGACACCGTGTTCCCACCACAGAGTCAATGCGCCGACGACTCGGATCTTGAAAAGCTTCCTTAACAGCTCGTTTCAAAATGAGCGGCGTGTCATGAGGGGCCATGGTGATTCCGGACAGCCGTCTTATGGGCGTAGCCTAGGCGGCTGTTTGGGTGGAAAGGGACTCGTTGAGTACTTCCAAAGGTGGCCGGTAGCCGAGCGGCGAGTGCAGGCGCCGGCGGTTGTAGAACCCTTCGATGTAGCGGATGACCTGCCGTCTTGCCGTGGCCCGGGTGGTGAGGACGAAGCGGTGCAGCCATTCGTTCTTGAGCGCGCTGAAGAACGACTCGGCCATCGCGTTGTCGTAGCAGACCCCGGTGCGGCCGACCGAGCGGCGGATGTTCAGGCCGGTCAGGAAACGGCCGAACTCGTCGCTGGTGTAGTTCGAGCCGCGGTCGGTATGAAACACCGCGCCGGGCTGGAGCAGGCCGGTGCCGACGGCCATCCGGATCGCGGCCTTGATCAGGTCGGTGCGGTAGTGGTCGGCCATCGCCCATCCAAGGACCGCTTTGCTGTGGCAGTCGATCACGGTGGCCAGGTACAAGAAGCCCTCCCAGGTGGGGGTATAGGTTCTCGCGCAGTTCCGCGTTCTCCCGCTCCCGCTCCCGGATCCGCGCCCGCTCCGGCCCGGAAACCAGCCGCTGCTCGTCCTGGGTGCTCACGATCCGATGCCGGTTCACCCAGCTGCCCAGAGTGCTGGCGTTGATGTCGAACTCCCGCGCCACCGACGCGACCGTCCGCTCGCCCTCCAGCACCATGCGGATGGCTTCTTCCTTGAAATCCGGCGAGAACTGCCTACGACGTCTCGTCACGTACCTACCTCTTCCAGACTTCTGTCAGCTTATGCAGCCAACTGTCCGGAATCCGCAGGGCACCTCATGGCGATCCAGTGCGTCGTCGATCGCGAGTGTGGCGCGAGGAAAGCTTTCGCCATGCCGGGTGCCGCCATATCGGTGCCGGAGGCGGGGTCACCGCCGCGGCGGTTACCCGGTGAAGGCCGCCCTGTGCGCCTGCGCGAAGTCGGTGATCGTGCGCGGTGCTTGCCCGGTCACCTTGCGCACCCCGTCGGTCGTGCCGGCGCCGTAGCCGGCGCGCAGGATCGCGTCGTAGAGGGTGGCGATGTCCTCGGCGTACTCGGGCGAATTGCCATCGGCCACGTAACGACGCAGGAAGTCCGTCCGATTGCCGTCGACGTAGCTCAGCGGCCTGCCGACGACCTCCGCGATCCGGCCCAAGGCCTGCGTCATCGTGAGGT
Organism: Streptosporangium sp. G11; assembly: GCF_051192615.1. NCBI lineage: Bacteria > Bacillati > Actinomycetota > Actinomycetes > Streptosporangiales > Streptosporangiaceae > Streptosporangium > Streptosporangium sp. G11. The sequence goes on from NZ_JBPJUQ010000061.1 coordinate 49,227, forward strand.
CCTCCGGGCCGGTGAGAACCAGTTCCCTGTCGTGGGTGGAGGAGTCGTGGAGTTCGACAGCGGCCACGTCGGCGATGTCGCGCGCGTCGATCATGGGCATCGCACCGTCACCCAGGGGCAGCTCCAACCGGCCGGACGGCTCGATCCAGCCGATGAACTGCAGCAGGTTGTCCATGAAGAACGCCGGCCGCAAGACGGTTCGCGGGAGACCGCTGGCTGCCAGATTCTGCTCCGCCGCGTAATGCACCCTGGCCAGGGCCAGCGGCGCATCTGGGGAAACGCCACCGACACTCAGCTTCACCACCCGCCGCACCCCGGCCTCGGTCGCGGCCCGGATCACCGACTGCTCCTGGGCGAGCTGGTTGCCTGCGTTCGCCGTCAGGAGGAAGACGGCGTCGATGCCGTCCAGCAGGTGGCGGGCGGCGGCTTCGTTCGCCAGGTCGGTGCTCGCCACCTCCACTCCAGGCAGGCGCTGCTCCTCCAGCGCGGCAGCGCTTTCCGGCCGACGCACCACCGCTCGCGTCATCACGTCCTGTTCAGACAGCCGCCGCACCAGCGGGGCGCCCACCGAACCGGACGCCCCGGTCACCAGCACCTTCATCTCGTCATTCCCTCCGTAGTTCCTCGCAGGTCCTCGATGCGGATGGGCAGGTCACAGACGCGCCTGCCCATCGCGAGGTGAACCGCGTCACGATGGCCGCGGCCGCACCGATCACGTCGATCTCCCCTGGTTTTTTCGCCCTCTAACGGATTGAGGCCGGGTCGTCATCCCGCTCGGGTAGCAGCACGACGTCGACGTTCCCCACGTCCGCGGGTGCCTTGCCCGTCAGAACGAGGCAGTCGTGGCCAGCGTGCCGTTATTGTGGCGCTTGCAGCATCTGTCACCTGACTGCACGTGGTTCACCACGCCGCCCGCACGCTGGGGACGAATCCGCGGCGGGCGCGTCCGGGCCGGCTGTCGTCAAGGCCCAGCAGTCGCCGTGACCGCCACTCGCACAGGCGTTCCCACCGGCGTGATGTCCCCCATCGCTGTGGCCGCTCGAAAACTGCTGGTCAACGCCGCCGGAGGCGACGCGCGGGTAGGTCATGTGACCGATGCGTCTCCCCTTCCCCATCGGCCACGATGCTGCCATCACCCAAACCGAAGGAGATGGCCATCATGCAGATCGGGATCTTGGGCGCCGGCGCCATCGGCACAGCGGTCGCCACACGCCTGCTCGCGGGTGGGCATCAGGTCGTGTTGAGCAACAGCCGCGGTCCGCAAACCTTGGCCGACACCGTACGCGGCCTGGGGCCCGGCGCGTCGGCCGCCAGCCGACAGCAGGCGGCGCAGGCCGAACTCGTCGTGCTCGCCGTTCCCGGCACCCGGACCGCCGAGGCGCTCGCTGGCCTGCCGGACTGGCAGGGTCGCGTGCTGGTGGACGCGACCAACGACTACGCCACGCCTCCGCCCGCCGCGGACGATCTCACCTCGAGCGAGGTGGTCGCCCGGCGCGCCCCCGGCGCCCGGGTGATCAAGGCGTTCAACCACCTGTTCGCGGCGACGCTGCGCGCCGATCCGCGGCGGCCCGAAGGCAACCGCGTGCTGTTCGTCTCCGGTGACGACGAGGCAGCCAAGAAGATGTTTACCGCATTGCTGACCGGGGTCGGCTTCGCGCCGATCGATCTCGGCGATCTGGCCGATGGCGGTAGGCTCCACCAGGTCCCGGCGGGGCCGTTGGTCGGCCAGGACCTGGTGCGGCTGGCCGACACCGGCGCGCAGTAGGGAACACGAACACCCGCCCGACTGTTCAGCTCTTCGCAACGCGCTCCGGGGGCCCGTCAGCTACCCGGCTCCTGTCGCCGGGGCGATGCCTGTTCTGCTCCGGCTGCTGGGCTGATGAGCCACCTGCCGTGAGCGCCGCACCCGACCCTGCGCCTGAAGCCGTGCCCTGCGCCGCCTGCAGGCGACTCGCGCCGGGCACAAGACGACCGAAGGAGACCCATGGAGGGAATCGATCCCACGGTGCCGCCCAGTGGCACGGGCTGCGCCGATTGCGAAGTGTCGCAGCCGCCGGGCTGGTGGTTCCATCTGCGGCGCTGCGCCCAGTGCGGCCACATTGGCTGCTGCGACTCCTCGCCCAGCCAGCACGCCAGCGCGCACGCCGCCGCCACGGACCACCGGTTCGTCAGCAGCTTCGAACCCGGCGAGCACTGGTTTTGGGACTACGGCGAGCAGGTGATGTATGAGAGCGGTCCCATGCTCGCCGCGCCCACCCACCACCCGGTGGAGCAGAGCGCGCCCGGCCCGGCCGGCCGGGTGCCCGCCGACTGGATCCGCCACCTGCACCAGTGACCGGCCCTGCAGCCGCCGGCGAGGTCCGGCGCCGCCGCGAGCACCCGGTCCAGCATGGGGCCGTTCCTGACGGCCGGGGAAACCCGACGGCCTGCCGCTGCAGAGGCACCCCTTTCCTTGTACGTCTCGACCGGTGCCATGGGCGCCGCCAGGAGGACACGTGAAGCAGACCCCGTTCGGTGACGGCCTTGTCGTACCCGTCCAGGGACTGGGGGCGATGGGGATGAGCGCCTTCTACGGCAGCACCGATGAGAGCGAGGCGGTCGCGACGCTGCGGCACGCGCTGGACGTCGGTGTGTCCCTCATTGACACGGCCGAGGCGTACGGGCCGTTCGAGAACGAGAAGCTCATCGCCCGCGCGATCGGGGATCGGCGCGACGAGGCGGTGCTCGCGACCAAGTTCGGCACGGAGTTCGACGACGAGGGCCGCCCGCACGGCCTCAACGGGCGCCCGGAGTACGCCCGCCGGGCGGCAGAACGGTCGCTGCGGCATCTGGGCACGGATGTGATCGACCTGTTCTATCTGCACCGGGTGGATCCGGCGGTGCCGATCGAGGAGACCGTCGGGGGGATGGCCGAACTCGTCCGCGACGGGCTCGTCCGCCACATCGGGCTTTCGGAGGTCTCGGCCGCGACGATCCGTCGGGCCAATGCCGTGCACCCGATCGCCGTGGTCCAGTCGGAGTTCTCGCTGTTCTCCCGGGATCTGCTCACCAACGGCGTGCTCGACACGCTTGGCGAGCTGGGCATCGGTCTGGTCGCGTTCTCCCCGCTCGGCCGGGGCTTCCTCACCGGCGACATCACCGCCGTGGACGACCTTGACCCCAGCGATGTTCGGCGCTCGCTTCCCCGCTTCCAGCCCGAGGCGATCGCGGCGAATCTGCGGGTCGTCGACCAGGTCCGGCGCATTGCCGCGGCGAAGGGCGCCACCCCCGCGCAGGTCGCCCTCGCCTGGGTGCAAGCGCACGGTGTGGTCGCGATCCCCGGCACCCGGCGCCGCTCCCGGCTCGATGAGAACGTCGCGGCCGTCGCATTGGGGCTGACTGACAACGACCGCGACGCCCTCGCCCGCGCGGTGACGCAAGCCGGGGTGGCCGGCGAGCGTGATACACCGGCCGGGCTGGCCCGCATGAACGCCTGAAGGTCCCCCGGGCACCCGCCCGGCCGGGCAGGCTGACCAGCGGCACGGTCACCGGCGGCACGGCCGCTGACAGGCGCCCGCGAGTCCCAGCCGCAGTCATGTGACAGATGCCTTCGCGGTGCCGCGCCTGCAAGCGTCTTGGCCAAGCCCACAGCGGATTTGCCCCATCCACCTGAGAAAAGTTCACCTGAGAAAGAGAACACCGATGACAGAGATCAAGCCCGTCCTCGAACCGATCGCGCGGGCTTTCGCCGACGCGAACTCCACGCCGCCGTTCCTGTATCAGCTGTCCCCCGCAGAGGGGCGCAAGATCGTGGACAGCGTGCAGGCCGATCCCGGCCAGGTGCCCGACGCCGACATCTCCGACCTCACGATCAGCGGTGGCCCGACCGGCACGGTGCCGGTGCGGATCGTGCGACCCGTGGGTGCCACCGGTGATCTGCCGGTGATCCTGTACATCCACGGCCTCGGCTGGGTCTTCGGCGGACCGCAGACCCACGACCGCCTGGTGCGTGAACTCGCCGTCGGCACCGGCGCCGCCGTGATCTTCCCGGACTACAGCCTCTCGCCGGAGGCCAGGTACCCGACCGCGATCGAGCAGATCTACGCCGTGGCCGAGTGGATCCGCACCAACGGAGCCGAGCAGAGTCTCGACGCCAGCAGGGTCGCCGTCGCGGGCGACTCGGTGGGCGGCAACATGGCCGCAGTCACCACGATCCTGGCCAAGCAGCGTCGCGGCATCTCCTTCGCCGGTCAGCTGCTGTTCTACCCGGTGACCGACGCCAACTTCGACACCGGCTCCTACCAGCAGTTCGACACTGGCTACTTCCTGGCCCGCGAAGGCATGCAGTGGTTCTGGGACCAGTACACGACCGACCCCGCGCAGCGCGCGGAGATCACCGCCTCTCCGTTGCGGGCGACGCTGGAGGATCTGGCCGGGCTTCCCGAGGCGCTCGTGATCGTGGGCGAGGCCGACGTGCTGCGCGACGAGGGCGAGGCCTACGCGGCCAAGTTGCGCGAGGCCGGGGTTGCGGTCACCGCCGTGCGCTACCAGGGCATCGTGCACGACTTCGTCGGGCTCAACCCGCTGCGAGGCACGCGCGCCGCCCAAGCCGCCATCACACAGGGCATCGACTTCCTATCGGGCGTGCTCGGTACGGCCTGACCCGTTGACAGGCGCGGAGGTGACGGGCGCGGGCCGGGCAACGCCGGGCCCGCGCCCGTCAGCGGCCCACGGCATCGTGGCCGACGCAGTCCGCCGTCGTCGAGACGCGGCTGACTCATGATTTTCACCGGAGCGCCACCACCTTGCTGGCCGAGGCGGCGGTGCGGCCATCCGTGCCGTTGGGCGCATTGGCCGAATTGCGCGAGTTTTTGGTAGCCAACCTCCACCATCACCACGAGAGCGAGGATGAGCAGCTGTGGCCGCTCCTGGCGGCGGTGGCACGGCAGGCGGCGGCCGGGTTGGCCGACCTCGCTTGCTGATCGGTTTCTTCGACCGCGTCGGCACACCGGATGACGTCGCGCTGCTCTTGTCCGAGCTGCCCGAGCCCGCGCGCGAACTCCTACCTGTCCGGGACGGGATGACAGGCGCGTGTCAACCGGCGGGCGAGGCGAGGAGCAGGGTGCTGGGCTGCGCCACCAGCCAGCACGCGCCGTCGTCGAAGCGCCAGCGCCGGTGGCTCACCGGGCCACGGTCGTCGAGAGCCGACTCGTCGCACGGAAGGCACTGCGCCTCCTCGATGTGGACGAGGAAAGGGCGGCGTTCGGTTGCCGAACGCGAATGTAGGGCTGTAGGGGCCTGTCCTGTCGCCCCTCAACGAGATTACGGTCGGTGCCGCTCGCGGTCGCCAGCCTCAGGCAGGCGCTGGCCGCAACGACTGCCAACAGCTGACGGCCACGGCCTGATGTCCGGTCCGCCGCCTGAGGTTCGCGCCGGGAGGCCGCGACACCCGCGACCACGCCGGCCTCCTGGCGGCCACCAGTCTCAATAAGCCCTGGGCGCCACCGCCTGCCCCCATAACGGCCGTCCCTGCGGCCAAACCACTGACCACCACAAGCCCACTACGCACCTGAGGACAAAGATGAACGACTCCCGACCGCCCACCATGCGAATCGTCGACAACGCCGACGCCAACAGGTATGAGGCATACGTCGACGGTGAGCTGGCCGGCATCGCGGAATACATCCGCACCAAGAACCTCATCGCCTTCGTCCACACAGAAGTGGAGGGGGCCTACGAGGGTCAAGGCATCGGGGGAGCACTCGTACGTACGTCGCTCGACGCTGCCCGTGCCGCCGAAGCTCCCGTGCTCGCCGTCTGCCCCTTCTACACCGGCTGGATCACCCGGCACCCCGAGTACAGGGCGCTGGTGTACACCAATAGAAGCCGGGTGAGTGACTAATGACCGTGCCGACTCCTGGCTCCGGCGACCGCACCTAGCGGTCGGAGGACAAGCGCTATGAGGCGGCGGGTGTCGCGGTCAGCTATGAACCTGGGCTGGAGGTCTGCGGCGCCCCAGGGACTTAAGCCAGTGACCACCCTGGTCTCGTGGAGGGATCCTGGTCAGGCAATCATGGTTGAAAGCGGCTTGAAGCCATCGACGGGAGGGGGCCATGACCAGCGACGGCCGCCGTCGGGTCCGCCCCCGCACAGCGGAAGGCCCGAAGGCGAGCGGGGCTTGCTGCCCAGCTCCGGGACGGCAGCAGCTGCGCCGCTAGAGCCTGTCTCGAAGTGTGATCAACGGCGTGTCGTAGCTGCGAAACAGAGAAGTCTCCGGTAAAGGGTTCATCGACCACGAAGAACCTGTGACCGGAGACCTCGTGGCCGCCGTCGTCGCGGTCGGCCTGGTCCCGGCGGACGCCCGCGGCAAGGCGATGGGCATCGTGGCGGGCGGCTTCACCCTTGCTAACATCCTCGGCCTCCCCGCCGGGACGGTCATCGGCCAGCACCTGGGCTGGCGAGCTGCGTTCTGGACGGTCGCCGCACTGTCGGCGGTCGCGATGCTCGGGCGGGGGGCACTCGCCGAGCTGCGCCGCGAGCACGTCGGTTTCGTCTTCCAGACCTACAACCTCATTCCGTCCCTGACCGCGCGGGAGAACGTGGCCCTGCCCGCCCGTCTGGCCAAACGTGCGCTCAGCCCGTCCGACGTGGACGCTGCGCTGATCCGGGTCGGGCTGGGCGGGTTCGGCGGCTACCGCCCCGCGGCGTTGTCGGGCGGCCAGCAGCAGCGTGTCGCGGTCGCCCGGGTGCTCGCCCTGCGCCCGGACGTCGTCTTCGCCGACGAGCCGACCGGTGCGCTGGACACGGCCGCGGGCGAGCAGGTGCTGAGGTTGTTGCGCGACATCGCATCGGACGGACAGGCGGTCGTGATGGTCACCCACGACTTGCAGGCCGCCGCACGCGCCGACCGGGTGGTGGTGCTCCGCGATGGCATCGTCGACCGGGAACTGCCGCGGCCGCACCTCGCGGACATCTTCGAGGCGGTCGCCCGCGCCGGAAACCGGGTATGAGCGATGCTGCGACTGATCTTCGCCGACCTGGTCGCGAACCGGCGGATCTGGCTCGGCACCGTGGTGATCGTGGCCGTCACCTCCGCGGTGACCACCACGGTGGCCAGTGATATCGAGACGGCGGTGCACGTGGGCGGCGCGGTGGGTCTCGCCCTGTACGCCATCAGCGGGACGGTCCTGGCGTTCGTCGCGGTGACGGCGTTCGTCGTGCTCGGGGCGGTGCTCAACCTCACCGTCGCGCTCCAGCAACGGGACTACGCCCTCTGGCAACTGGTCGGCGTGCGGCCAGCCGCCGTCCGCGCAGTCGTGCTCGCGCAACTCCTGGTGGTGGGATTCGTGGGCGCAGTGGCGGGCAGCCTGGCCGCCGTACCGTTCCTCGACCCGCTGTTTCGCCACAGCTTTCGGCAGGCCAGCGGATTCGACGGCGTGCAGCCGCGTTTCGGGCCGGTGGCCGCAGCATCGGTGGTCCTGTTCGTCATGCTCGTGGTGGTGCTCGGCGGCTGGCACGGGGCACGCCGAGCCGGGCGGGTGCCGGCGATCGAGTCGCTCCGGGAACCGGAACCTCGCCAGCGGCGCATGACCAGACTTCGCTGGTTCGTCACGGGTGCTGCGCTGCTCAGCGTCGCCGGGGTGGCCGCGACCGTTCCCCGCACCGCCCTGGCGAACCTGACGACCCCGCTCATGATGCTCTCCGTCCTGACCGCGGCGTTGTTCGCCGCAACCGGCCCGGTGCTGTTCGGCCGCCTGCTCCGGCTGTGGACGGGCCTGTTGCCGGCCCGGCGGTCGAGGTCCTGGTACCTGGCGCGCTCCACGACGGCAGTACGGCGGCGATCAGCCCGCTGATGGTCGCCGTGGCGTTGAGCGGTGGGCTGTACTCCGCCGAGGGCACGGTGCGCGCAGCACTGGCCGCGGAGATGGGCCGGGCGCCGGCGGCGCTGTCGCCGGGGACGGTGGTGCTGCTGCTCGGCGGTTCGTTGGTGTTGTCGGTGCTGGGCGCGGTCACGACGATCTTCATGGCGAGCCGGAGCCGGGAGCGGGAGTTCGCGCTGATCCAGGCCGCCGGTGGCACCCGGCGCACCATCCTGGCGGCGGCCGCCTGGGAAGCGGTCATCTACGTGGGCACCGCAGCCATTCTTGGCGTGGGCGCGGTGGCGGTGACCGCGCTCGGCGGTGCCTGGGCGTTGCGGGCGCAGCCCACGCACCTCCTACCGTCCCTGGGCCTGTCAGCGATCGGGCTCACCGTCTGTTGCGGACTGATTCTGACCCTGCTGGCGACCGTGGTACCGACCGCCGCCACGCTCCGGCACGAAGTTCCCCGCGTCCTGGCGGCAGAGTGAGGGCACCGGTGAAAATGCCCCGGTGCGCTAACAATGCAGGCTTGGCGCTCTTCTTCTCCCCGGACTCGGAGTGCGGCCGCAGTGCCGGCGCGGGCTTGCAGCGCGTCCGGCAACTCGTTGTGCTCGGGCGGCCCGGTCACCTCCAGCGCCAGGCTTTCGTCGGTGATGATGGAGGGTGAAGGCAAGAAGCTAGCTCAGGCTCCCTCAAGATCGTTAGAGAGGTTCGGAGATAGCCTCCTGAGCACTGAGCGGCGGTGGTCCTGCCCTCTTCCGCCGCCCGCCGGGTTGATCACCGCCAACAGGTTCACGGCTGCCGTTCCGGCTCCTCCAGCTTGGCCGTCACCTCCCGGAGCTGGGCTCGGCTGGTGATGCCGAGCTTGGGAAAGACCTTGTACAGATGCGCGCCGACCGTCCGGTGGGACAAGTAGAGCCGGTCGGCGATCTCCTTGTTCGTCAGCCCTGCCGCCGCCAGGCCGGCGATCTGTATCTCCTGCGGGGTCAGCACGGTCGCGTCCAGTCGGCCGGCCGCGAGTAGCCGGCGTGCCGGTGCCACGCCGGCCGCCCGCAGCTCAGCGGCCGCCTGATCCGCCCACAGCTCGGCCCCGCGCTCCTGGAAGGTGTCCAACGCCGCGGCCAGCTGCTCCCGGGCCTGCATCACCCGCCGTTCCCGGCGCAGCCACTGCCCGTAAACCAGCTGGGTGCGAGCCCGTTCCAGCACCGTCACCGCATCCACGCCACGCTCGAGCGCGGCGTGGAAATAAGCGTCGGCCTTGTCGTCCGTGGTGAGCAACGCCCGGCCGCGCTGCACCAGCATGTCCAGATGCGGCGAATCCAGCACCGCGGCGTCGCGTTCGGCGCTGTCGAGCGCAAGCCGTGCGAGCTCACCCTTGCCTGAGCGCACCGCCGCCTCGACGAAATCCCCCAAGGCCCACAAGGCAGTCGTCCGGTGCACGCTCACCTTGCTCAGCTCCAGCCAGGCTTGCCGGTAACTGCGCTTTTGCAGCGCGAGGTGTCCGGCGGCCCACGCCGCCCGCGCCGTCGTCGACGTCCACAACGCGTCCTCCGGCCGTTCACGGACACGGGCCAGCACGAGTTCGGCTTCGCTCTGCTGTCCAAGCCAGGCAAGTCCCAGCGCCCCGGATGCGCCCGCAGCGGCGGCGACCGCGGGCAGGGCGAGATCGACCGCCATCCGCTCGGCCATCTCCGCGTCCGCCACGGCGTCGCACAGGGTGCCCATCAGGACCCGCTGGCACGCCAGCCACGCCAGCAGGTGGCTCTCGTCGGCCAGGGCTCCCGCCCGGTTGAGGTGCATCCGGCCGGCCTCCAGCGCAGCGAACGCGGTGGGCAGGTCCTGCATCGCTTCGGCGGCCAGGCCCAAGCTCAGCAGCGCCCTCGGCTCGGCCAGAGCCGGCGGCTGCAACGTGTCCAGCTGTGACCGCACCCGCGCCGCATACTTGAGGGGATCCAGCAACGCGAGACCGATCAGTTGCAGCGGGTCTTTCAGCTGCGGATCGGCCTCGGCCAGTTCGCTCAGCACATCGGCGGCACTGTTCTGCCCGCCGGACCGGAGCGTGATCTGGACCGCCGCGGCCCACAGCAACCGGATCCGTTCGACGCGATGGCGATCTCCATCGGGTCCGCTCATCTGCCGGGCCAACGCGACGATGTCCCGTTCGCTAGCGGCCGGCATCCCCGTCATCAGGCTGTTGGCGATCTCGGTGCTCATCAGCTCGACCAGGACCTCGGCCTGCGTTGCCAGGGGCCTGGCCTGTTGCAACGCCTCCACCACATCATGCGTCCTACCGGCCTGCCGGGACAGCTCGGCGGCCTTGGCCAGCCGCCGGGCACGTGGTGCCGCCTCGGGCGACAACGCCGCCGCGCGGCGCAGCACCGCCGCCGCCTCGGCCAGGGCGCCACGCTGAGCTGCTCCCAGCCCGGCTGCCTCCAGTTCGGCAGCCAGTTCCTCGTCTCGCTCGTATGCTGCCATGGCACGGTGCCACACGGCCCGCACCGGATCCTGCACGATCGCCGCGAGAAGCCGGTGCACCTCGGCTCGCTTCGTCGACGATGCCGCGCCGAGCACGGCCGAACGCAGCAGCGGGTGACAGAACCTCACCCGGTCCTGCCGCACCTCCACCAGCCTGCTGCGCTCAAGCGGGTCGAGATCACCGACAGTCAGCCCCGTCCGCCGCGCAGCGACGATCAGGTCGGCGAGCGTGAGCTCCCCTTCGGCCGCAGCCAGCAGCAGGAGCTGCTGACTGGCCGTCGGCAAGGCACCGACCCGGGTCAAAAACGCCTGTTCCAGCCGGCGGGTGGTGGGCAGCGGCGACAGAAACGGCTGGTCGGCGGCGAGCCCGCGCTCGCGCAGCGCGATGGGGAGTTCCTGCAGGGCCAAGGGGTTGCCTCCGGCCTCCTGCAGGAGGCGCGTCCGTGACGCCGGTGTCAGGTCCCCGGCCACGAGGTCGAGCAAGCAGGTCGAGTCGGCTTCGGACAGGGGACCGAGGTCCAGGCGCAAACCGGGCAGCGACCGCAAGGGCTCAGGGTCATCGGCCTGCGCGCGGACGGTCACCAGCAGCATGATCGGCGCCCCGCTCAGCCGTCGGGCCAGGAACCGAACGACCTCAGCGGTCGATGGATCGAGCCAGTGCATGTCTTCGACGACGAGCAGCAGCGGCTGCTGCGTGGTCGCCTCCTCCAGCAGGCCGAGCACGGCGAGGCTGATCAGCAGCCTTTCCGGGGCAGGGCCTTCGGCCAGGCCGAAGGCGGTCAACAGGGCTTGGCGCTGCCGTGCTGGAAGCGCGGCGGCGTGGTCGAGCACCGGATGGATCAGCTCGTGCAGCCCCGCGAATCCGGCGTGCGATTCGTTTTCCAGGCCCGTGCACCGCAGTTCGCGAAACCCGTTCGCCCGCGACGCCTGGGCGAACTCCTCCATCAGCCGGGTCTTGCCGATGCCTGGCTCGCCCGCGACCACGGCGACGGCGCCACTGGTCGTGACCGTCGCGGCGAGGCGGTTCAGCTGGTCCAGTTCCCCGGCACGGCCGATCACGACAGCACCCCTCCGAAGGCCCAAGTGGATCCCCAAGGGGCTGACGGAGCGAGGTGTCCGGCTCGTGTGCCAGGCCGGGCGATGCCGGGCCGTCTGCCGCCGGTCGGTGGTAGGGTCCACCCCGGACGGGGGTAATCCGAAGCGAGAGGTGCAGGGTGGGCAAGGCGAAATACTACTCGCCCCGGCGCGTTGACGCTGCTGCCGCCACCCGGGCCGCGATCTTGGACTGCGCTCGCCGGCTGTACGTCGATCGGGGCTACACCAACGTCACCGTCGCCCAGATCGCCGCAGCCGCCCGGGTCGCCGTACAGACGGTCTACAGCAGCACCGGCGGTAAGGCCGAAATTCTCCTCAGCCTCCTCATTCCTGCCATCCGGTCCCCGCACGCCGAGCAGGCGCTGAGGGCGGTGGCCGAAACCGACGATCCCCGTCAGGTCATCGACCTGCTCGCACGCGGCACCCGGCTCGCGCACGAAGCCCACTGGGACATGCTGGAGGCCCTGGTTCCCCAGTGCCGCGCCGAACCCGCTGCCGCAGCCGTCCTCGCCGCCGGGAACACCGAGTACATGGCGGCGCTGACGGCCACCGCCACACGCCTGACCCAGCTCGGCGCGCTGCGGTCCGATGTGGACCCGGCTCGGGTCGCCGATCTGCTCTGGTTCTACGTCGGCCAAGATGCCTGGTTCAGCCTCGTGAGTCACCGGCGCTGGAGCTTCGACGACGCTGAGCGCTGGCTGGCCTCGCAAGCCAAGCGAGCGATCCTCGCCCGCCCCGACGCCTGACCCTGCGCTCGCTTGACCACGTCCGGCAGACAACGGGCGTGGATGGGCGTGCCAGCAGCACGTCCACGACGAGCTTCCCGCAGGCGCGCCCATCGCTGAACCAGCGGCGGGCAAGGGCAACCTCACTCTCGGGGAGCGCATCGATCCTGTGCCTAGCGCGTCCCGGCCTCCGCTTACACCGCAACAGGTGGAACGTCTCATGAGGGGACTCTATTGGATAGAGAATACTCTGCCCAAATGGCCGTCCAAGCCCGGGTGCCGTGTTGGGTCGGACCGGGGCGCCCTGCCGGGATTACTCCCGGCAGGGCGCCCCGGCCCGCCCGCCGCGTGAAGTAGGCCGCCGACGAGGTGCCTCTGTGGAGGTCCTTTTTCGACGGCCCCTTCCCGAACCGGACTGGCCAGTT
>NZ_JBPJUQ010000062.1:0-57967 GCF_051192615.1 Streptosporangium sp. G11
GCGTTCCAGTACGGATAATTCAACAACACCACATCACCCGGACGCAGATTCTCCCGCCCCACATACTCCACACCCTTGCGCAGTGAGAAGTCGTTGGCGCCGAGGAAGAAGGTGAGCCCGGTGGCCTCGGCGATCAGCCGCAGGTCCGCGTCGTACATCGACATGCCGAAGTCGTGGACCTCGTAGATGACCGGGTTGAACGACGTGCGGATCAGCGTGGCCCGCATCTCCTCCGCTGCCGCGAGCAGGTAACTGCGCACCACCTCGGCGGTCGCGCCGTCCAACCGAGCGCCCTCCGAACGAACGCCCTCCGAATGAGCCTCCTCCGGACGAGCAGGGCCCGGACGCGCCTCCTCCGGCTGAGCCCTGTCCGGGCGCCCGTCGTCCTGTCCTCCACCGTCCAGCCGCTCCGTCATGACGCCGCCTCCACAAGCCGTACCAGCAGGTAGCCGTGCTCCTCGACCTCGACGCGCTGTCCCGAGGGGACCACCGTGGTCGAGGTGCCCTCGTCGACCAGGGCGGGCCCGTCGAACGCGTCGCCGGGCTCCAGCAGCGCGCGGTCGTAGACGGCGAACGACGCCGTGGCGCGGGTGCCGAAGTCGTAGGCGTCCCTGCGGGCGAGCAGCGCCCGGCTCGCGTCGCCGTCGCCCGGCGGGCGCGCCACCAGCTCGGGCCTGTCGGTGCGGCCGATGCCGCGCACCCGCAGGTTGAGGACCTGCACCCGGTTGTCCATGGCGTGCCCGTACCGCGCCGCGTGGGTCTCCTCGAACGCCCGCCTGATCGCGTCGCGGTCGAGGTCGCGGCCGGCGGTGACGATGAGCGAGTGCTCCTGCCCCAGATAGCGCAGCTCGAACTGGCGCTCGAGGACCATGCGCCCGGCCGGGACCCGCTGCGCCTCCAGGGAGGCGACCGCCTCGGCCTCGACGCCCTTGAACACCGTCTCCAGCCCGTCGAGGTCGGCGTCGTCCAGGGTGGCCATCACCGTACGGGAGAAGTCGTCGACGATGTCGGCGCTGAGCATGCCCCAGGCGGAGAAGCCCGACGGCGCGAACGGCACGATGACCTCGCCGATGCCCATCTCCGCCGCGAGCAGCGGGGCGAGCAGCGGCCCGGCCCCGCCGAACGCGAGCAGCGAGAAGCCGCGAGGGTCGTGTCCCCGCTCGACCGTGATCTGCCGGACGGCGCCGACGGTCCTGGCCAGCAGCACGTCGAAGACGCCCGCCGCCGCGGCCTCCGGGCTGAGTCCGAGGGGTCCCGCCACCTGCTCGTCGAGCGCCGCGCGGGCGGCGTCGGCCCGCAGCTCCATGGTCCCGGACAGGAAGCGGTCCGGGTCCACGTAGCCGAGGACGACCGCCGCGTCCGTGACGGTGGGACGGGTGCCGCCCCGGCCGTAACACACCGGGCCGGGGTCGGCACCCGCACTCTGCGGCCCCACCTTCAGCAATCCCCGCTCCAACCACGCGATCGAGCCCCCTCCGGCGCCGATCGTGCGGATGTCGTAGGTGGGGATCAGCAGCGGGAAGTGCTCCAGCTGCGCCTCGTAGGCGGCCACCGGGGAGCCGTGCTCGATCACGCACGCGTCCAGGGAGGTACCGCCGATGTCGAAGGTCAGAAGGTCCCGGCGACCGAGGGCGGCGGCGATGTGCGCCGCGCCCACGATGCCGCCCGCCGGGCCCGACAGCACGGTGTGCGTCGGGGAGGTCTTGGCCACGGCGGAGGTCATGGAACCGCCGCCGGACCTCATGATCAGGAATCGCCCGTCGAACCCGCGCTCGGCCAGCCCGCGCTCCAGCCGGTCCACGTACCTCTCGAAGATCGGCCGGATGTAGGCGTCGAGGACGGTCGTGCTGGTCCGCTCGTACTCGCGGTACTCCCTGACGATGTCGGTGGAGACCGAGACCGTCACCTTCGGGTACGCCTCGCGGATGATCCGGGCGGCCTCCCGTTCGTGGGAGGGGTCGAGGAAGGAGTGCAGGAAGCAGACGGCGATCGACACCACGCCCCCCTCCTCGACGAGGACGCGGGCGGCCTCCCTGACACCGGCGGCGTCGAGCTCCTCCACCACCCGGCCCCGGTGGTCGAGCCGCCCCCGCACCCCGGCGGTGTGGCGTCGCAGCACGAGGCTCTCTGGCCGCTCGTACTGGAAGTCGTACATGTGGTCGGCGGGCACGTTGCCCCTGCCGATCAGGAAGATGTCGCGGAAGCCGTCGTTGGTGATGATCCCGGTGGGCTCGCCGCGCCGCTCCAGGACGGCGTTGAGGCCGAGGGTGGTGCCGTGGATGAACAGCTCCACCTCCGACAGGTCGGTGCCGAGCGCGGTGACCGCGTCGAGCACGCCCTCCCAGGGGCGGGCCGGGGTGGTCGAGGCCTTCCTGAAGCGCACCTCGTGGGTGCGCGTGTCCAGCTCCATCGCGTCGACGAAGGTGCCGCCGATGTCGACGGCCAGCCGGATGTGCTTGGGGTCGGGCATTGCGGGTGTCACCTTTCGATCAGCGCGGGGATCTCGGCGGCGCGGTGGCAGGCGACTAGGCTCGCGCCGTACGGGCGGAGTTCCTGCTCCCGTTCCCGGCACTCGCCGGTCGCGAAGGGGCAGCGCGGCGCGAGGGCACAGCCCTCGGCGGCGTCCGCCTCCTCCAGGTCCTTGGTCAGCTCGACCCGCGGGCCGCCGTACCCGGCGCCGAGGCTGGGGGCGCTGGACAGCAGCGCCCGGGTGTAGGGGTGCCGGGGGGCGCCGAAGACCTCTTCCACCGGCCCCTCCTCGACGACACGTCCCAGGTAGAGGACCACGACGCGGTCACAGAACCCTCGGACGGTGGCCAGGTCGTGGGAGATGAAGACCGTGCCGCGCGAGCGGTCGCCGCTCACCTCGGCGATCACCTTCAGGATCTGCGCCTGCACGGTGACGTCGAGCGCCGAGGTCGGCTCGTCGAAGACGATCAGGTCGGGATCGCCGACGAGCGCGCGGGCGATGCCGACGCGCTGCGCCTGCCCGCCGGACAGCTCGTGCGGGCGCCGCCCGAGGATCGACGGGTCCAGCTCCATCCGCTCCAGGACGCGGGCGACGCGCGACGCGCGCTCGGCGGCGGGCACCCCGGCGGCGCGCAGCGGCTCGCCGATCGCGTCCTCCACGGTCCGCCGGGGGCTGAGCGACCCGACGGGGTCCTGGAAGACCAGCTGGGCCCGGGTGCGCAGGCGGCGCAGCTCCCGGCCGCGCAGTTCGGAGAGCGCCCGCCCGGCCACCTCGACCTTCCCCCGGGAGGGCGGTACCAGCCCGAGCATCAGCCTGGCCAGCGTGCTCTTGCCGCAGCCGCTCTCCCCGACGACGCCCAGGGTCTCGCCCGCGGCGACGCCGAGGCTGACCCCGCGCAGGGCGTGGTGGCCCCCGCCGCCGAAGCGGGCGCGGTAGACGACGTGCGCGTCCTCGATGCGCAGCACCTCCCCGCCCGTCCCGGCCGGGGAACCCGCCTCCGCGCCGGACGAGGCGTCCGTACGCGTGGACGGGGCCGTACGGGCGGGCGGCTCCGCGTCCACGGGCACCGTCTCCGCGGGGAGCGACCGCGACGACGGGCCGGCGGGACCGGCGAAGGGTTCAAAGGAACCGGCGAGGGGACCGGAGGGACCGGCAAGGGGCTCGGAGGAATCGGCGGCACCGGCGGGGAGTCCGGCGGGATCGGTGAGGGGGCCGGAGCGGGGATGGAAGCAGGCCGCGCTCCAGTCGGAGGCCAGGGCCTCGGCGAGCGGAGGCTCCGTCACGCACAGCTTCGTCGCGTGGGCGCAGCGCGGCGCGAACGGGCAGGAGGACGGCGCCTCCGCCAGGAGCGGCATCGCGCCGGGGGTGGCGGTCACCGGGCGCCCGTCGATGTCGGGCACCGATCGCAGCAGCGCCCGCGTGTAGGGGTGGGCGGGCTCGTCGAGCACCTGCGGTCCGGGACCGCTCTCCACCACCGTCCCCGCGTAGAGCACCACGACGCGGTCGCAGACCTCCGCGATGGAGGCGAGGTCGTGGGAGATCAGCAGGACGCCGCGCCGCTCGGCGTTCGCGGTGAGCCGGAAGCGGTTGAGGATCTCCCGGGTGAGCGTCACGTCCAGCCCAGTGGTGGGCTCGTCGGCGATCAGCAGGCCGGGGGCGCACCCGGTGGCCAGCGAGATCATGACGCGCTGCGCCATGCCGCCGGAGAGCTCGTGCGGGTAGGCGTCCAGGCGGCGCCTCGGGCTGCGGATGCCGACCGACTCGAACAGCTCGGCGGCGACCTCCCTGGCGGGGGCGGGGGCCAGCGCCCGGTGGGTGACCAGCCGGTCGACGAGCTGGCGGCCGACGGTCCTGGTGGGGCTGAGCGCGCCGCGCGGGTTCTGGAAGCAGATCGCGGCACCGCGCCCCCGGAAGGACTCCAGCTCGGCGGCGCCCATCGTCAGCACGTCGGCGCCGTCGAACAGGACCCGCCCGGTCGTACGGGAGCCGCCGGGCAGCAGGCCCACGATCGAACGGGCCACCATGCTCTTGCCTCCGCCGCTCTCGCCGACCAGGCCGACCACCTCACCGGGCTCGACGCTCAGGTTCACCCCGCTCAGCGCGGCGACCCGGCGTCCGGGACGGCGGATCACGACGGAGAGGTCCTCGATCGACAGAAGTGTCATCGTCCGTCACCTCCTCGTGGAGTCGGCGCGTTCCTGCAGGCCCTCGCCGAGAAGGCTGAAGCCCAGAACGCAGATCAGAAGGAAGAGGCCGGGCGGTACCGAGGTCCACCACCGGCCGGCGACGACGTCGCCGGTACCGAGGCTGATCATGGCGCCCCACTCGGCGGTGGGCACCGGCACGCCGAGCCCGAGGAAGGACAGCCCGGCCAGCGTGAGCATCGCCCAGCCGCAGTTCAGCGGGGCGATGACACGCACCGGCGTCAGGCTGTTGGGCAGTACGTGCCGCCAGAGCACCCCCCAGAAGGAGGAGCCGGAGGTGCGGGACGCCTCCACGAAGGGCAGTTCCCTGATGGAGCGCACCTCGGCCCGCACCAGCCGGGCGTACGCGGGCGCGTTCACCAGCGCGATCACCGCGACCAGGTTCGCGGTCCCGCCGCCGAGCAGCGCGGCCACCGCCAGGGCGAGGATGAAGGTGGGGAACGCCTGGAAGACGTCGAGCACCCGCATCAGCACGTCGTCCGGCCAGCCGCCCCGGTACCCGGCGACCAGGCCGACGAGGCTGCCCGCGACCACGGCCAGGGCGACCGCGACGACCGCGATGCCGACGTCGAGCCTGGCGGCGTGCAGGACCCTGCTCCACACGTCCATGCCGTTGAGGTCGGTCCCCAGGAGGTGGGCGCCGCCGGGCGGGGCGAGGGACGCGAGGGGGTCGATCTCCTCGGGTCCCCACGCGCTCAGCAGCGGCGCGAACACGACCGCCACGGCGACCAGCACCAGGACGGCGGAACCGGCCGTGATCAGGGACGACGCGAAACGACGGTCCCCACCGGCCTCCCGGACGCGCTCCGTCATCAGATCCTCACTCTCGGGTCGAGGACCGCGTGGACGACGTCGGCGATGAGGAACACCACCACGTAGAACAGCGCGATCACGAGCACCGACGCCTGCACCACCGGGTAGTCCCGGTAGAGCAGGCCGCGCAGCGCCCACTGCCCGAAGCCCTGCCAGGAGAAGACGTACTCCACGAGGACGGTCGAGCCGATGGAGAAGCCGAACACCAGGGCCGCCAGCGCGGGGAGCCGCACCAGCGCGGCCCGCACCAGGTAGCCGCGGAGCAGCAGCCGCCCACCGAGCCCGTGCGCGGCGGCGGCCGCGTACGCCTCGGAGGCCAGCACCTCCAGCGCGGAGGCCCGGACGCTGCGCAGCAGCGGCGCGACGATGACGATGACGAGGGTGGCCACCGGCAGCACGAGGTGCTCCAGCGCGGAGACGAACGCGGGGCCGTTGGCCGTCAGCGCCGCGTCGAGCAGGTCGGCGCCGGTGATCAGGCTGAGGTCGGTGTCGGGGTCCACCCGGCCGCTGGGCGCCGGGAACCAGCCCAGAACGCTGTAGCCGACCAGGACCAGCACCAGGCCGAGCCAGAACTCCGGCACCGAGTTGCCGATGAGCGCCGCGACACGGACGGTGTGGTCGCCGAACCGGCCCGCGTTCCGCGCCGACCAGATGCCGAGCACCGTGGCCAGCGCCAGTGCCACGGCCAGCGCGATCACGACGAGCTCCATGGTCGGCCCGACGCGCACGGCCATCTCGGAGCCCACGGAGGCACCGCTCTGGATGGAGGTGCCGAAGTCACCGGTGAACAGTCCCCCGACGTAGTCGAGGAACTGCCGCCACAGGGGCTGGTCCAGCCCGAACCTGGCCCGCGCGGCGGCGGCGTCGGCCTCCGTGGCGTTGGGGCCGAGGATGGTGCGGATCGGGTCGCCCGGCAGGACCCTGACGAGGAGGAAGGTCAGGACGACCACCCCGAGGAGCACCGGGACGAGCTGGATCAGCCGCCTGAGGAGGAACCGGAGGATGCGCATGGATTACCCGGCGATGCTCAGGTAGCGCAGCCGGGCCAGACCGTCCATCGGCTGTACCCACCCCGCCACCTCTTCCCTGACGGGAAGGTTGAAGTTGGGCTGGCAGACGACGATCCACGGCACGTCCGCGGCCATGATCTCCTGCACGCGCAGCCAGAGCTTGGCGCGCTCGGCCTCGTCGACGACGGTGTGGGAGTCCTCGAAGATCTTCTCGATCTCGTCGTTGACGTAGTTGGAGTAGTTGAGGTTGGCACCCTTGGTGAAGCTGGTCCCGAGCATGTACTCCACGTCGTTGACCCAGAGCTGGCCCACGGTGATCTGCAGCGGGACGTTCTTCTTCGCCCTGCGCTCGGCGAGCGTGGCGGGGTCGAGCGGGGTGAGCTTGAGCTCGATGCCCGCCTTCCTGGCCTCGCTCTGCACGAGGACGGCGATCTGCTGCTGCTCCTCGCTGTCGGTCTGGAAGACCAGCTCGGAGGTGACCGAGGTCTTGCCCGCCCCGGCCAGCGTCTCCTTGGCCTTGGCGACGTCGTAGGCGTAGGGGTAGCCGGTCTCGGAGTAGCCGGGCATGTCCAGCGGGACGACGCTCTTGGCGGGCCGCGCGTCGCCGCCGTAGACGTTGGCGATGATCTGCTCGTACGGGACGGCGTGGGCGAGCGCCTTGCGTACCGCGGGGTCGTCGAAGGGCGCGGTGGTCACCGACATCTGGATGGCGACCTGGTTGTTGCTCGGCGCGGAGATGACCTTGATGCCCGGGGTGGTCTTGAGGTCCTTGATGTCGCGCTGGCCGATCCCGAAGGCGATGTCGATGTCGCCGTTCTGCAGCTGGAGGCGCTGGTTGGAGGCGGCGGGCACCACGGTGATCCTGATCTCGGAGCTCTTGGCGCCGTCGGCGCCGGGATAGCCGGTGTTGGCGGTGAGCACGATCTCCTGGCCCTGGACCGCCTTGCCCACGTTGAAGTAGCCGCCGGTCGGGGGGTTCTTGGCGAACCACTCCTTGGCCCAGGGGTCGTCGCCGGTGGCGTGCTTCTTGGCCTCCTCGGAGTCGAAGACGTACAGCGAGATGGCCTGGATCTGCCGGGTGAGGGCGCTGGGGAACGCCTGGGTGAACGTCACGGTGTAGTCGTCGACCACCTCGACCTGGTCTGCCTTGGTGAGCCCGATCAGCCGGTAGATCCCGGCGACGTTGGCCTTGGCGGCGAAGGCGCGGTCCTTGGACCACTTGACGTCCCTGGCGGTCATCTCGTTGCCGCTGGCGAACTTGACGCCCTTGCGCAGCTTGAGGGTCCAGACCTTGTTGTCGGCGTCGGGCTCGAAGGACTCGGCGAAGGTGGGGGCGATGGCCTCGGTGTCGAGGATCTGGCCGTCGCCGACCGAGGTGACCCCGTAGTCGACCATGTAGGGGAAGACGTTCTTGTAGAGCATCAGCGCGGTCAGGTCGAATCCGACGAAGTCCTGGTCCCAGCTGCTCAGGTAGCTCCCCACCGCGATCCGCAGCGACGAGGCGCGGGGGGCGGCGCTCCCGCCGGGCGCGGCGCTCGCCGCGGGGGTGCCGGAGCCGCCCGCCTTGGTACCCGCGGCGCACCCGGTCGCGAAGAGGAGGGCGACCCCACCCCCGAGCTGCAGGATCGAGCGACGGGACAGCGCGGGGGATCCCGGACCGTGGGGGTGAGAGAAACCGGGCATCGCAGTCCTCCAGGGGCCATGAGGGATAGGCCGCGAGGTGGGCGAATCGCTCCACTAACGGCCCACCCGACCTACATGTGCCGCTTGTTCTATCAGACCTGAGTTTAGTGAACAAGAGACCGACGCTTGTTCACCGCAAAACCCATGCTCAGGCAGATAACAGGGCAGCATGAAGATCGTGTTCAGTGGCCATGTTCACTGAATTTCACACGAACGACGCCCAGATGTGACCAGCGCTTCCTACCCTGTCGGCAGGGACGGCACACCGGAGTCCCGCCCGGACGCCGGGACGGCGAATCCACGCCCCGGCTGCGGGAAAACGGGCCTCACACCGGCCCTCGCACGGGCGGGCACAGCCGAGCACGAACGGGCACAGGCAAGGGGGCATGAGGGGGGAACAAGCAGGCGAGCACGAGCGGGCGGGCACGCATCGCCGCCGGACGACCCGGGCATGATTACATCGCTCAGGGCGGGCAGCACCTATGGGGGCGAGACGGGTCCGGCCGGAGCCGGGGTCTCGACCACAGTGCCGCCGAAACCCCGGCGGTACCGCCTGCGGGAGTGAGCCGATGTTCTCCGTACCTGTACTGCTCGTCGTGACCGCCACGGCGGTGATCGCGACGCTGGCCTGCGCGCTCGCCCTGGCGGCCGGGTCCGCCTGGCCGCTCTCCCTGCTCAGCGGCGTCGCGGCGGGCGCGGCCACCATCGCCCTGCTCTCCCGCCTGCTGGACGACAGCCACCGGATCCGTCCCTAGCGCTCCGGTGTTCACCGGACCCTCCCCACGTCACACCGCGAAGCGCTCCGGGACGGCGGCCGGCCGCCACCGCCCCTCCCTCCGCCTACGACGCGCACGGCTTCCGGTGCCCCGCCGAGCGGCGGGGCACCGGAAGCCGGTGGAGAACGGGTGGGATGCGGTGGATCAGAAGCCGCGCGCCAGGTGGTAGTAGGCCTGGTTCCAGCGGATCTCCTTGGCGAACTGGCGGGCGGTGGTGTCCGCGTCGATGACCAGCAGCTCGACGCCGAGCATGTCGGAGAGGTCGGTGAGCTCCTCGGTGGTCAGGGCGGACGACAGGGCGGTGTGGTGCGGGCCTCCGGCGGTCAGCCACGCCTCGGCGGAGGTGCTCAGGTTCGGGCGGGGCTTCCACACCGCGCGGGCGACGGGCAGGCTGGGCAGCGGCTCGGCGGGGGTGACCACGTCGATCTCGTTGGCCACCAGCCTGAACCGGTCTCCCATGTCGGACAGGCCGACCACCACCGCGGGTCCCGGTTCCGCGTCGAAGACCAGCCGGACGGGGTCCTCGCGCCCGCCGATGCTCAGCGGGTGGATCTCGCACGAGGGCACCCCGGCCGCGATCGTCGGGCAGACCTCCAGCATGTGCGCGCCCAGGATGACCTCCTGGCCGGGGGTCAGGTGGTAGGTGTAGTCCTCCATGAAGGAGGTGCCGCCCTCCAGCCCCTCCGCCATCACCTTCAGGGTGCGTACCAGCACCGAGGTCTTCCAGTCGCCCTCGCCGCCGAAGCCGTAGCCGTCGCCCATCAGCCGCTGCACCGCCAGCCCCGGCAGCTGCCGCAGCCCGCCGAGGTCCTCGAAGTTGGTGGTGAACGCGCCGAAGCCCCCCTCGGTGAGGAAGTGGCGCAGCCCCAGCTCGATGCGGGCGGCGTAGCGCAGGGAGTCGTGGCGCTCGCCTCCGGCGCGCAGCTCGGGGGCGACCTTGTAGGTGTCCTCGTACTCGGTGGTCAGGGTGTCCACGTCGCTGTCCGCCGCGGCGTCGACGGCGGCGACCAGGTCGTTGACACCGTAGGTGTTGACCGAGACGCCGAAGCGCAGCTGCGCCTCCACCTTGTCGCCCTCGGTGACCGCCACGTCGCGCATGTTGTCGCCGAAGCGGGCCAGCCGCAGCGAGCCCAGCTCCGCGCGCCCGGCCGCGGCCCGCGCCCACGCGCCGATACGCGCCGCCACCGCCGGGTCGCTCACGTGCCCGGCGACGGTCTTGCGCGCCACGCCCAGCCGGGACTGGATGTAACCGAACTCGCGGTCGCCGTGGGCGGCCTGGTTGAGGTTCATGAAGTCCATGTCGATGGAACTCCACGGCAGCGCCACGTTGGCCTGGGTGTGCAGGTGCAGCAGCGGCGTGCGCAGCGCGTCCAGCCCGGCGATCCACATCTTGGCCGGGGAGAAGGTGTGCATCCAGGCGATCACGCCGACGCAGGCGTCCGAGGCGTTGGCCTCCAGGCAGACCCGGCGGATCGACGCGGCGTCGGTCAGCACGGGCTTCCACACCACCCGGAACGCCAGCGCCTCGTCGAGCCGCTCGGCGATCTCCTGGGACTGCTCCGCCACCTGGGCGAGCGTGTCCTCGCCGTACAGGCCCTGGCTTCCGGTGAGAAACCAGATCTCACGCTCGTGGAGGGTCACCGCGGACTCCTTTGCCCGTAGACGTTCTGGTAGCGGTCGTACAAACTGTCGATGTCGGGCCCCGCGATCGGCAGCGGCTCGCCCAGCTGGCGGGCCACGTGCACGGTGCGGGCGACGTCCTCGCACATCACCGCGGCCTTGACGGCCGCGCGGGCGTCCGCGCCGATGGTGAAGACGCCGTGGTTGCGCATCAGGACCGCCGGGGAGCGGTGGCCGTCCAGGGTGGCGACGATTCCCTTGCCGATGTCGTCCCCGCCGATCAGCGCGAACGGCCCGACCGGGATCTCCCCGCCGAACTCGTCCGCCATGGCCGTCAGCACGCACGGGATGGACTCACCCCGCGCAGCCCAGGCGGAGGCGTACGTGGAGTGGGTGTGCACCACCCCGCCCACCCGCGGCATCGCCCGGTAGACGTACGCGTGCGCGGCGGTGTCGCTGGACGGCGACAGCTCGCCCTCGACCAGCTCGCCGTCGAGGTCGCACACCACGATCGACTCCGGGGTCAGGGCGTCGTAGGTCACCCCGGACGGCTTGATGACGAAGAGGTCCTCGCCGGGGACCCGGCCGGAGACGTTCCCCGCCGTCCAGGCGACGAGGTTGTAGCGGACCAGCTCCTGGTGGAGCGCGGACACCGTCTCCCGCAGCTTCTTGACGACGGCGCTCATCCGGCCGCCCCCGTTCCGTACGAGACCAGGTGCCCGGCCGTCCGCGTCGCCGGATGCCCGGCCGCCCGCGTGGCCGGGGGCGCTGTTCGCCCGATCAGATGTTCCTCGCGCCCGGTCACGCGCCCTCCTCGTTTGTCGACGTGCTCTTCTCGTTCCCGCCGGCCGGGGTGCTCGCCTCGTTGCGCAGGGCCCGCAGGCCGTGCAGCATCTCCCCACCGGCGAAGTGGTCGTGCAGGCGGCGGTACTCGGCGTACAGCCGGTCATAGGTGTCCGCGCGCCCGGCGTCGGGGATGTAGGCGGCCTCGCCGCGCCTGCCCATCGCGGCCGAGGCCGAGGTGATGTCGGGGTAGGCCCCGGCGGCGACCGCGGCGTGAATGGCCGACCCCAGGGCGCATCCCTGCTCGGAGCCGATGACCGAGATCGGGCGGCGCAGCACGTCCGAGTAGACCTGCATCAGGAAGCGGTTCCTGATCAGGCCTCCGGCGGCGACGAACTCGGTCACGGGCACCCCGGAGCTCTCGAAGGTCTCCACGATCGTGCGGGCGCCGAACGCGGTGGCCTCGATCAGCGCCCGGTAGGTGTCCTCGGGCCTCGTCGCGAGTGTCTGGCCGACGACCACGGCGGAGAGGTTGTGGTCGACCAGCACCGAGCGGTTGCCGTTGTGCCAGTCGAGTGCCACCAGGCCGTGCTGCCCGACCCGCTGCGCGGCGGCCAGCTCGGTGAGGAGCTCGTGCACGGTGAGCCCGCGCTCCTCCGCCTCGCGCTCGTAGGAGCCGGGCACCGAGGTCTCGACGAACCACCCGAAGATGTCGCCGACCCCCGACTGGCCGGCCTCGTAGCCCCACAGGCCGGGCACGATGCCGTCGCGCACCACCCCGCACATGCCGGGCACCTCGGCCAGGGCGTCGGAGGACATGACGTGGCAGGTGGAGGTGCCCATGATGGCGACCATCTGGCCGGGCCGCACCGCGTCGGCGGCGGCGGCCGTGACGTGGGCGTCGACGTTGCCGATCGAGATCGCGATGCCCTCGGGCAGCTTCGTCCACCCGGCGGCGCGGGCGTCCAGCCGCCCGGCGAGGCCGCCGAGGGGGGAGGGCTCCCCGCCGAGCTTGGCGGTGAATCCGGCGAAGGCGGGGTTGAGCTCGGCGAGGAACTCCACGGAGGGGTAGGCGCCGTCCTGGCGGATGGCCTTGTACCCGGCGGTGCACACGTTGCGCGTCTCCACGCCGGTGAGCTGCCAGACGATCCAGTCGGCGGCCTCGATCCAGCGTTCCGCGCGGCCGTAGACCTCCGGGTCCTCCTCCAGCACCTGCAGGCCCTTGGCGAACGCCCACTCCGAGGAGATCTTCCCTCCGTAGCGGGGCAGCCACGCCTCTCCCCTGCGGGCGGCGACGGCGTTGATCCGGTCGGCGTGCGGCTGCGCCGCGTGGTGCTTCCACAGCTTCGGCCACGCGTGCGGGCGGGAGGCGAGCCCGTCGACCTCGCACAGCGGGATGCCGTCGGCGGTGGCGGGCAGCACGGTGCAGGCGGTGAAGTCGGTCCCCAGGCCGATGACCTGCGACGGGGAGATCCCGGCCGCGGCGACCGCCTTGGGCACCGCCTGGCGGAGCACCTCCCGCCAGTCCTCCGGCGACTGCAGCGCCCAGTCGGGGCCCAGGCGCGCGGCGGTGCCCGGCAGCCGGTCCTCGATCACCCGGTGGGCGTACTCGTGCACGGCGGTGCCCATCTCGGCACCGTCGCCCACCCGCACCACCACGGCGCGGCCCGAGAGCGTACCGAAGTCGACACCGACCACGTAACGATCGTTGTTAGCGTTCACATTTTCTCCAGGACATCGGGACGGCGGGACCTCGATACATGGGACTCCGGCACGGGTGACCGCGCCGGATCCGCGGGGTTCAGGCGCGGTGCGGCGCGCCGGGGCGTCGCGGGCCCGGGCGCGGAACGGCGCCCGGCACCGGGAGCGGCGCCAGGCGCGGCCTCGTGCGCGGAGCGGTACGCGGACCCGGGCCCGGAGCCGCGCCCCGGACCGTGGGCGGGCCCACGTGCGAAACGGTACGCGACCCTAGGCGCGAAATGGAGCGGTACTGGCCCTGACCACGAACCGCGGCGGGACGACATGTCGCTCTTGGGACCATTCCGCTCCCGCCTCCATCTGCCTGAGCAGGACCTCGATGCTGTATTTCCCGACCGCCCCGAAGTCCTGCCTGATCGTGGTCAGCGGCGGGGTGAAGAACTCCGACTCGGGGATGTCGTCGAACCCCACGATGCTGATCTGCTCGGGCACCCGCACGCCCAGCTCGGCGAAGGCCCGCAGCGCCCCGAGCGCCATCTGGTCGTTGGCGACGAACACCGCGCTGACGCCCGACGTCGCCGCCAGGCGCAGCCCGGCCTCGTAGCCGGAGCGCGGGCTCCAGTCGCCGGACAGCAGCTCGGGGACCGGGCGGCCCGCGGCGGTCAGCACCTCGCGCCAGCCGTCGATCCGCCCGTCGGCCTCCAGCCAGTCCGACGGACCGGCGATGTGCCACACGGTCTCGTGACCGAGGTCGAGCAGGTGCCGGGTGGCCAGGCGGGCGCCCTGGATCTGGTCGACGCTGACCACCGACACGTCGCCCGTGTGGCTGCCCTCGACGGCCACGACGGGGATGTCGGTGGGCACGCCGGCCAGCGCGGGGGCGGCCGAACGCTGCGGCGCGACCACCACGATGCCGTCGACGGCCTGCTCGGCCAGGTAGCCGAGCGCGTCGCGCACGCCCGCGGTGTCGATGGTCTTGAGGCTGACCATGCTGACGAAGTAACCCGCCGCCCTGGCCGCCTGCTCGATGCCGTAGACCGTGCTGGCGGGCCCGTATAAGGTCGTGTCGAAGCTGACCACACCAAGGGTGCGCGTGTGTCTCGTCACCAGTGCCCGCGCGACCATGTTGCGCCGGTAGCCGAGCTCGTGGATCGCCGCCAGCACCCGGGCGCGCGTCTCGGCGCGGACGTTGGGATGATCGTTGAGCACGCGCGAGACCGTCTGGTGCGACACGCCGGCCCTCGTGGCGACGTCCGCCATCACCGGCGGACGGCGTTCGAGGCTCGGGCTCACGGTCGGCTCCTTCAGGTGGCTTGGGACAGACTGTGAGCGCTAACAACACCCCACGTCAAGCACCCCTGAGATTACGTTCTGATTACTCAGAGATCATCCGTTAACACCCACTTGACGCCACCGTCACGACGCCCTTAACTGGCGCATACTCTCTTGTTAGCGCTCACATCTCCTGCGAGAAGGTCTCCATGATGCGAGGACTCCTGACCGCCCAGGGGTTGACAGTCGGCCGACCCGGGCATTTGATAGCTCGTCACGCAGCCGAACGGATCATCACGCGGTCTGACACCGCTGATGTGAGCGCTCTCAAAAACGCTCACGACGACGTCCGTGAAGACGCTCGCGGACACGTTCGCAAACACGCTCACGGACACCGGCGCGGGCCGGAACCCCGCCCGCTCCGGTGTCGCCGTGGCCGCGGCTCGGACAGGACGCGCCCCGGCTGCGGCACGCCGGAGACCGGGACGCCCCGCCGCGGCACTCGCTACTCCCGGGACGCACCGCGTCCCACCGCTGTCCCGGCCCGCCCCTGGGTCGGGACGGGCCCCCACACTGGAGGTATTCGATGAAGTTCGCGAAGCTGGCCACCGCCGCGGTGAGCCTGGCTCTCGCCATGGGAGTGACGGCCTGTGGCTCCAGCGTCAAGACCGTCGACCAGGGCGCGTCGGGAGCGGCCTCCGCGGCGCCCGCCGACACCCTCGTCGGCGTCACCATGCCCACCAAGTCCTCCGAGCGCTGGATCCACGACGGCGACAACGTCAAGGGCGCCCTGGAGAAGCTGGGCTACAAGGTCGACCTGCAGTACGCGGAGAACGACATCCCCACGCAGGTCAACCAGATCGAGAACCAGATCACCAGGGGCGCCAAGCTCCTGATCATCGCCTCGATCGACGGTACCGCCATCACCACGCAGCTCCAGCAGGCGGCGGACAAGAAGATCCCGGTGATCGCCTATGACCGGCTCATCCGCAACTCGCCGAACGTCGACTACTACGCCACCTTCGACAACTACAAGGTGGGCGTGCAGCAGGCGACCTCGCTGCTGGTCGGCCTGAAGCTGAAGAAGGAGGACGGCTCCGACGGCGACGCCAAGGGCCCGTTCAACATCGAGATCTTCGCCGGCTCCCCGGACGACAACAACGCCACCTTCTTCTACAACGGCGCGATGGACACCCTGAAGCCGTACATCGACAAGGGCACCCTGGTCGTCAAGAGCGGCCAGACCGACTTCAAGACCGTCGCGATCCTGCGCTGGGACCCGGCCACCGCGCAGAAGCGCATGGAGGACCTGATCACCAAGGCCTACTCCGGCGGCACCAAGGTCCAGGGCGTGCTCTCCCCGTACGACGGTCTGTCCATCGGCATCCTGTCGGCGCTGAAGAGCAGCGGCTACGGCACCGCCGACCAGCCGTACCCGGTCGTGACCGGCCAGGACGGCGAGGTCGCCTCGGTGAAGTCGATCATCGCGGGCGAGCAGTACGCGACGATCTACAAGGACACCCGCCAGCTGGCCGCCGTCACCGTCGAGATGGCCGACGCCGTGCTCAAGGGCGGCAAGCCCGAGGTGAACAACACCAAGGACTACGACAACGGCAACAAGGTCGTCCCGTCGAACCTGCTCGACCCCGTGATCGTCTACAAGGACAACTACAAGCAGGTCCTCGTCGATTCCGGCTACTACACCGAAGACCAGCTCAAGTAGCCACATCGGTGTCATGACGGAAGGCACCTGGCCGGCGGCATCCCCACCCGCCGCCGGCCGGGCGCTCTCGGAACAGGAAGGCAGCGCGGAGGCGGACGGCATGACCGACGACATACTTCAGATGCGCGGGATCACCAAGGCGTTCCCGGGCGTCAAAGCCCTGCAGGACGTCAACCTGGTGGTACAGCGCGGCGAGATACACGCGATCTGCGGGGAGAACGGCGCCGGGAAGTCGACGCTGATGAAGGTCCTGTCCGGCGTGTACCCCCACGGCTCGTACGACGGCGAGATCCTCTTCGAGGGCGAGCCGTGCCGCTTCTCCGACATCAGGGACAGCGAGAAGCGCGGCATCGTGATCATTCACCAGGAGCTCGCGCTCAGCCCCTACCTGTCGATCGCCGAGAACATCTTCCTCGGCAACGAGCGGACCAGCCGCGGCCTGATCGACTGGAACCGGACGAACGCCGAGGCCGCCGAGCTGCTGGAGCGGGTCGGGCTGCGGGAGAACCCGGTGACGGCCTCGATGGACATCGGGGTGGGCAAGCAGCAGCTGGTGGAGATCGCCAAGGCGCTGTCCAAGAAGGTCAGGCTGCTCATCCTCGACGAGCCGACCGCGTCGCTCAACGACGAGGACTCGGCGCACCTGCTCGACCTGCTGCGCGGGCTGCGCGAGGAGGGCATCACCTCGGTGATCATCTCGCACAAGCTGAACGAGATCCAGGCCATCGCCGACTCGACCACGATCCTGCGCGACGGCCGGACGATCGAGACCCTCGACATGAGGAACGACCAGGTCACCGAGGACCGCATCATCTCGGGCATGGTCGGCCGCGACCTCGAGAACCGCTTCCCGCCGCACGAGTCGAAGATCGGCGAGGAGGCGCTGCGGATCGAGGACTGGACCGTGCACAGCCCCAGCCAGCACGGCCGCGTCGTCGTCTCCGGCGCCAACCTGACGCTGCGCCGCGGCGAGATCGTCGGCCTGGCCGGTCTGATGGGCGCCGGGCGCACCGAGCTGGCGATGAGCGTGTTCGGCCGCAGCTACGGGGTCGGCATCTCCGGCCGCGTCTACAAGGACGGGCGGGAGATCCAGCTCCGCACGGTCGGCGAGGCGATCGACCACGGGCTCGCGTACGCCACCGAGGACCGCAAGCGCTACGGGCTCAACCTGATCGAGGACATCAAGCGGAACGTCTCGGCCGCGGCGCTGAGGAAGCTGGCGAAGCGCGGCTGGGTCGACGACAACAAGGAATACCAGGTCGCCGACAACTTCCGCGAGAGCATGAACATCAAGGCTCCCAGCGTGCTGTCGGTCACCGGGAAGCTCAGCGGCGGCAACCAGCAGAAGGTGGTGCTGTCGAAGTGGATCTTCACCGACGCGGACGTGCTGATCCTCGACGAGCCCACCCGGGGCATCGACGTGGGTGCCAAGTACGAGATCTACTCGATCATCAACCAGCTCGCCGACCAGGGCAAGGCCATCCTGGTCATCTCCTCGGAGCTTCCCGAGCTGCTCGGCGTCTGCGACCGCATCTACGCCATGTCGGCCGGTCGCATCACCGGTGAGGTCTCCCGGGCGGAGGCCACCCCGGAGCGGCTCATGCAGTTCATGACCAAGGAAAAGGAGTAGGAAGCACGATGAGCAGCGGCCAGGTCCCGGCGCACGGAGTCGCCGAACCCGCAGGAAAGACCGGAGCACCGCCACCGGGCGGCGGCGACCTTCTGGCGGTGCCCGCGAAGGCACCAGGAGGCCGTTTCTCCATCAACCTGCGACAGAGCGGCATCTACATCGCCTTCGCGCTGGTCATCGTGCTGTTCTCCATCCTGACCGACGGTGAGCTGCTCAGCCCGCAGAACATCTCGAACATCATGGTGCAGAACTCCTACATCCTGATCCTGGCGATCGGCATGATCCTGATCATCATCGCCGGGCACATCGACCTGTCGGTGGGATCGGTGGTCGCGGTCACGGGCGCGATCGCGGCCGTGCTGATGGTCGACATGGACGTGGCCTGGCCGCTGGCCATCCTCATCACGCTGATCGTCGGCGCGCTGATCGGGGCCTGGCAGGGCTACTGGATCGCCTACTTCGGCATCCCGGCGTTCATCGTGACCCTGGCCGGAATGCTGATCTTCAGGGCGCTGACCCTGACCGTGCTCGGCAACCAGGGCATCGGCCCCTTCCCCGACGAGGTGCGGACCCTCGCCAACGGCTTCGTGCCCGGCTTCTTCGGCAACATCGGCCTCGGCCCGCTCGGCGGCGCCGACGTGCTGACGCTGCTCATCGGCCTGGCCGCGGTGGCCGGGATCGTCGGCACGCAGTGGCGGGCCCGCCAGGCGCGGCTGGGCTACCGGCAGAAGGTCGACGCGCTGCCGCTGTTCTTCCTGAAGATCGGTGTCGCCTCCGCGGTGGTGATAGCCGTCATCGTGCAGCTGGCCAGGTTCAAGAACCTGCCCTGGGTGCTGGTGCTCCTCGCGATCCTCGTCCTGGGCTACACGCTCATGACCAACCGCGCCGTCTTCGGCCGCCACATCTACGCCATCGGCGGCAACCTGAACGCGGCGAGCCTGTCGGGCATCAAGGTCAAGTCCGTCACGTTCTGGCTCTTCGTCAACATGGGCGTGCTCGCCGCGCTCGCCGGGATCATCTTCGCCGGGCGGCTGAACCAGGCGGGGCCGACGGCGGGCAACAGCTTCGAGCTGGACGCCATCGCGGCCGCGTTCATCGGCGGCGCCGCCGTCCAGGGCGGCGTGGGCAAGGTGGTCGGCGCGCTCACCGGCGGTCTCATCATGGCCGTGATCAACAACGGCATGTCCCTGATCGGCGCGCCCAGCGAGCAGGTCCTGCTCTTCAAGGGCCTGGTCCTGCTCGCCGCCGTGGCCCTCGACGTGTGGACCAAGCGCCGCGCGGGCGCGGCCCGCTGACCCGGCCGGGCCCCGGAGGGCCCGGCCGCCTCTTCCTCCCCCACCGGCCTCAGCCCGCCGGCCTCGTCCCCTCCCGCCCTTGGCCCTTTGGCCCTTCCCGCCCTTGGCCCCTCGGCCCGCCGGACATTCCCGCGGGCCGGCCGGTGGTCACGGGGTGTGGAGGTTCCCGCCCGGGGTAAAGCGAGTGATCTCGGCGGGTAGGAGGGGACACTGATGGCGATCGACTCGGTGGGCATGTGGATCGCGGTCATCGCGTTGGTGGTGGTGCTGCTCAGTCTCGACTTCGTGGTGGCGGCGCGCCGGCCGCACGCCGTGGGCATGCGCGAGGCCACCGCCTGGACGGTCTTCTACATCGGCGTGGCCATAGCCTTCGGCCTGGTCCTGTGGTGGCTGGCCGGGGCGGGGCTCGCGACGGAGTACTTCGCCGGATGGATGGTGGAAAAAAGCCTCTCCGTCGACAACCTCTTCGTCTTCGTCATCATCATGGCGCGGTTCTCGGTGCCCGAGGAGCACCAGCAGAAGGTGCTGCTCTTCGGCATCGCCACCGCCCTTGTGCTGCGCACCGTCCTCATCGCGGTCGGCGCGGCGGCCATCGCCCTCTTCTCCTTCACGTTCCTGATCTTCGGCCTGCTCCTGATCTGGACGGCGATCCAGCTCATCCGGCACAGGAACCAGGACCCCGACGTCGAGAACAACCCGCTGATCCGCCGCGCGGGGAAGGTACTCCCGGTCAGCGACGACATGCACGGCGGCAAGCTCGTCGCCCGCGAGGACGGCAAGCGGGTGGTCACGCCGCTGTTCGTGGTCTTCCTCGCCATCGGAAGCACCGACCTGCTGTTCGCCCTCGACTCCATTCCCGCCGTCTTCGGCGTCACCAAGCATCCGCTCATCGTCTTCGCCGCCAACGCCTTCGCGCTGCTGGGACTGCGCGCCCTGTACTTCCTGATCGAGGGCCTGCTCGAACGGCTGGTCTACCTGTCGATCGGCCTGGCGGTCATCCTCGGCTTCATCGGCCTCAAGCTCATCCTGTCGTTCCTGCACGAGGACATCTCGAAGTCCTTCCCCGAGGTCCCGACCCCGGTCTCCCTCGGAGTGATCCTCCTGGTGCTGCTGGTCACCGTCATCGCCAGCCTGCGGAGGGTGCGCAGCCACCCGGAGGAGCGCGCGCACGCGGGCACCCTGCACCGGATGCGCCGCAAGGACGGAAAGCGGGGCCGGGAACCGGGTCAGCCTCAGGGGCAGGAGCAGGGCCAAGGCCGGCAGGGCGGCTCCGTCCACCGGGAATCCGCCGACGACTGAGAAGGCCGCGGATTCCCGGTGGACGGATTACCGGCGAGCGGATTCCCCGCGGGCGGACCACCGGTGAACAGATCACCGGTGGACGAACCCACCTGCGGAGACCCGCGCGAGCGTGCAGGGCAGTGGGAAGACCCGCGAGCGTACGGGGCGGTGGGAAGACCCGCGAGCGTACGGACCGTCGCTCAGGCCAGGCAGCGCAGGGCGGTCCTGAGCCCGCGGTCGAGGGGATGGTCGTCCGGCAGGCGGCCGACCGTCGCCTCCACGAACACCGGGACCGGCAGCCGCTCGCTCATCCCGTTCGCGTGCACCAGGACCCCGTCGGCGGTCAGCTCGACCTGGACCTTCGCGTCCTGCTCGGCGAGCACGAACATCCCCACCCTGGCCCGCCACCGGGACCGCTCCTTCGCCTCCTCCTCCGTGACGGGCGCGCCGACGTCGTCGGCGTGGGTGGCGTACTCGGAGGCGTAGTGGAAGGTCTGCGAGCCCACCGGGTACGGCCCGGCGAAGGTCGGCAGCAGGGCCTCGTGGCCGAGCGCGCGCATCCGCTCGCGGGTGTCCCCGTTCTCGCGCCGCCACTCCTGGAGCACCTCCTCGACCGGAAGTCCTCGGCGGTTCTCCACGCACCACCCGTTGAAACCGTCGAAACCACCGCCCACGCCCTCACGCCGGAGCATCGCGGTGAAACCGTCGACGTCGTCGTCCAGGCAGGCGTGGTTGTACAGCTCCTCCCCCGCCAGGTGCCCGAGCACGTCCCGAACCGACCAGCCGGCCGCCCGCGAGGGGCGGTTCCAGCCCTCCGCGTCGAGTCCCGAGAAGTAGCGGTCGAGGCGCTCCGCCTCGGCGTCGAAGATGTCGAACGGGTCGAGACCCCTCAGGGGATCCTTGGATTCGTTGGTCATGCCTCAGCCGTACCCGGAGAAGGGCGAACGTCCCCTGCCGAGCCGAGTGGCCGCGCCTCGGGCCCGTCCGCCCGGCGCCGCGTGAAGCCTCGGCATCGCCCACGGCATCAGCGGGCCGTTCGCCCTGCTCACCCAAGCTCTGCGCCGAGACGTCACCGGGGACGGGCACCGAGGAAATGAGTAACGTGACGCCCGTGTCTCGAACCTCTCTTCTGGCCGCTGCCCTCACGTTGTCGGTCTGCCTTGCGAATGCCTCAGTGGTAAACGCAGCTTCATCGTCGCCGGCCCAGGTGTCGAGGGGTGCTACTCACGCATCGATGTCAGCCAAAGGCCTGCTACAGAGGCCACAAACCTTGATCACGCCCAAGCAGGCGGCCATTAATAAGACCAAAACCCTGCTGACAACACTCTTTACCGATCAGCAGCTGTCCAAAATCCTGGACAAAACGGCGGAAGACATCTACGCCAACAAACCTTTTAAAGAATCCTTCGGCACTCTCATCGCCCCGAATGATCTCACCCAAAGTCAAATGGTGATCATATCGACCTCCGGGGTTCCGCTGACAAAGGCCCTCACAGTCCTTCTCCGCAGGTTCGAACCATATTACAATAACATAAGCAAGAAGATTCTAGCAATGAAAGGCAGTCGGAGGACGAAAGCGGACTGCTTCAATCAGACTTACGTGATGGTGACTGAATATCTCACCAAAGCTAATATCGCGCCGGTTCTGACCGAGATTAAAAGCAGTCTGACGTCGAAAGAGTGGCAGTCTGTGAGAGCCAATGGCGCAACACTATTTCTCTGGAGTAGGTACGGGCTGTAGGACCGCCTGGTCTGCGCCGGCCGAAGTGGCGATCATCCAGGCGCGCCGGAGGAGTCGGCGAGGCGGTTCGGTGCTCCACGGAGCGGCCGAGCCGCTCAAGCGACCTCGTCGCTGATCTGCACCCACGGCATTCCTGGACCCGTATACCCCCATCCACCGCGCCAGGGCGCTCCGCGGGCCGTCAACGCTGGCTACAGGATGGCTGCCATGCCGGTTCGCGAGAGCGGGTGTTCATCGCGATCGTCACAATGCGCCCAGGGAGTCAAGGTGGTTGACGGGAGTGCCGGAATCAGTGGCCTGCTACTCGCGTGAAGCACACGCGGCCCCTTTCCCTGCGGGCTTCCAGCCCGAAGCGGGGAAGAGGTGGGGAAGGCGGCCCCCCGGACGGAGCTTCCACCCTCCCCACCTCCTTCCCGGCGCCACCTGCTGTGCGGGGCTGCGAGGCGGCCGCACAGCAGCACCTGGAGCCTGTCCCAAAGTCGATCAACGGCGTGTCGTAGCCGGGTAAGCAAAGAGGTCTCCGATAGAGGGTTCATCGACGAAGAAGAACCTCATATCCGGAGACCTCGTGACAACCATCCACCTCGCCGCCATCAACGACTGGCTCACCCGCCTTTGAGACAGGCCCTAGTCGTCGTTCTCGTCGTCCTCGTCGTCCCTGTCATCGTCGTCGTCGCTTCCCTTGAAGTGCTGACGACGTGGCTCCTGGTCCCCGCCGTCCGGCTGGAAGACGAACCCGGAGTCGCGCAGGAAGGCGATGAGCGGCCCGTCGGAGGCGAGCCTGCCCCTCCGCCGCGCCTCGGACAGGTCCCGGCCGAGCTTGCGCAGTTCGTCGCGCGCCTTCTCGTTCCGGCCCTGCCGGAGGGCCTGGGCGACTTTGGAAATCCTCTCCCGGAGCTCGCGGGCCACCCTGGGGTCGATCTTCCCCTGGCGCTCCTGGTCGGTGACGGCCCGGTAGAAGACCGGCAGCAGCGTCTGCCATCCGGTCGCCGCCGGCGGCGACCGGACCGGCACCGGGGACGGCGGCGCGGACACGCTCCGCGAGACGGCCGCTGTGGGTGACGGCGACGCGGTCCGCAC
Organism: Streptosporangium sp. G11; assembly: GCF_051192615.1. Lineage (NCBI taxonomy): Bacteria > Bacillati > Actinomycetota > Actinomycetes > Streptosporangiales > Streptosporangiaceae > Streptosporangium > Streptosporangium sp. G11. The sequence goes on from NZ_JBPJUQ010000062.1 coordinate 23,080, forward strand.
CGGGGAGCCCGTCCCGGACGGCACCACCGTCCGGGACGCGGCGGCCTGCCCCACCGGGTCCGACGGCGCCAGCGCCCAGAGACCCGCCGCCACGAGTACGGCCACCACACCCAGCGCGATCGCGACGGACCGCCCGGGTGACCGTCCCCGCATGAGCGCGGAGAGGCCGGACACGGGCGCCGGCGCCACCGGTCCCGGCGGGACCGTCGACGACACGGTGTCGTACGTGAGCGTCGGCGGGGCGGTGTCGCGGGCGGGCGACGCCTGACGGGCCGTCACGGTGACCTGGCGGACCACCTCTCCCCCGGTCGGCCGCGCGGCGGGATCCTTCTCCAGCAGGGCCAGGACGAGCCCCTCCAGCTCCGCCGGAACATCCGGCCGGTACCGCCTGGGCGGATCCGGCCGGTCACGAACGTGCTGGGAGATCACCTCCGTGGCCGGGCCGACGAACGGGGGCCGCCCGCACAGCAGCTCGTAGCAGACACAGCCGAGCGCGTACAGGTCCGAGGCCGCGTCCCCCGGCTCGCCGAGGATCTGCTCGGGAGACAGGTAGGCGGCCGTGCCGATGACGCTGCCCGCCGAGGTCAGCCGCATCGCGGCCTCGGTCGCGACCCTGGCGGTACCGAAGTCGACGACCTTGAGCGTGCCCCCCGCGCCCAGGTGCAGGTTCGCGGGCTTGACGTCGCGGTGCACGACCCCGGCCCGGTGCGCGGCGTCCAGCCCGAGCGCGGCCTGCCCGACCAGGTGGCACGTCTCGGAGACGCTCAGCGCTCCCCGTTCGGCCAGCTCGGCGGCGAGGTCCCGGCCGGCCAGCAACTCCATCACCAGGTACGGCCGATCCTCGTGCTCACCCATGTCGAGCACCGTCACCACGTTGGGATGGACGACACGTGCGGCCGTCCTGGCCTCCCGGGCGAACCTCTCGCGCGTGGCGGCGTCGGCCACCCACGGTGACAGGATCTTGACCGCCACCGCCCAGCCCGGCCGCAGGTCGTAGGCGCGCCACACCTCGCCCGTGCCGCCGCGGCCGATCAGTTCGTCCAGCCGGTACCGGTCGGCGAGCACGGCCGCCGTCCCCTCCCAAACGCCCACGATCCCCGCCATCGACTCCGAGCCCGACAATTGGCACACAACTATATGAGGGGAGGCTCCGACCTACGGATGTACGCCCCAAGTCCTCTCCGAGCCGGGGTTTTCCGCCCTGCCGTATCCCACCGGATCTCCCGTCACCACCCGTTCGCCCTGCGGAAAAGAGCATCGTAGGGGTCGGGTTTCATATCCGCTCGGATCCACTCGGCGACCTGGTTCCGAGGCAGGTGATGGGCTTGCCGGACGTCGTGACCGTGCGGTGCGCACAGGTCGATGAGATCGCCCTGCTGCCAGCCCCGGTCCGCGAGGCAGCCGTTCCCGTCGGCGACGAACGCCTCGACCGCCCGGGTTCCGCATCTGGGCACCACGCAGTTGTGCACCTCGTCGCGGCGTTCACGCTCGATCCGCTCGGTGTCGCTCACCATGGGGCCTCCTCAGGTCTCACGGCCAGCGTATGGCCCGCCGGCCACACCGTCAGACCGGTGAAGCCCCTGCCCCGGAGGGCAGGGGCTTCACACGGCCGCCGTGGCCGCCGCCTGTCGGGCGAGGGCGGGACATCGCCTTCTCCCGGATGACGCGCAGGCCGGCGACCCGGCCGCCGGGGTCGGTGAGGACGCGGCCGTACCGCTCAGCCGGCGTCCGCCCGGCCTTCCGCCGCGTTCACCGGGCGGTAGGCGAGGGCGATCAGGCCGGTGTCGAACGTCGTGTTGTCGACGAGCTCCAGGGTCGCCTTGACGTTCTCCCCGCGGAACAGCCGCTGCCCCTCGCCGAGGATGACGGGGGAGACCAGGAGCCGGTACTCGTCGAGCAGCCCGTTCTCCATGAGCGTGTCGGTGAGCCGGCCACAGCCCCAGATCATGATGTTCCCGCCGGGCTGCCTCTTCAGCTCGGTCACCTTGGCGACGAGGTCGTCGCCGTGGACGATGGTCGAGTTCTCCCACTCGGCCTTCTCCAGGGTCGAGGAGACCACGTACTTCGCGATGCTGTTCACGTGGTCGGCGTAGGGGTTGCTCATGCCGGGCCATGCCTGGGCCATGCCCACGTAGGTGACCCGTCCCAGCAGCAGGGTGTCGCTGCCGAGCATGAGGTCCATGGAGTACGCCTGCGCCTCCGCGTTCGAGTACGGCATGGACCACAGGTGGGGGTTGTCGATGTAGCCGTCGAGGGTGGTGTGGGTCTGGGCGATGATCTTCCGCATGATTTTCTCCGTGTCGTTCACGTTGGATAAGTCCGAATATGAGAGGGGGTTCAGGTGACGTACGGGTTCCTGGCTCGGGCGTCGCGCAGTGCACGGGCCCACCAGGCCAGCCGGTCGAGCGTGGTCCGCACCGCGGTGTTGCACTCCGCGGTGGCCTTGGGCCAGGTGCCGTCGGGGGCGAAGAGGTCCCAGTAGCGGGGAAGGGTGACGGCGTCGCGGATGGTCACGGCGTGCAACTCGGTGAAGACCTGGCGGAGCTGGTCGACGGCGTGCAGGCCGCCGGAGTCCCGGCCGTAGGCGACGAAGGCGACGGGCTTGGCCTGCCACTCCTCGCAGTACCAGTCGATGGCGGTCTTCAGCGGAGCGGGGAAGCTCCGGTTGTACTCGGGGGTGACCACGACGAAGGCGTCGGCGGCCGCCAGCCTCGGCGCCAGGGCCGCCACCTCGGCGGGGGCGGGCTCGCCCTGGTCGTTGAGGGTCTGCGGCAGGCCGGTCTCGGCCAGGTCGATCAGGTCGACGTCCAGGTCGCCGCGCCTGCGGGCCCGGGTGGCGAACCACCCCGCCACGGTGGGGCCGAACCGGCCTTCGCGGGTGCTCCCGATGATGACCGCCAGCCGCAGCCGGTCGTCCTCCGACATCTCCGTACCTCCCTCGCGTCCTGCCCGGTCCGACGTGTCTCACTATGCCGCCCCCCTTTTACGGAAAAGCTCCCGTCGTTTTACGGCCCGACCGGGGCTCGCGAGAATCCGTCGTAACGCGGTGAGCGCGCGACGTTATCGTGGCCTTCATGCGTTTCGGGGTGCTTGGGCCACTGGCCGTGTGGACGACCGCGGGTGAGCCGGTGACGATTCCAGGGCTGAAGGTCCGCACCCTGCTGGCCGACCTCCTGGTGCACGAGGGGCGTCCGGTGCCCGTCGACCGGCTGATCGACGACCTGTGGGGCGACGACCCGCCCGGCAACCCGGCCGGCGCCCTGTCGGCCAAGGTCTCGCAGCTGCGCAGGGTGCTGGAGGACGCCGAACCCGGCTGCCGGGATCTGGTCGTCCGCCATCCCGCGGGTTACACGCTGAAGGCCGACACCGACGTGGCCGGTTTCCTGCGCCTGGTCGACGAGGCGGGCCGGGCCGGGGATCCGTCGGCCAGGGCGGCGCTGCTGGCCGACGCGCTGGCGTCGTGGCGCGGTCCCGCGTTCGCCGACTTCGGCGACGAGCCGTTCGCGCGACCCGCGATCGCGCGACTGGAGGAGCGGCGGCTGACCGCGTGGGAGGACCGCGCGGAGGTACGGCTGGAGCTGGGCGAGCACGTGAAGCTCGCGGGGGAACTCGGTGACCTGCTCGCCGCGCACCCCCTGAGGGAGCGGCTGCGCGCCGCGCACATGCGTGCCCTGTACCGGTCCGGGCGGCAGAGCGAGGCGCTGGACAGCTACGGGGAACTGCGCGTCCTGCTGGCCGATGAGCTGGGCCTGGACCCGGGCGCCGACCTGGTCGCCCTGCACCGGGCCGTCCTCGCCCAGGACCCGGCGCTGGCCGCGCCCGGCCTTCTCCCGGACAGGCCCGCCACCAACCTTCCCGCGCCTCTCACCGACCTGATCGGCAGGGAGGAGGCCGTCGCCGCGATCCGCGCCCTGCTGGAGGCGGAGCGGCTGGTGACGCTCACCGGCCCCGGCGGCGTGGGCAAGACCCGCCTGGCGATCGAGACCGCCAGGCACCTGACCGGTCCGGGGGAAACCTCTTCCGACCCCTCCGGCACCGCGCCCTCCACCCCTCCCTCCGGCTCTCCAGGCGTCGTACGTGACGGGGTGTGGCTGGTCGAGCTGGCCGCGCTCGACCGCCCCGGCGACGAGGACGCCGTCCACCGGCTGGCTGAGACGATCATGGCGGTGCTGGACGTCCAGGACACCGCGGGTGCCGCGGGGCCGGTGACCGCCGCCGACCGGCTCACCGAGGCGCTGCGCCCCCGGCGGCTGCTGCTGGTGCTGGACAACTGCGAGCACGTCGTCGAGCCGGTCGCCGAGCTGGCCGGACCGCTGCTGCGCGCCGCCCCGGGGCTGCGGATCCTCGCGACCAGCCAGGAACCGCTCGCCCTGCCCGGCGAGGTGGTCTGGAGCGTCCCGCCGCTGGAGGTGCCCGGCCGGGACACCGGCGACATTCCCGCGCTGGAGCGGACGGGCTCCGTGCGGCTGTTCGTGGCACGCGCGTCCGCCGCGGCCCGGGGGTTCGCCCTCGACGCGGACACCGCCCCGGCGGTCGCGGCGCTGTGCCGCAGGCTGGACGGCATCCCGCTGGCGCTGGAGCTGGCCGCGACGAGAGTCCCCGCCCTCGGGGTGCACGGTCTCGTCGCCCGCCTCGACGACCGGTTCAGGTTGCTGGCCACCGGGCACCGGGGCGTCCCGCCGCGCCAGCAGACCCTGACGGCGATGATCGACTGGAGCTGGGAGCTGCTGACCGGCGCCGAGCGCGCCGTCCTGCGTCGCCTCGCCGTACACGCCGACGGCTGCACCATGGAGGCCGCCGAGGCCGTCTGCGCGGGGGACGACATCCCGGCCGAGGAGGTGCTCGACCTGGTGGCGCGGCTGGTGAACCGGTCGCTGGTGGTCATGGTGGACGGTGCCGACGGGCCGAGATACCGGTTGCTGGAGTCGGTGGCGGCGTACTGCGTCGAGCGCCTCCAGCGGGCCGGGGAGTACGAGCGGGTGCGGCGGCGGCACCTGCGCCACTACACCGGCCTCGCCGAGCGGGCCGAGCCGCGCCTCTACGAGGCGGACCAGCGGCGCTGGCTGCGGCGCCTCGACTCCGACGCCGCGAACCTCCGCGCCGCGCTGAACGCGGCCGTCAGGAACGGCGACGCGGACGGCGCGCTGCGCCTCGTCGGCGCGATGGCCTGGTACTGGTTCCTGCGCGGACGCCTGGCAGAGGCCCACCGGTCCCTGGCGGCGGCACTCGCCGTCCCCGGCGAACCCCCCGGCGCCGCGCTCCGGGCCAAGGCCCTCGTCTGGGAGGCCGCGATCGGGTTCCTCCGCGGCGACATCGCCGCCGCCGACCGGGAGAAAGTCCGCCGGACGGCCCTGGAGGCGTACGAGGACGCGGGCGATCCCGGCGCGCGTGCCAGGGCATGGTGGATCCTCGCCTACGCGGGGCTCGACCTCGGCGACCTGTCCGTCGCCGGAGACCTGCTGGATCGGGCGCTCCCCGCCTTCGAGGCGCTCGGCGACCGGTGGGGAACGGCCGCGGCCCTCGCCCTGCGGGCCAAGCTCGCGCACGTACGCGGTGACCTGGAGGGGCTCGAACGCGACGGCGAGCGCAGCGCGCGGATCTTCGGTGAGCTCGGGGAGCGCTGGGGGCAGCTGGAGTCCGGCGGCTGGCTCGGCGCGCTGGCCGAGATGACCGGTGACCTCGACCGGGCCGAACGGCTGCAGCGCGACGGCATGCGCCTGGCCGAGGAGCTCGGGATGTGGACGGAGTTCGCCGGGCGGCTGGGCTGGCTGGGCTGGATCGCGCTGCAGCGCGGCGACTACGCGCGGGCGGCGGAGTCGAGCGAGAGGTCGCTGCGGCTCGCCGTGGAGCAGGGCCACCAGGCCGGGCAGACCTTCGCCCGGATGGGGCTGGCCTTCGCCGCGCGCAGGGACGGCCGCCTCGACGTCGCGGAGACCCACCTGCGCGACGTGCTTGACCGTACCCCGCCCGACGCCGAGGAGCCGCCGCCGTACCTTCCGATGATCGTGACCGAGCTCGGCTTCGTCGCCGAGCAGCGTGGCGACGCGGCGACGGCCCTCACCCTGCACCTCTCGGCCCTCGATCTCGCGGCCAGGCTCGACGGCACCCGGGAGATGACGGTCGCCGTGTACGGGCTGGCCGGGGCCCTGGCCGTCGCCGGACATCACGACCGCGCCGCCCGGATCCTGGGCGCGGGCGCCGTGGCCCTCGCGTCGAGCCCCGTACCCCTGACCCCCGTGGAAGGCGTCGACGTCGACCGGATCACCGCGCGGGTCCGCGAGGCGCTGGGCGAGAAGCGCTTCGCCGCCGAATCCGGACGCGGCGCCGCGCTCACCCCCGAGCAGATCAGATCGCTGGCCGTCATACCGGACACGGCCGTGCCCGGCTGAACACCATCGCGCCCGCGTCCGGCTGAACACCGGACGGACACCACCGCGCCCGCACCTGACTGAACACCGGACCGGACACGGCCGCACCCACACCCGGCCGAACACCGGACCGAACGTCACCGCGCCCGCACCCGGCCGAACACCGGACCGGACACCGGGCTGAACGCGCTTCCCCGCCGGGCCGGGCGGAACAGGACGCACCGGAACCGGGAGGGCAGGCCCCTGGCAGGCCGGCCCGGGCGGAGAAATCAATTCAGCGATGGATTACGAGGCCGGGCGACCCTGGCAGACTGTCCGGCATGAGGAAGAGCACGGAAAACGAGGAGGGCGAGGAGGACGTCTCCGCCCCTCGGGCTCGCCGCAGGGGGCGTCCGCCCAGGGACCGTTCGGCGCCGTCCACGCCCGACCGCATCCTCGCCGAGGCCACCGGCCTCTTCGCCCGGCACGGGGCCGACGGCGTCTCCATGCGCGACATCGCCGCCCGGGTCGGGATCGACGTCTCCAGCGTGCACCACCACTTCCCGTCGAAGGCGTCCCTGTACGACGCCTGCTTCGCCCGCGTCTTCGAGCTGGAGCGGGCGACGCTCACGCCGCCGGTGCGCGCCTTCCTCGCCGCCGTGCGCTCCGAACCGGCGGGCGACGTGGTGGGCGCCATGCACGACCTGATGGACGCGTTCGTCGACTTCCTCGACGAGCACCCCCAGACCACGTTCCTGTGGCTGCGGCGGTGGCTGGACCCCACCCTCCACCTGTCCCTGGACGAGGCGTACTCGCTGCCGATCTACGGCGAGATCGAGCGCGCCCTGCTGGAGGCGGCCACCCGCGGTCTCGTCGTCGAGCCGACGCCGCACATCACCGTGCGCAGCCTGGTCTGGGCGGCCCACGGCCACGTGACCGCCCTGAGCGCCCGCGGCGGCGACGCCGTGACCGCCGACCGCGAGAGGCGCGAGTTCCGCGCCTACGCCCACCGTTTCGTCGACCGGCTCTACGCGACCCCTGGCGCGGGCGGCTCCGGCGGTTAATATTCCATCATCCGATGGAATATGGGAGGCAACGGATGGGCGCAAGAGAACCGGGCCGGGGCGTGACCGCCGTCGTCGGCGGCGGTGCGGCGGGCGTGGCCGCGGCCAAGGCCCTCATCGAGGCCGGCCTGCCCGTCCTCGGCGTCGAGCGCGCCGCGTCCCTCGGCGGCCTGTGGCGGCTGGACGCCGACACCGCCTCCTACGAGGGCCTCCATCTCAACACGAGCAAGCCGCGCACGGAGTTCTCCGACTTCCCGATGCCCGCCGAGTGGCCCGACTACCCGACCCGCGCCCAGCTGCTCGAATACCTGCGGTCCTACGCCGACCGCTTCGGGGTCGGCGAGCACTTCCGGTTCGGCACGACGCTCGAATCGGCCCGGCGCACCGAGGACGGCTGGGAGCTGAAGCTGACCGGTCCCGAGGGGCCGTACCGCGAGACGGTGGAGCATCTGGTGGTGGCCAACGGCCACAACCACGAGCCCCGCCTCCCCGAGCCGCCGTACCCGGGGACGTTCACCGGCGCCGAGTCGCACGCGCACGACTACGTCACCCCCGTCCGGTTCACCGGAAAGCGCGTGCTCGTCGTGGGCACCGGCAACTCCGCGATGGACATCGCCGCCGAGCTGGCCGGTCACGCCTCCGCCGTGCTGCTGTCGGCCAGGCGCGGGGTCTGGGTGCTGCCCAAGCGGCTGCTGGGCCGCCCCTCCGACCAGCTCAACGGCGCCCTCGCGGCCCTGCTCCCCTGGCGGGTGCGGCAGGTGGTCTCCCAGGCGGTGCTCAGGATCGCCGACAGGAAGCCCGCCGGACCGCGCCTGCCCGCACCCCGCGAGGGCGTGCTCCAGGACCACCCCACCCTGAGCGACTCCGTCCCCCGGCTGATCGCGGAGGGAAGGGTGCTCGCGCGCCAGGGCGTCGCGCGCCTGGACGGCTCGCGGGTCCATTTCGCCGACGGCCGGGTGGACGAGGTCGACCACATCGTCTGGTGCACCGGCTACCGGGCCGTGACGCCGTTCCTGGACGCCGCCACGGTGCCCGACCCGGCGAGCATGCTGCTCTACCGCCACGTCTTCCCCATCGGCGACGACTCGATCAGCTACGTCGGGCTGATGCAGTCGACCGGCTCGGCGCTGCCCGTCGTCGAGGCGCAGGGCCGCCTCGTGGCCGCCGTACGCGCCGGAACCCACCGGCTGCCCGCCCCCGAGACCGCGCGAAGGATCGCCTCGGCCGAACTCGACGCCGCCCGCGACCGCTGGGGGCAGCGCAGGCCCCACATGCGGATCGACGTCGACCGGTATCTCCGCGTCATGGACCGCGAGCTGCGCGCCGCCCCGTCCCGCGCGCTGGCCGGGAGCAGGATTCTGATCACCGGCGCGGCGGGCACCTTCGGCAGGGCGATGAGCGCGCGGTTCACCGCCCAGGGCGCGCACGTGGTCGGGCTGGACATCGCCCGTCCCGGCGACTCCGACATCCCGATCATCGCGTGCGACATCACCTCCCAGGAGTCCGTCGACGCCGCGGTGGCCGAGGCCGCGGCCCTGCTCGGCGGCATCGACCTGCTGGTCAACAACGCGGGGCGCGGCGGCCCCGCCCCGGCCGAGCTCGCCCCCGGCGAGGAGGTCGAGGCGCAACTGCGGCTGAACCTCCTCGGCGCCTGGCGCGTGACGGCGGCGGTCATGCCCCACCTGGTGCGTACGCGCGGGCGGGTGGTCTTCATCGCCTCGCGGATGGCGCTCCTGCCACTGCCGCTGGCGGCGGCGTACGGCGTCTCCAAGCGCGCGCTCGCGGCCTACGCCGACGCGCTCCGGCTGGAGGTCGGCACGCACGTCGGCGTGACGACGGTCTACCCGAGCATGGTCCGCAGCCCGATCCACGACAGCACGCGACAGGCCGGGCTGTCCCTGGACGCGGTGTCCAGGCCGGAACCCGTCGAGGGCGTGGTCGACGCGATCGTCCGCGCCGTCACCGCCCGCCGCGCCCCGCGCGACGTGGCGACCACCGTGCGGGGACGCGTCGAGATGATGGTCGGCAGGCACGCCCCCTCCCTGGCCGACCGCCTCGTACGCCGCACCGTCGCGGCCCGCGTGGCGGCCGGCGACTTCGCGAACGCCCCTCTCGCGGCGGGGATGGTGAGCAGGCACCGAAGCTAGGGCCTGTACGGATGCGTCCACTCCGCCGCCGGCGACCGCACCCGGCTGGAGGAGTGGGCCCACCCACGGTCCTGCGCCGGCGACGACGAACGCACCGCGGCTCCACACCCGCGACCGCCGTCGACGCCACACCGCGCTCGGAGGCCGGCCACCGATCACCCGCGTCGGCACACCTGGAGGGTCAGCTCGTACTCGACCTGGTCGATCAGGTTCCCGTCACCGAAGTCGTGGCCCCTTTCCGCACCCGATTCGGTGAAGCCGGTCCTGGCGTAGAAGCGGCGCGACCGCGGGGTGTCGCGCAGGGTCCACAGGTGGACGCGCGGAAACCCGTCGGCCCTCAGGCGCTCGACGGTGGCGGCCATCAGGGCGGCGGCGATGCCGCTGCCCCAGCCGTCGGGGTGGCCGTAGAAGCCGAAGATCTCGGCGGTGCCGGGGTGTTCCGGGGAGCTTCCGAAGTAGGAGAAGGCCAGGGGGCGGCCGTTCAGGGTGGCGAGCAGGATCGTGTCCTGTCCGCTCGCCACGACCGCACCCCATTTGGTACGGCGGTGGCCCACGGCCTCGGCGAAGAACTCCGGCCCGAAGAAGGGCGCGTAGGCGACGGCCCAGGATTCGGCGTGGATCTCGCCCAGCGCGGCGGCGTCGGCGGCGGTCGCCGGATGGACGGCCAGGGTGAGGTCGGTCATGACACCACCAGTGCTCCTCGTCGTCCGATCGCCCAGATCGTCAGGGCGAGTCCCGAAAGCACCATGCCCGCGACGCTCACCGCGCGCCACTCCCCCACCGACCACAACACCGCCGCGGCGGCCGACCCGATCGCTCCGCCGATGAAGTTTCCCGTCACGAAGGTCGTGTTCAACCGGCTCCGCGCCTCGTCGGACACCGCGAAGATCCGCGTCTGGTTGAGGATGTTCAACCCCTGGATCGCCACGTCGATCAGCACCACCACGACGAGCACGAGCACCACGGAGCGCCCCGCGAACATCGCCACGGTGAACGACGCGAGCACCAGCACCCACCCGGCACCCGTGGCGGGAAGGGACCAGCCACGGTCGTGCAGCCGCCCGGCCCGCCGTGCCGCCAGCGCCCCGGCCAGCCCGGCCAGGCCGAAGAGGCCGATCACCGAGACGGGGTACTCGAAGGGCGGCGAACTCAGCAGGAAGGTCAGCGACGTCCAGAACATGGTGAAGGTCGCGAAGCCCGTCCCGCCCAGCAGCAACGTCCACCGCACCGCCCGCTCCCGCCGCACCACCGAGAACACCGACGCGATCAGCCGGAAATAGGGCAGCCGCTCCTTCGGCTCCAGCGCGGGGATCTTCCGGTACAGCAGGCCCGCCAGCAGAACGGCCACGACGGCGGCGGCCGCGAAAATGGTCCGCCAGCCCGCGAACTCGGCGACCAGGCCGCTGATCGTACGGGAGACCAGGATGCCCGTCAGGATGCCCGACGTCACGGTCCCGACCACCTGGCCGCGCTGGGATTCCACGGCCAGGTCTCCGGCCAGCGGTGTCAGCAACTGCCCGGCCACGGTCGTGACGCCCAGCAGCGAGATCGCCGCCAGCAGCGACCCGAAGGACGGCGCCAGGGCGCACACCACCAGCATCACGGCCGACACGAGCAGCATCAGGGGAATGAGCCGCCGCCGATCCAGGACGTCGCCCAGCGGGACGAACAGCAGGATGCCGATCGCGTAACCGACCTGGGTGGCCGTGACGAGCCATCCGGCGACGGCGGTGGAGGCGCGCAGGTCGCCCGCGATGAAGTCGAGGAGAGGCTGGGCCCAGTAGAGGTTGCCGACCGCCGCACCACCGGCGACGGCGAAGAGGAAGGTCAGGCCACCGGTCATGACCTGGGGAGGTGGTGGTGCGGGCTGTACGGTCACCCGGACATGCTCGCATGTGGGGGCTACCGGTCCCGAGCGGGGACCGGCGGCCGGACAGATCGGTCGGCCCACTGCGGAGGTGGAGTGGACGGGCGGGATGAGGCCCGCGGCGGCGGACACGAATTCGCGCACGAGACGCGGATGCGAACCGTCGTGGCCGCCGCTCGTGTACGTGCGGATCTCCTCGGGCGGCGGGCCGGGCGGGCCGGGCCGGCGGGATCACCGGTTCGGTCGTGACCAGAAGGTCCCTGACCTCCGTTGCCCGGCCCGCGCGTCAGAACCCGGTGAGCGAGGGTGTCGAATTGGACGATCCCTTCTGGAAGACCTTGCCGAGAACGGTCCTGAGCTGCTCCGTCTCGTCGGGCGTCAGGTTCAGGTCGACGGTCAGGACGGTCTCGGTCTCCATGGCGTCCGCGGCCTTGGGGGTGAGGTGCAGGACGAGGCGCCGATCGCCGAGCACGCAGGCGGTGATGCCGCTCCCGGTGCCCCGCATGCCCTCGCGGGCCACCCAGTAGGGCTGCTCGCTCCCCTCTTCGGCGGCGATGAAGAGGAGGTGGTCACCGCCGCCACCGGCCTCCTCGGTCAGGAAGACGAGGTGCCTCTCGTGCCCATCGCCGAGTTCGGACGCGTGGACGACCATGCGCTCGATCGGCGTGTAGGCCAGCTCTCCGGAGATGACCGGCTCGGGATCCGGCGAATCGTCGAAGTGATGACGCCAGGGATCCTCGGGCTCGCGGATCCCCACCGGGACCGCCGTCGGGAGGGCGTCCAGCAGCCAGCCGGGAACGGTGCCGCGAGGAAACACCATCAGCTCTTCCAGCAGCGCGATGTCGGGAATGCCCGTACCGCTGGGAAAGGGAAACCCTTCGGCGTCCACGTGTCCCCGGTACGACCTGCTCTCCGGCGTGAAGCGCAGCTCGCAGGAGAACCACGTGCCCTCGCCTTCGCGATGGGCCAGTTCGCGGAGTCGCCTGACCTGCTCCTCCAGCCCCCGAACGCCGATCTCCACCCCGTCGCAGTCCACGACGACGCGGGTGAATCCTCCGACCTGGCCGCAACGGACCGTGGCGTCGCTCCAGCCGGGAGGCGCGGCGGCACGGACCAGGTCGCCGAGCGCCAGCCGCAGGCGGCGCTCCTCGTCATGCTTCGAGCGCATGGTCATCCTTCCTTCGCCGTCAACAGCCCGTGCAGGCGGCGCGCCTCACGGAGCAGGCCACTCGATCCCCTGCGCGCCGCCATGGCCTCGATCTCGGGGATCGTCCCGCGGGCGCGGCACCACGCCGCCGTGGTGGCGGCCAGCGCCACGAACTCGGTCAGCCCGTGGCGCGGCCGGCGACCGGCCTGGGGCAGGAGCGACCGCAACGCCGCGGCGACCGCCGTCCACACCTCCTCGTGGGCGCCCTGGCGGGACACCGACTCCAGGGCCGCCGTCAGGTGGACGAGCTTCGTCTGGTCGTATTCGACCAGGTCCGCCATCCACCTGCCGAGTTCGGCGGCCCGCAGGTCGCCGCGACCCGCCATCGTCAGCAGGATGTCGACGGCTTCCGGCATGTCCGGGTCGCCCAGCAGGCGGGCGAGGACGAGCGACACGGCGGCTCCCGGCGGCCCGTCGAGCCGGGCGAGCTCGCGCAGATGGCTCGTCCGTACGTCCGGGTGGTGCCACTGATCGTGCAGGAGCTGACGTGACAGGTGGGCGGCGGCCACCTCGCGGTGGGACGGGAACATCGACGGCCACCAGGTCAGATGGGCTCCGTCGCCATGCCGCGGAGGGTCGGCGAACATCCGGTCGACGAGGGGCAGCCCGGTGGCCGGTGCGCGCAGCGACGGGACGGGCTTCACCTCGGCGGAGTGGTTCCGCGCGCTGTCGTTGTGCCAGTGCCCCCCGTGGGACCAGCCCACCTCCACCACCGGATCCGCGATCCGGGCCCCGGACAGCCACCGGGCGACCAGGCGACCGGCCGACGAGGAGAGGCGACCGGCGCGGTCGGCCGCCTCCGGGTCCTGCTCTCTCGGCAGCCGCAGGAGCGCCTGCTGCAGGTCCGCGGCCAGTGGCTTCGCCCCGGCGGCCTCGATGACCTCCAGCCTCGTCACCAGCTCGGCCGCCTCCACGTGCCCGGTCGTGAGGGTGGGGGTGGCCAGCAGCAGGGGCGGGACGACGTCCTCCTCCACGGCCATCTGGATCTCGGCCGCCCGGTGCAGCAGGAGCAGGTGCGGCGGGCAGAGATAGCGGGTGTTGGGGAGCCTGCTCCTCCAGGAGCCACGCTGCGGTGCGACACCGGTGAGGGAGCACACGGCGCCGATCAGCCAGTGGTCGACCTGGTTCCAGCGATCGACCCGGTTCCAGTGGTCGCCTCCGTACAGGTGCTCGTACCTGCCGGGCAGGCTGGACTTGAAGGCGGCGGCCGTGCCCTCTCGATCCCGGTGCACGAGGGCGACGAAACCGGCCAGCAGCCGCTCCCACGCCTGCCAGTCGTCGGAGTCGTTCAGCAGGGGCACCATCTCCGCCACGGAACCGATCGGTCCGGGCATCCGCCGCGGGGCGTCGGGCCGCGGGAGCGCGGGCGGCGCGAAATCGTCCCGCGGTCCGGTCTCGACCGGCTCCTCGCCGCCGAAGACGGCGAAGGCACGCCGTCCGAGGTCGGGCGGGAGCGTGCCGAGCGCGTCACGGATGACGGCACGGCCCTCGTCGTCCATCCGGCCCGCGTGCCTGATCGCGAGCGCCAGCGCCTTCTCCTGAAGTTCGGTGGAGCCGGCGGCGAACGCCTGCGCCAGCGGTCCCGCGATCGAGGTCGCCAGGTCGGGCGAGAGCCGTACCCGCTGGTCCAGCCAGGTGAGCCCGGCGCGGACGAGCTTGCGCTCGGGCCGGAAGAGCACCGACTCCCATCCCTCCAGTAGGTCGAGGGGGTCGAGCCCGTCGAGTCCTCGCAGGTGCCGCAGCGCCAGCTCGGCCACCGGCCCCGGGGCAGCCGGCAGCAGCCGCAGGTAGTCACGGGCCTGCGGCTCGATCTCGTGCGGCGCGGGGTCCAGGGCCTCGTGCAGGCGGACGAAGAACCGCAGCTCCGTCACCGAACCGCCCAGCAGGAACCGCCTGACGCACCCCTGGAGCAGCGCCGCCCGTTTCGCCCCGTCTCCGGCGGCCAGGGTGAGCAGGGCGCCCAGCATTGACCTGGTCGGGTCGCCCTCCCACTGCAGGGCCCTCCCCACCCCCTGGGCCTCGAAGAGGCGGGGAAGCATGATCTCGAAGAGCGGATCCTCCCGCGGGGCGGGCAGAGCGACGACACTGCTCACCCATCCGACGACCACCGGATCGTGAACCGGCACCTCGATCTCGGTCGCGCGGAGCAGGGTGAGGGCCAGGTCCAGGCCACGGTCCTCCCCCGTCCGGAGCCTCAGCAGGAGCCGCCCTGCCAGGTCGGCCCGCCACTCCGCCGACCGGGTCGCGAGAATCGCCATGATCCGCTCGGTGTCCCCGTACGGCGAGCTCCAGCGGGAGGTGAAATCCCGGCGATTCAGCCAGGTCGCCACGGCGGCCGCCCCGGTGAGGACCCCGGCCCCGGCGGCGCGGAGCACTCCGGCGTAGTCGTCGAGCCCCTCCCAGGATTCGCGCCGGCCGCGCAGCGTCTTCAGGTATCCAGGAAGGCGGGCGGCGACCTCCTTGCGCGCGGCCTCGTCCAACTTGGTGACGCGGGCCGCGACGGCGTTGGCGTCCCGGCGATCGATGAATTCGCGGATCTCCTCCCAGGCGGTCATGCGCCGACCTCTTCGCGACGGGCGATCCGGGGGAGCTCGCCGGGCGCGGGGACCTTCGTCCCGGCCGGCGGTGCGACGTTTTGGTGGGGGGTGGACATGCCGCGAACAGTAGTGATCCACTCCGACAATCCAGCCGCGGATCCGTCACGGGGCCATCGACCCGTCAAGGGCTACGGACCCGTCACTGGGCCACGGGATCCGTCACAGGGCCATGTGATCCGTCACGGGCCATGTGATCTGTCACAGGGCCACGGGGTCGGGGCCGGCCTGCAGCCGGTTTCCCGCACGCCGCCAGCGGGCGAGCCCACCGTCCAGCGGACGCGCGTGAAAGCCCCGCTCGCGCAACAGCCGCACGGCCTCCGGGGAGACCGCGCAGTAGGGTCCGCCGCAGTAGGCCACGATCTCGGCGTCCCTGGGGAGCTCGTCAAGACGATCGCGCAGCTCGGCCAGGGGAACCGACACCGCCCCCGGCACATGGCCGCGGGCGTGGTCGGCCGCGGAACGGACATCGACGATCACGACGCCGGATTCGGGGTCGGCGAGACGCGCGGCGAGCTCGCCGGCGGTCACCGGCTCCAGCACCGCGGGGTCGCCGAGGTGTTCGGCCACCGCCTCCCGCAGGTCGGCGAGCCTTTCCCCGGCGAAGTCCTGCAGCTCCCCCAGGAACCGCGAGACCCGCTCGTCGGCCAGCCGGTAGTAGACCCGCGTGCCCTCCTTGCGGCTCGTCACCAGGTGGGCGGCGCGGAGCTGCTGCAGCTGGGCCGAGGTGTTCTTCAGCGGGATGTCGGCCGCCTCCGACAGCTGCTCGACGGTGCGTTCCCGCTGGTCGAGCACGTCGAGCAGCCTGAGCCGCACGGGACTGGCCAGTGTCTTCCCGATCCGCGCCAGCTGCCGGTAGATCGGTTCCTCGCGAAACTCCGCCATGACCGTCAGACCATGTACTGGTCGTGGCGGAGATAGAGGTCCGTCCACTCCTCGTCGCTGAGCCGGCGCCCGTCGGCCACGATCGCGCCGAGTTCCTCGAAGTACGCCTCGCGCGGCGCCCCGGGGGCGAAGAGCAGCAGCATCGAGGCCGGTTCGCCGGACTCGTTGCAGAAACTGTGTATCCCGCCCGGCGGAACGTACAGGAAGTCTCCCGCCGTCGCGTCGGTCCAGCCCTTCCCGTCGAACAGCCGCACCGTCCCGGACAGGACGAAGAAGGACTCGGAGATCGTCCGGTGGAAGTGGGGCTCCGGGCCGGACCGCTTCGGGCCCATGTCCCAGCGGTACAGGCCGAACTGCCCGTCCGTCGAGGCGCCGGTGCCCAAATAGTGCACCGCCGTATTGCCGATCATCAGATCCGGCCCCGTGCTCGCCGGCCGGAAGACCCCGCTGCTCTCGCCCGCCTCACCCAGGTAACGAGCCTTTGGATACGACATCCCGCTCTCCATCCCCGTAAGTCAATATTCCAAAGAACTATAGAATATGGCGATAATGGGATGGAAGAGTCCACGCGAGGCGGGAGAACCAAAGGGAAACAGGGGGAAACAGGGAAAAACAGGGGAAAACAGTCCGGCCGGTCCCCGGAAGGTCGTACACGCCGCCACCCGGACACGTCATGCCGACGCCGGTCCGGACGCTGTCGAACCGGCTGTCGCCGACCCGCGCGAGCAGGCCGCTGCCGTGGTGCGCGCTCAGACGAGCAGGCCGCTGCCGTGGTGCGCGCTCAAAGTGGAAAGCCGTACTTTCCGTGAAGGCGGACAAAGCTGGCCAGCGTGAGGACCTGCCGGCGCTCCAGTCCGGTCTCGGTGCGCCGGAACAGGACGATCTCCTCCCGCCCGCCCGGCCCGATGGGCTGTACGAGGCGGCCCCCGAGCCGGAGCTGCCCGACCAGCGGCGAAGGAACCTCGGGGAACGCGGCCGAAACGATGACGCCGTCGTACGGAGCGCGGTCCGGCACGCCGAGGCTGCCGTCTCCGACGAGCGACTCGACGTTGCCGACACCCTGCCGGGCGAGGTTCCGGCGCGCCTGCCGGACCAGGTCCTCCCACAGGTCGATGGTCACGACATCGGCGGCCAGTCGGGCGAGCAGCGCGGTCTGGAAGCCAAGGCCCGTGCCGACCTCGAGCACGTGCTCCTCCCCGGTGAGACCGAGGCTTTCGATCATCCTTGCCGACAGCGAAGGCTGCGTGGTCGTCAGCCCGTGCCCGATCGGGACGGGCCCGTCGTAGTAGGCGATCTTGACATGCTCCGCGGGGACGAATTCCGCCCGTGGCGTCGCGCGTATGGCCTCCAGCAGACGCTTGTCGCGGACGCCCACCGCCCGGACGGCCCGGACGAGGTCCTTGTGAGAGGCGCCTCCGGTCACGCCCACCACGTCACCACCCGCGGGATCTGGTCGACACCGCAGCCGAGCATGACGTCACCGCAGAGGAACGACGCCACCGGACCGGTGCGCATATCTCCATGCTAGGCACGCCCCGGCCGCCGGCGCGCACGCGAACTCCAGCCCGTGGTCACGGGGAACCCGGCGGACCACCGGCACCACCCACCACAGGCGCCCACGATCAGGCGGGGTGCCACACTCGGCGCACGCCCGGCCCGCCTTCCCGCCGTACGGCCCGCCTTCCCGCCGCCCGGCTCACTTTCCCGCCGCCCGGCCCGCCGGCCCGCCGGTCCGCTCGACCTCGACCTCGACCTCGACCTCGACCTCGACCTCGACCTCGACCTCGACCTCGACCTCGACCTCGACCTCGACCTCGACCTCGACCTCGACCTCGACGAAGTCGTACCTCCGGGGCACCCTCATCAGCCAACAGGGGCTATAAGTCCGCATTTATCGCTATTTGGGATGGACGTCCGGAGCGCCGACGCACGATAGTGCAGGGAGTCTTGACTGGCCCATGGAGGTTCCCCCCGCTATGCGTATCACCAGGCCGCTCACCGCCTTGGCCGTCGCCTCGATGACCGCCGCCTTGCTCACCGTTCCCGCGGCACCCGCCGGCGCCGGCGCCGGTGCCGCTGCCGCCACCGACGTCGGCAGCGCCACCGTGGTGCCGCTCCAGGTCACGGGAGCCCCGGCCAAGCGGTTCAATTTGATCATCATGGGCGACGGCTACACCGAGGCCGAGCAGTCCACCTTCGCCGCCGACACCGATCAGCAGCTCAACGTGATGTGGTCCATCGAGCCGTACAAGTCCTACCGCAACTACTTCAACGTCTACCGGGTGGACATCGTCTCCGGTGAGTCCGGCATCGGCTGTGACCCCGGCCTGGCCTCCGGGAGGAAGAACACCCCGCTGAGCATGGCCTTCTGGGGCGGCTGCAACCCCGCCAGCGTCCAGCGACTGATCACCATGAGCAACTCGGCGGCCAACTCGTACGCCAACCTGGTGACCGGGACCAGCGGCTCCAACCGGCAGATCCTGGCCCTGGGCAACAGCGGGACCTACGGCGGAGCGGGCGGCGCCTACGCCACCTCCTCGGGCCACAACTCGATGTCGGCCCTCATCGCGCCGCACGAGATCGGCCACTCGCTGGGCGGGCTGCAGGACGAGTACACCTACTACACGCGCGGCGTGGAAGGCGGCGCCTACACGGGAGGCGAGCCCGGCTCCGCACACCACACCCTGCTGACCGAGCAGCAGATGAAGGACCAGCGGAAGAAGTGGTGGCGCTGGCTGGGCGATCCGAGCGAGGCGGGCGGCACCATCGGCCGCCACGAGGGCGGCCAGTACTTCGGCAGCGGCATCTGGCGGCCCAGCGAGCACTCGCTCATGAGGACGCTGGGCTACTACTACGACCAGGTCAGCCGTGAGGTCATGACCCAGAAGATCTCCGCCAAGGTCGGCCTCATCCAGGACGGCACGCCCACCGCGTCGCCGGTCGGCGCCGACCGGGTGCTCTGGGTGGAGCCGCTGCACCCCAACAGCCACTCGCTGACCACCACCTGGAGCGTCGACGGCACCGACCTCCCGGGCAGCCACACCGCACTCGACCTCCGCACGCTGAACCTGCCGGCCGGCACGCACACGGTGAAGGCGACCGTCGTCGACCCGAGCGACTTCGTGCGGGACCCCGCCATCCGCTCCGGCTCCCTCACCGCGACCCGCACCTGGACGGTGGACACGACCGTGACCACCGTCCCCGGCGCGGTCGGCCCCGGCCTGCTCTCCTCCACGCCCACCGGCCAGGCCGTCGGCCACGACGAGGTCGTCTACGTCGAGACCACCCACCCCGACGACAGCGTCCCCGCCGTCACCTGGACGCTGGACGGCACGCGGCTCGGCGACGGCGACGGGGACCTGGACCTGGGAGGGCTCACGCTCACCCCCGGCAACCACACCCTCACCGCCACCTCCGGCGGCGACACCCGGTCCTGGACCGTCGACAACACGCTGCCCACGACCGGCTACGAGCTCTCCGAGCCACTGGCCGCCTCCGGCGACGCCCATGTCTACAACGGCCCCTTCACCATGAGGCTCACCGGCGGCGACGACCAGAGCGGGTACGTCGTGCACGAATCCCGGGTGGACGGCGACGGCTGGTTCAACTACTTCGGCTGGCCGACCTCCGCCGACCTGCCGTGGACGTTCAGCGAGAGCGGCACCGTCATCGACAGCCTCACGTTCGGCAAGCTGCCCCGCGGCAGGCACACCGTCGAGTATCGCTCGATCGACCCCAGCGGCAACTACGGCACGGCCAAGCGTTTCACGGTCACCACCCTCGCGGCTCCGCCCGCCTGCACCACCACGATCACCGGTACGAGGAACGGGACGATCGTAGTCCGCTCCGGCGTCACCTGCCTGAACGACGCCCACGTCAACGGCGGGGTAACCGTCGGCTCCGGCGCGTCCCTGGTGGTGAACGGCGGCAGCGTCAACGGGGCGATCACCTCCTCCGCCGCCGCCGAGGTGCACCTGCTCAAGACCCAGGTCAACGGTGCGGTCGTCATCTCCGGCACCACCCGCCAGCTGATCATCGCCGGCTCCGACCTCAGGGGCGCGGCGGTGCTGACCGGCAACACCACCGCCGACGCCCTCGTGATGGCGGGCACCAGAATCCGCGGCGCGCTCTCCTGCGGCGGCAACACGCCCGCGCCGTCCAACGCCGGGGTGGCCAACCAGATCACCGGCAGCGGCCAGTGCGCCGGCCTCGTCGCCGACCCGCGGGCCAAGGCCCGGGACAAGTCCTACGAGGCCGTGGTCTCCAGCGACGTCCCCGAGAAGGGCCTGGACCAGCACCACCACTGACGCGCACGACGGCGGGACGCCTCCCCGGGGGGCGTCCCGCCCGCGTTACGCCCAGGGGTCGCCCTGTCCGGCGGTCAGGCTTTCAGCGTCGTCACGCCACCGCGGGAACCAGCGGGAGCCCGTGGTCGGCCGTACGGCGCGCGATCTCGAACCCGGCACGGGTGTAGACGCCGAGGGCCCCGGTCGGATTGTCGGCGTCCACCCCCAGCCCCGCCGTGTCGTACCCCTGCGCCCGGAACTCGCCCAGCGCGTGCGCGAGCAGCGCGCTCGCCACCCCGCGCCCACGCCACTCGCGCGGGGTGCCGATGATCTGGATCCACGCCTCGCGGATCCCGGTCGCCTCGGTGTCGGCCTCGAAATAGTGGGTGAGCAGGATGCCCACGCTCTCCCCCGACGCGTCCAGCGCGACGAAGGACCCCTCCGGCCGGAACGCCCGCACTCCGACGACGGTGCTCCGCCAGGACTCCGGGGTGTGCTGGACGCTCCCCCAGTGGTCGACGAACGAGCGGTTACGCACCTCCCGGACGGCATCCTCCAGATCATCCCGGTAGGCGGTGACCTTCAGCCCCTCCGGCAGCGAGACCTTCGGCAGCTCGGCGCCCAGGTCGAGGGTCATCCCGTAAAACCATCGGACCGGCTTCATCCCCGCCCTGGCGACCAGCGCCTGCAGGCCCTCGTTGCGGGTGTCCACCTCGACATGGAGTTCGAGCGGCTGCCCGGGAAAGCGGCGCTCGTGCAGCACCGGGGTGTTGCCGATCGCCCACTCCAGCAGGTGGCCCCCCAGCCCCCGGCGCCGATACTCCGGATGCACCCCGCCCCACAGGCTCATCCGATGCACCGGCTCGGCCGCGGCCCGAGCCATGGTCATCCCGTACGCGACCAGCCGGCCGGACTCCCACGCCCCCAGCGTGCCCTCGACGGGATCGAGCAGCGGGTTGGCGAGATCCTCGGCGAGGGCGTCCGCGGACTCCCTCCCCCCGACCTGATCCACCTCGTCGATCGCCACCAGCAACTTCGCCCACGCCTCGACGTCGTCCTTGGTCAGCGGAGCCCACTCGAACGTCATGGTTGTTGAGCGTAGAAGCAGGCCACCCCGCACGGCGACCGATTTTCCGGCTAGCCCGGCGGCCGGTTCTCCCGCGACCTCGGCGACCGGTTCTCCGGCTGGCTCTACGCCTGGCGAGCGGTCCGGTGCACGCTCCGCGCGGCGGCGACCTCCGGATGCGGTCGCCCGGTACGCGGCCGTGCGAGCGCCCCCTCAAAACTCGGGAGACTCGGCATGAGCCTCCACACCTCCGTGGTCCTTGTCAACGCCCGCGGGGAGCCCTTGGCCCGAACCGGGCTACCACGGTGCCTCCGCGTAGTCCTTGAGGAAAACGCCGTGCACCGGATCACCCGCCTCGCCGCGCACGATCGGGTCGTAGACCCGCGCGGCGCCGTCGACCACGTCCAGCGGCGTCCGGCGATCGAGCCGGTCCCGCAGCGGCACGGGGTTCTCGTCGGTGATCCAGCCGGTGTCCACGCTGCACAGATACACACCCTGCCGCGCCAGATCGGCGGCGCTGGTACGGGTCAGCATGTTCAGCCCTGCCTTGGCCATGTTGGTGTGCGGGTGACGGCCGGTCTTGTTCGCCACCGCGAACTGCCCCTCCACCGCCGACACGTTCACGATGTACCGGCGCGGGAAGGGCGCGGCGAGCAGCAACGGCAGCAGCCGGTCGATCAGCAGGAACGGCGCGACCGCGTTGACCAGCTGGACCTCCAGCAACTCGGCCGGGTCCACCTCACCGATCCGCGCCGACCAGGAGTTGCGCGCCGACATGTCCGGCAGCAGACCGGACGCGTCCGGCAACCCCAGGGCAACGTCATCAGGACGTGGCAGCGGAAGACCCCGCAGGTCCCCGGCCACGTCACCGGCAGGCGAGGCCAGGGGATCTCGCGGATCCCCGACCGCGCCACCGGCAGGCGAGACCGGAAGACCCGGCAGGTCCCAAGCCGCGTCACCGGGGTTCGAGACCGGAAGACCAGGAAGACCCCAGACCCCGTCACCAGGGGGCGACATCGGAAGACCGGGCGTGAACCCCGGCACCGTCGACGCCCCCGGCGGAAGCCCGGCCCGTTCCCCCTCCATCAGGGCGGCGTACGCCGACAGCGGCCGGCGCAGGGTCTGCGCGGCATTGTTGACCAGGATGTCCAGCGGATTCCCGGCCGCCAGGAACCGGTCGCCGAGCGCGACGACCTGGCGAGGGTCGCACAGGTCGATCCCCACGACCTCCAGGCGCCCGCCCCAGTCACCGGTCTCCGCGAACCTTCTGACCGCGTCGGCCGGAAACCGGGTGGTGACCGTGACGTGGGCGCCGTCGCGGAGCATCATCAGCGCGAGCTGGTGACCTATCTTCGTCCGTCCCCCGGTGACCAGCGCCCGCCGCCCCGACAGGTCGGCGCGGGCCGTACGACGGGCGGCGTTGAAGGCCGCGCACGAGGGGCAGAGCAGGTGATACAGACTGCCCACCCGGGTGAAGTACTCCTTGCAGACGTAGCAACGTCGCGCCCTGCGCAGCTCTCCGGCCGGCTCTCCCATCGGTCTCTCCGAGACGGGAGCGTCGATCACCCGCTCCGGACTGCCCATCGCGGTGGCCGCCAGCACCGAGGCGTCGGCCTCTTTCACGGCGTGATCGCGGTCCTGTCTGCGGCGCTGCTGCCCGTCACGGACCAGTGCGAGCGCCGCGTGCGCGATCCACCTGCGATCCGGATCGTCCAGCGGGAGCCGCCTGGCCTCGCCAAGCGCCCGCAGGACCGTCCGGACGGTCTCGGAGTCCACGCGTCATCCTCTCGGGGGTGGGGCCGGCCGGATTCGAGCCGGCGTCCTCTTCCCTCGTCAGAGAAAGCACGATGGCCAACCGCACCACGGCCCCCACGCAGGACGGCTCGGTTTCGAACCGGCACCTGCGTCAACCCTACCGAGAAGATCAACCCATTTTTGATCATTCGCCGGAGTTCAGACGATCAGCGGGCGGCGATCACCCTCATCCGAGATGGAAGCGTTCGAGGAACGCCCCCCGCTCGGCGCGTTTGACCTCCGCGACCTTCTCGATGTCCCACCACTCGTACCCGTTTCCTCCCGCTCCCCGGCTCGTCCCCCAAGGCCTGTCTGGCCGGCGCGCGGCCGACTGTCCAGTCCGTCGACCGAGCGCCAGCAAGGGAGCGGACTTGACCGGTGGCAAGCGTCGGCCACACTCCCGGCCGGAGCGAGGTGGCCCCTGGGGCCGTCTCCTCGCGCACGCGCGTAAGGGGTCCCGGTAGCAACAGCGGAAAATCCAACGGATATTGCTTCGCCAGCGTCGACGTGGAGCACTCCGGCGAGGTCAGCGGCATCTTCAGCCCAGCCCGCCGCACTCACCAACCGGCAGACCATCCATACGACGCCCTCACATCCGAGCAGGTCAGGGGTATATCCGTTGGATTTTCGGCGATTACCAGTCCGGAACCCCTAGCTGAACGACACCGACTGCAGGCTGCAGGTGGTGAGCCACGGGCCGGGGGAGACCGGTGCCGTGGAGCAGGCCACGCTCGCGGTGATGGCGGTTGTTCCGGCGGGGATGCCGGTGATGCCGGCCGTCCCGCTGAAGTCACCGTACGGGTAGTGGCCGCTGCTGCACTGGGTCGTGATCCCCACGGACGTGGCCCCGTCGGGCAGTGTCTTGGTGAACTGGAACGCGTGCGTGGCGGGGACCGCGACCAGGTTGGGGGCCGACGAGGGCGGTGAGGTGTAGACCTGCAAGCTCCAGGGGTACCAGTCGCGGGTGTCTCCGGAGTAGTTGACGTTGAGGCAGTCCACCGTGGCATTCAGTACGGCGACGGTTGCGGCGGCGGGTTGCGCCACGCCCACGATGCCCAACGTGCCGGTGGTGACCAGTACGGATCCGATCGCCAATACTCGACGGAGCTGTGTCGCAGCAAACATCGCCGTCCTCCTCAATGCTTCTGACATCGGCCACCGCGAATTCAGCATCTTTCGTGCACCACGGTCAACAACCGGACAATTTCAACAAGGCCATAACCACCCCGGCGGCGAGATCCGAAGGCCGACTCCGCCGCCGGCCAATTCGTTGATCTTCAGGGGATCGGCCACCCGGAGAACCTGTAACCAGCGGCGTCGACGAAATCCCTACCGGATGCCGGGCTGGAAGGCTACGCCTGAGAATTCGGCCCGCCGGTTGTGAGCCGCATACGGCGCGTTGAAAGATTCAAGCCTCCGGGACACCACATCGGCCGTCCGCTCCTGATGGCAGCACCGGCCCACACCTTCATGGCGCGAGGAGGCAGAACGCCCACAGGGCAGCCGGGAAAGCGGATGCTGTCCCTCGCCGGCCCGTTTCCGTGCGAGGTCGCCAGGGCCGCGTGCTCGTGGCGGTGCGGATCCGCCGCCTGATACGCCCGACGCGAGGCTGCCGTCAAACCTTCCGCCAACAGCTTCCCGGCGTGCTGGAACGCCACCAGCGGCACACTCCCCGCCTGAGCGGCCACATCGGCGCTGTGGTCCGCGAACCGGCCGGACGTGCCGGCACGCGAGTCTTATCCGCCCTGGGCCGCAGTCCCAGGACGGGCCACCTCCGCCCCAGGGCCGTCCTGCCATCGGCCTGCCACCACCGATCAGCGCTTCACCGCTGCCTCGTGGACCGGGGCCCCTTCCCCTACCGGGACCATGGCCTCCGCACGGTCAGCCCCTGGCCGAGCCCATCCACCTACGGCGCGACCGGGCGGCGGCGCCGAACGCCCTTCCTGCTCGGCGGAATAGCGGCCGTGGTCATCGGCGGGATCGCCGCCCTCGCCGTCATGGTCAGCGCCATCGGCCGCCTGCCCGCTCCCGCACCGCCGACCAGGGCGGCCGACCCCGTCACAACCCAGTTCACGAGCGCGGTGGCCAATCTGTCCAATCTGCCGGCGGCCCACTGTAGATGACCGTCGACATCGTCGCGCCGAAGTGCCAGCGCTGCTGGTAGAGCCCGTACAGGGCAGACGGTGCGCTGCTCGCGGCCATCACGGTGAAGACGACCGCGGTGATGGCCCAGAACGGCCAGCGGCGCGGGTGCGGCCGGTGCAGGGAGGCGGTGAAGCGATGGCGCCCTCGGGGCTTCCCGGTGACGGCTGTGTTCGTGGTCATGATTGATGTACCGCTTTGCTCGGGCGTCGGCGAGAGCCGCGAACCCGCGGCCAAGCCTGTGGGCGAAGGATGGGCAGACCCGCGACAGCGAGCGGCGGGTCAGCCCGTCCCATGTGCCCGGGCCAGTGTCAGCTGCCCAGGACGACCTTGGTCTCCAGGTACTCGTTCATCCCGTCGGGACCCCACTCCCGGCCGTTGCCCGACTCCTTGTAACCGCCCCAGGGAGCGGTCCAGTCGAACTCGGCGTCGTTGATGATGACGTAGCCGGCCTGGATGCGGGAGGCGACGTCCCGTGCGGCGTCCAGGTCCGTGCCGGTGACGTAGCCGGCCAGGCCGTAGCGGGTGTCGTTGGCGATCCCGACGGCCTCCTCCACGCTGTCATAGGTGATCACCGACATCACCGGGCCGAAGATCTCCTCCTGGGCGATGGTCATGTCGTTGGTGACCCCGGTGAACACAGTGGGCTTGACGAAGTGGCCGCTGTCCAGGCCGTCCGGCTTGCCCGGGCCGCCGGTGACCAGGGTGGCACCGGCGTCCAGACCCTCCTGGATGTAGTGCTGCACGGTCTGCCACTGCTCGGCGGAGATCAGCGGGCCCATGTGCGTGCCGTCCTCCCGCGGGTCACCGATCTTCAGCGACTCCACCTGGGGAACCAGCACCTCCAGGAACTCCTCCAGCCGCTCACGCGGCACCAGAGTGCGGCTCGGCGCGCTGCAGATCTGGCCGGTGTTGCCCATCAGCCAGGTCAGCGCGGTGTCGACCGCGACGTTCAGGTCCGCGTCGGGCAGGATCACCTGGGGCGACTTGCCGCCAAGCTCGGTCGCCACACGCTTGGACGTCTTGGCTGCGGCGGTGCTCACCTGAAGCGCCGCGTCAGCCGAGCCGGTGAAGGACACCACGTCGACGTCGGGGTGGGAGCTGAGCGCATTGCCGATCACCGAACCGCGGCCGTTGACCAGGTTGAACACGCCAGCCGGAACCCCCGCGGCCTCCATGATCTCAGCCAGTACGATGCTGGAGTAGGGAGCCAGCTGCGCCGGCTTGAGTACGACCGTGCAGCCGGCCGCGAGCGCCGAGGCGGTCTTGCCCGCCGGCTGCAGCGCGGGGAAGTTCCACGGAGTGATCAGCGCGGCCACGCCGATCGGCTCCTTGCGCACCTGAGTGGCGCCGCGCTGCGAGACGAACTCGAACGTCTTGAGTACCTCCGCAGCAGCCCGGAACTGGATCAGTCCGGCAGCGAAGTGCATCCCACGGGACAACGCCCGCGGGCACCCGAGCTCGGCAGTGACCGCCTCGACCATGTCGTCGGCACGCCGCTCATACTCGTCAGCGATCCGCTCCAGCAGCGTGATGCGCTCCTCGCGGCTGGTCCTGGAGTACGAGACGAAAGCGCGGCGGGCCGCGGCGACCGCCCGGTTGACGTCGGCCTCGCCGCCGAGTGTCACCCGACCGGAAACCTCGCCGGTGGCGGGGTCGGTCAGCTCCAGGACCGTGCCCTGCTCCGGCTCGCGCCAGGCGCCGTCGATGTACAGCTTGGTGTATTCACGCATGGTGATCTTCTCTCGTCAGGGGACCAAGGGCCGTAGCCGGAATCCGTCTTCCGGCGCTTGCCGCCCTGGGCGACTCCCATACTCGAGCCCAGCCGAGAGACCAACCAGAGAGACGTTTTCCTGGACACATGAGAGCAGGAACGGCAGTACCACCCAGCGAAAACGTCACCCTGGTGGTCGCAGGCGCCTGATCTTGTAGCGGGGTGGCCAGGACAGGTCGATGACTTCCAGAGGCCGAAAGCGGCCATGTTCTCTGGCCCGCCCTTAAAGGCGAGGAACACTAGGCACTTTGAGCATCACCTATCCCCGCTGAGGTGCAGCACAGCGGACGTGCGTTCGGCCAGTCGACGCCGAAAGTCGGGATCAAGGGCGGTGGCGTTGGGCTGGGCAGGCCGTGTCTCGTCCACATACTGTCCTCGCCATCGACTACCGGAGAGAGCGGCATGCACCATATTGCGGGCCCCATACTGGACGGACGCGCCGCCAATGTCGAACATCGCGTGCAGCAGGGTTGTGCTGATGACTCCGGGGTGAAGACTCACGATGTCTGGCTGCGGTTGAGGTGCCTGTTCGGCCAGCCAACGGGCGTGTGCCACCAGCGCCAGCTTGGAGCGGGCGTAGGCGGCTGTCGGGCTGTAAGGGGAGTGCTCCAGGTTGAGGTCGTCTGGATCGAGAGACGCGGACAGATGCGTTGCCGAAGCGACGTGCACGACTCGCCCGTCTGCCGTGAGGATCAAGGGCGTGAGCCGTTCGGTCAGCAGTACAGCGGCAAGGTAGTTCGTCTGCAGGGTCACCTCGTTGCCGTCGCGGCTGATCGTTCGCCGCGGCGGGCCTGGAGGGCCGGCATTGTTGACCAGCACATCGATGCGATCTGTTCTCTTCGAGATCTCGGCCGCCATCTCCTCCACCGCGGCCAGGTGATTGAAGTCGGCTTGCACATAGTGCACCTGTCCCGCGCTGGTGGCTCGCCGTTACTCCAGCAGCCCACCGATCTCGGTCGGCCGCTCCGGGCCATGCACGTACAGGCAGGAGGTCCGCGGTGCCAGCAGCCGGGCGGCGGCTTCGCCGATGCCGCTGGTCGCGCCGGTCAGCACGACCGCTGTTTCTTCAGGGTTGTGGGGCTTCATGGCTTGGCGACGATCCCTAAGGGTGATGGCAGAGGCGGCGACAGCGCAGCGGCTCATGGGTCTTGTCGCTGGGCGCGCCTTCGTGAGACCAGACGATGGTCGATGGTGGCGACGGCGGCCAGTACGACCACGACGGCGGTCATGGCGGCCCAGCCCGCGAATGACGCGCCTATTCCACAAGGCACGACGCACACTGCGCCGACGACGCGGTCGGTGATCCGTCCGCTCTTCAGCATGGAGCGGTAGATCGCGTGTCCGGCGAGGAAGATCGCGGCACCGCAGCCCAGCCACCATGGCGAGACATGCCCGTGGATGTGGTGGATGGCGTCGGTGATGCCGACCGCGACGAGGATGACGCCGATGATCATCACCAGGTGAGCACCGGTGAAGGCGTAGTAGGCCAGCATCTGACGCTGATATGGGGTGGCCCTCTCGAACTCCGCCTCGGCCCGGACTTCGTCCCCGTCGAAGTACACCCACCACAATCCCGCCGTCACCGCGATGCCCAGGACCACTCCGAGCGCAAGGGGCAGGTCGACCGCGCGGCTTGGCGGACTCCCGGCGCCGATGCCGATGGCCACCACCGATTCGCCCAGCACCACGATCAGGAGAAGCGCGTGGCGTTCTACGAAGTGGTGGGGCTCGATGATGAATCCGTGGATGCGTCCCAGGAACGGGGACAGGTACAGGGTGGGTACGGCGGCGGCCCAGCAGACCCAGGTCCATGTCTCGGGCAGGTGCGGCGCGATGAACACGAGCACGCCTGCTGCGGCGTTGAACGGCGCGTTGCGCAGGATGGCGCGCCGGGCGGACGGGGCGCTGGCGGTGAGGTAGACGACGCAGTGGATGGCGACCACGGCCAGGTAGGCAAGGGGAAAGGCCCACCCCTCGGGTTCGAAGACATGGGGGACGGACAGACCCATGATGAAGAAGGCCATCATCGCGAGAGTCAGCAGAAGCCGTACCGGGACCACATCGGGCCGCACCGCGTTGGTGAGCCAACCGAACGCGCTGAACATCCACCACACGACGATCATGGGCAGCAGCCCCTTGAGGAGCCCTTCCCCACCGGGATGCGCCTCCACCGCGTGCGTCACCTGGGTGACCACGAAGACGAACACCAGGTCGAAGAAGAGCTCCACCGGAGTCACTCGGCCGCTTGTGCTCTCGGAGGTCCACAGCCGCAGACGAGCCCCGGGCGACGTCATCTGTTCCTCTCCTTCATCCGGTATCGGCGGCCAAGGCGCCTCTGGGTCACGCACCTGTGCGCGTCACGGCCACGTGAACGAATGCCGGCGCCGCCGCGGCAGCCTCACCGGCCGGACATCTCAAGCTCCCGGCCGCCCTCGTCGTGGCCCACAGAGGGGGCCTTAATGCCAGAAATGTGCCTTGTGGATCGTAGTGCTTCCGGAGCCGGGTGACCCGGCCGCCGGTCGTGCCGGGGTAGCCCCGCGCGAACGCGTGCGGATGCGCTACGTCCCCTCCCCGGACGGCGAAAGCCGATGTCCATCCTGCAGCCCATGGTGGACTGGAGCTACCTGCGCAACAGACAGTCGGATCCCGACTGAGCCCGTTACGCCGGGCTCAGTCGGGATCTCCTTTCGCTCGTGGCTTGATGGTCTGTCAGAGCAGCAGCTGGTCGATGGTGATCGGCAGGGAGCGGATGCGTCGCCCCGTGGCGTGATAGACGGCATTGGCGATGGCCGCCGCCACGCCGACCAGGCCGACCTCCCCGATCCCCTTGGTGCCGATCGGGGTCGCCCGGTCGGGTTCGCCCACGAAGATGACGTCCATGTCCGGGATGTCGGCGTTGACGGGCACCAGGTAGTCGCCGAAGGTGGCGTTGGCGATGCGGCCGGTTTCCTGGTCGGTGGCCGTGTCCTCGAACATGGCCTGGCCGATGCCGCCGACCGTTCCGCCGATGATCTGGCTGGTTGCCGTTTTCTCGTTGAGGATGCGCCCGCCGTCGATCGCCGAGACCACCCGTGTCACCCGCAGCAGCCCTAGATCGGGGTCGATGCGGACCTCGACGAATTTGGCTCCGAACGCGCCGGCGACGGCCATCCCGAGTTCCTCGGGCTGGGGCGGGGTGCTCCTGCCGTCGGCGCTCAGTTCTTCCAGGCCGTGGCGGGCCAGGATGTCGGTGTAGGACTCGCCCTGCTCGGGGGCGCCGATGCGGTGGATGCGTCCCTCACTGACCGTGACGTCGTCGAGCTTGGCCTCGCGCAGCGGCGAGTCCACCTCATCGCGCACCACGTCGAGAAACTCCCGCACAAGACGCCGGCAAGCGGCGTGCACGGCGTTGCCGAGGGCTCCGGTGAGACCGGAACCGCCGGCCTGCGGCGAGTACGGCATGTCGGAGTCCCCGAGATCGAACCGCACCCGCGAGGTGTCCAGTCCAAGGAGTTCGGCCGCGAGCTGGGTCATGACGGTGTAGGTGCCGGTTCCGATGTCGGTGGCCGCGCTGCGTACGAACGCCGATCCGTCGCGGTGCACCGAGGCACGGGCCTGGCACGGCACTTGATAGGCGGGATAGGAGACACCGGCCAGGCCGTAGCCGACCAGCCAGCGCCCGTCGCGCATCGAGCCCACCTCTGGGGTGCGGTACGACCAGCCGAACCGCTCGGCACCTTGCAGGTAGCACTCCCGCAGCGCTTTGCTCGACCAGGGCAGGCCGGACAGCGGGTCGACCTCGGCGTAGTTCCGCAGGCGGAACTCCAACGGGTCCATGCCAAAGGCGTGGGCGAGCTCGTCGATGGCCGACTCCAGGGCGAAGTTGCCCTGTCCTTCGGCGGGGCCCCGCATGGACCCCGGGCACGGAATGTTGAGTCGTACCTGCCGATCCCGGGTCCGCACGTTGAGACAGGCGTAGGAGACGGCTGAGCACAGGGAGACCGGTTCGTAGTCATCGTCCTCCATCGCCACCGACGAGGTGCCGTGGTGCTCGATGGCGATCAGGTCTCCGGCTCTGTTGGCCCCGATCTTGATGTGCTGGACGCTGTTGGGGCGATGGCCCACGGAGGTGAACATCTCGGGCCGGGTGAGCACGAGCTTCACCGGCCGCCCGATCTCACGCGCGGCCAGCACGGTCAAAATGACGTGGGGCCACATGCGCAGCCCGGCGCCGAAGCCGCCGCCCACGTAGGGGGCCAGGACCCGGATGCCGCTCTCCGGGATCTTGAAGATCGCCGCGAGGGAGGTCCGGACGTTGTGGGGCCACTGGGTGGAGTCGTGGACGGTGAGCAGGTCGCCGTTCCAGACGGCGATCGTGGCCATCAGGCCGAGCGGGTTGTTGGTGTTGTCGGGGGTGGTGTATGTGCCCTCCACCACGACGTCAGCGGCGGCGAAACCGGCGGCCACGTCGCCGCGCTCGCTGTCCAGACTCCAGGGGTCGGTGAGGACTTCCGCTCTGGGGTCGTCGACGTCGAGCAGGGCCTCGGTGCTTTCGTACCCGACCCGCACGAGCGACGCGGCGTGCCTGGCCTGCTCCGCGGTGGAGGCCACCACGATGGCGACATGTTGCCCGTAGTGCAGGATGCGATCGTCCTGGAGCGGAGCCGGCGGGGACGGTCCCAGCAGCGTCATCGGACCGCGCTCCAGTCTCGGTGCGGTCAGGTGGGTGATGACGGTCAGCACCCCTGGAGCGGCCAGGGCCGCCGAGGTGTCGATGGCCCGGATCCGGCCGGCGGCGATGGTGCTGCGCACCAGGGCGGCGTGCGTCATGCCGGGAAAGCCGAAGTCGTTGGGGTATTGCGCCTTGCCCGTCACCTTCAACGGGGCGTCCACGCGGTCCAGGCCTGCGCCGATGACCGCGATCGTTGGGGATGTGGTCATGATTCCGCTCCTGCGATGATCTCCAGGGTGCGTACCAGGGTCCGTTTGGCCAGGTCCACCTTGAAAGCCGTGCCGGGCTGCGTCCTGGCCCCCTCCAGGGCGGCGTCCGCCGCCGCGCGGAAGGTGTCACGGCGCGCGGCCGCTCCGCGCAGGACGCCCTCGGCGCCCCACGCCCGCCATGGGATCGTGCCGACGCCGCCCAGGGCCACCCTGGCCTCCCGGATGATCCCGTCCTCCATCACCAGAGCCGCGCCGGCCGAGGTCAGCGCGAACTCGTACGAGACGCGGTCACGGACCTTCAGGTAGTGAGACCGTGCTCCCTCCGGGAGAAGGGGCACCTCGACCGCGGTGATCAGCTCGCCGTGCCGCAGCACGTTCTCGATGTGCGGCGTGTCCCCCGGTGGGAGGTGGAACTCGGTCAGCGGGATGCTGCGCGGACCGTTCACACCTTGAACGTGGACGACAGCGTCCAGAGCGGCCAGCGGGACCGCGACATCGGAGGCGTGCAGGGCAATGCAGTGCTCACTGGTGCCCAGGATGGCGTGCATGCGCGCGAAGCCGGTGATGGCGGCGCATCCGGACCCGGGATCACGTTTGTTGCACGAGGCGACGGTGGGGTCCCGGAAGTAGCGGCACCGAGCCCGCTGCAGCAGGTTGCCCCCAATGGTGGCCATGTTGCGCAGCTGGGTGGAGGCTCCGAGCAGAAGGGCTTCGCGGACGAAGGAAAGCCGTTCGATCACGACGGGGTCGGCGGCCAATTCTTCCATGGTGGTCAGCGCGCCGACACGGATCGCCGAGCCGGTGTGCGTGATGCCGCCCAACGGCAGCCGGGTGATGTCGACAAGCCGCTCGGGGCCTAGCACGCCGTCCTTCATCAGGTCCAGCTGCGTGGTACCGCCCGCGAGAAAGGAGGTGTTCGGGTCGGCGCTGACCATGGCCACGGCCTGACCGGCATCGGCGGCTCGGACATATTCGAATGGACGCATTCTTCAGCCTCCCGCAGCCACTTCGCGGATCGCCGCGCAGATGTTCGGGTAGGCGCCGCAGCGGCAGATGTTGCCGCTCATGAACTCGCGGATGTCCTCATCCGAGTCCGCTCGGCCCTCCGCCAGCAGGGACACCGCCGACATGATCTGTCCAGGAGTGCAGTAGCCGCACTGGAACGCATCGTGCCGGGCGAAGGCCGCCTGCACAGGATGTGGCGCCCCTGCCTCGGACAGGGATTCGACGGTGGTGACCTCACGGTCCTCGCACTGGGCGGCGAGCATCAGGCACGACACCACGCGCTTGCCGTCGACCAACACGGTGCAGGCGCCGCAGGCGCCCTGGTCGCACCCCTTCTTCGCCCCGGTGAGAGCCAGGTGGTCGCGCAAGGCGTCCAGCAAGGTAACACGGGCGTCGAGCCGCAGTCGGTGGGAGGTGCCGTTGACGTGGAGGGTGACTTCAACCTGTGGCACCTCGGGCGGCGCCTCGTCGTACGGGTGTGCCGTATCCGCTGTCGTCATGAGCGAAGCGTATCAAATTCGGACATTGATGCTTATTGTGGACATAGGAGGGCCTGGGTCGTGGGGAAGCGGCCCGGACCTCGCACTCAGGGGACAGTAGAGGGCGCCGAGCCGGTGATTTGACGCCCGCAACCCTTTGGGTGGCGAAATGGTGGCACCCTGAGCCACCTGCGCGTGCTCATGGATCAGGCCACCGAGGCGATCTCTGCGAACCAGCCGAGTGCGGCCGTCGCCCAGGGGCGGATCGGGCCGTCCGTTCGGCGATGTCTCGTTCAGGGTCCGGTGAGGTCGATGGCGGTTGTAGTGATCGGCGTACTCCCCCAGGACGTGTCGCAGATGCCGCTCACCGGTGATCAGCATCCGGTCCAGGCATTCGCGGCGTACAAGGAACGCGCGCCGCGTCGGCCCCGCACGCTTCGAAGACGCGCCATCCCCGCGGCCTTGAGGGATCGCCCACACCGTCGACGGGCGACCGCGTAGCCCAGGCCGACCAGCTCACCGTGAATGCGCCGATATCTCCAGGTCGCGTTCTCCCGAGCCAACACCGACACGGTCATCGAGGACAAGCTGGAGATCTCCCTGTTCAACGCCGACGCCCGGCGGGAGGTGACCTGGCGCGGACGGCGCGGGCCGCTGGCGTTGGACGGCCGCACCCACTTGGACCTGGTCGCCGCGGCCGAGACCATCGCGGCCGCCTACGACCGCTACGTGCGTGACACCGCGATCCAGGACGTCCTGGGCATCGACCCGGACCAGGCGCGATGAATGCGCCCGTCGTCTCGCTCCGCCCCAGTGCCGACGTCGCGGCGGCCGCGCAGCACGCCCTGGCCGCCATGCACCGCCACCTGGATCGGTGCAAGCTGTCGGCCAGCTGGGGTTCCGGTAGTAATCGCCGAAAATCCAACGGATATACTCCTGACCTGCTCGGATGTGAGGGCGTCGTATCGCTGGTGTGCCGGTTGGTGGGTGCGGCGGGCTGGGCTGAAGATGCCGCTGACCTCGCCAGAGTGCTCCACGTCGACGCTGGCGAAGCAATATCCGTTGGATTTTCCGCCGTTGCTACCGGGACCCCTCTTACCGACACCGCGCTTCGCGCTGATGCTCAAGTTCCACCAGCTGCATGGCCGGTTCCCCCGCGGTCGGACCGAACTGCTCAATGACGTGGTGGACCACGTCGCCCAGGCGGTGAAGGTTTCGGCCCTGGACCTGGCGTTCTACGAGTGGGATGGGCGTTCCCGAACTTGCCGACGTTCGCTCACAGCGATCGTAATTATGTAAGTAGTCCTTGGG